>CBESWV010000099.1:0-12746 GCA_965533305.1 uncultured bacterium | reverse complement strand
GGAGCTGCAGTTGGAGGTACGGGATGATGAAGACGACGCCCACCACCGCCGTGCCGACCCCCAACCACCTCGATGCGTAGCGGTCCTCGAAGAAGTCCGGCTGGGTGACATAGCCCGCGCGCCTGCCGAGCCGCTGGACCCTCGGTCCGATGAAGAAGAGCAGACCGTAGGCGATTCCGATATAGGCGAGTCCGTAGGTGACGCTCAGACCCTTGCTGTACGCCCAGCCGGCGAGACCGAGGAAGGCGAAAGCGCTGTAGATTTCGGCCGCCGCGATGGTGTAGAAGAGCAGCGTCCCGAACGAGCGGCCACCGACCATGAACTCCTCGAGACCGAAACGCCGGTCGAGCCCGGCCACCACGCCCACAATGGTCGTTACGACCAGCCAGCCGACGATGATAACGAGTGCCACCGTCATGACCGGTCCACCCGATCTTTGATCGCCAGGGCCAGAGTCATGAGGACCGCGGTCGCCGCCACCATGAACCCGTTCCAGAACAGAAGGAACGGCAGCCCCAACACTCGTGTCTCGACACCTGCCGCCCACCCCGTCACCGGCGGCAGAAATCCGATCACCACCGGCAGAAACAACAGCACCGCAAACCACTCACCCCGGGTCAACCGCATGGCGCCTCCTCGGTTTGTCATCATAGCCGTACTCGGACGCCGACGCTGTCTCCCGACCCCGAAGCCCACACCACAGAAATAGTGTCAGGCACCCACTTGTGACGTTTCTCGGATCCACGGAATAGGGGAGAGGGGTACGGCGAGGACGTACGAAGCTCAGTCTGGTTTCCGTCCGTAAAGGGCGAAGTTCAGAAAATAGAAAAAAGGGGCGGGCGCTGGTGCGCCCGCCAAGGGGAATAGGCGTCGAAACCGGGACTAGTAACAACCCGTTTTCAGTCTCGAACACCTCATCGGCTGAGTCATGAAACTACGGCAACACGTTATTGACCTCGAATTCCTTAGACATGATCCTCCGGAAGAGGATGTCACTGCCCTCCTCGCCCTCCTCGAGCCAGCAGGAGTAGAAACGCGATCCGTCCGGCGTCATCCGCAGTTGGACCTCGCCGTCTTCAGCCTCGCTCTTGGCCAACCGGCCCCAGCCGGTCACCTCCACACCGGGCCAATTGCCGGAGCTGTCGGGATTGACCACCCACACATCCTCGAACAGGGTCGTGCCCTTGTCCGTCGAGAAGCTGTAGAAGAGGTCTTCCGGCGCCTTGTCGACATCTGGCAGGTTGGTCGAGGTGCCGTAGGCGACGTAGAAGACGTTGCGGTTCTGCTTGTCTTCAGCGATACCAGTCCAGACCCCATTGATCTTGATCGTGCCGGGAACGGCGACGATCCTCGGTTCGATGACGCTGGTCTTGTTGTTCTTGGTCAGCGAAACGTTCCGAGCCTTTTCGTAAACACCTCCGCCTTCATAGAACGACACAACCTCGTAGTGCTTGGTCGTTTCGCTGATATCGTCCCCCATTTCGTTGAGCTCAAACCCCGAAACGCCCTCCGGGTTTATGAAGATGTCTGTGTGCTCGACATCGATGGTCGCTTCCGGATCGGTCGTCCAGGTCTGACCCCCGTCGAAGGAACGACGGATGTAGAAGTCATACTTGTCGTGGGCGTTTCTCGATGCCGCCCAGTTGGGCGTGAATGAATAGCCCATGACCACGAAGTCGCCGCGGATCCCACCGCGATGCGCACGAGCATCCTCGTAGGGGTTGACCTTTGATTTGGCCCAAAGGTTTGTTTCCGGCTGCTCCCATGTGCAGACCTTGGTGCCGTCACCCTTGGCCTCCGGATCTCGGTCGGGGTTGATCCAGGTCACCAGGGGCGTCACGGTGCTGACATTTTGCACGCCCCTTTCGCCCTGACGTAAGTCCCCCACAGCGTGAGGCAGGAAATTGTTGGGACTCCAGGGGTTGCCTCCCCTGATGACGCCTGCGGGATCTTTGACCACGCAACGTCGGGCTATGATGTCCGATTGGCGTCCCGCGCCCTCTTCACCCTCCTTGTAGAGGACGATCAGGACGGTGCCCGAGTTGCCGGGTTCCTTGAACGAGCCGTCCACCAAGGCACCGCCGAACGCAGCCGCTTTGGACTGCAGGATGAAACGCGGCCGCCTGGCGTTCTCGTAGGCCAGGATCGGTTGGCCCCTCCAGTCGAGGATCTGCTCGCCTGCATCGGGATTCACGATGCACAATCCGTTCTCATCGGAGCCGAAACAGGGCACTTCAAGAACGTAGATCGGGTCACCGGTCAGATCATCGGTTTCAGGGAGGTTGAGGATCGTCCCGGCACTGACGAGATCGGGATTCTGGAAATCGAAGCTGTGGTAGATGGCGTTCTTGCCCTCGTCCGGGAAAGTCTCTAACGGGTCGTAGCCGCTGCCGTCCTGCGGCTCCCCACCGGTTCCGGTGTCTTCTGGCGGTCCGAGGCCGACACCCTTTGTCTCTTCGTAGGCCATGATCGCCCAGGCGCTCTTGGTGCCGTCGGGCTTGGTGTAGGTCTGGAGGAAGAGATTGGCCCGTGAGGCGCCCGTGTTGCCGTCCAACGGTCTCCCGTCGGCGGTGATGACCACGGTCTTCAGCTCGTCTTGTTGGTTGGTGAACTCGTAGAGGGTTCCACCTGAACCAGATTCCCAGGTAGCCGCCCCATCGCTTTCTTTGTAGACAGAACCATCCCAGTTCCACAGATCCTCGACCATGTAGCCGTAGCGGTGCGAGCCGTCGCTGTCTTCGGAGTTGGTGTCGGGATTGATGACCGGGATGAATTTGGCGTCCCCGTCAACCTCGGGGAGACCGTCGGCGTCCAACTCGATGAACATGTTGTCGGTATTGACCACATCGTTGTCGGAGAGCCTGATGGGCAGCGACATCGGCACCAGGGCCTTCGGACGGCCCAGGAAGTCCGGGTCCTCGTGCTCGGGATCACCGCCCGATACGAAGTTCGTGTCGACCTTGGCGAAATCCGCCCAGGTGATGTAGCTGTACCAGATGTCGGTCTTGTGATTGGTCGTGGCGCCGCCCCAGCCGGGGCCGGGGCCCTTGGCCTCACCCGGACGCAGGCCGCCCGGATCCTCCTGCCACGCGATGGCGAAACCCGCGCCGACGGCGCCGCCCATGAAGACCTGGTTGGCGTCCCGACGGGCGCTGGTCAAACGCTCGGGCTTGTACCAGACGATGTCGCCTACACCATAGAGTGCTCCCGTCTCGGGACTCACAGTATTGAATGGCGCCTTCGTCAGGTCGCTCGCGGTGAGAATCAACCCACGGGCCACCCAAACGGCACTGTAGGGCACCTCGCCGACCTCGGGGTATCCCTGATCGGTGTAGTCGACGGAGCGCTGCGGTCCCGACACGCCCCAGATGTCATCCTTCCAGTAGGCGTCGTCGAATGGGTAATCCGGCTCGCAGACTTGGGTTCCGTCTAGTAAATTTCCAGTGCAGTACACGGCACACCCTGAATCAGGTGTTTCGACATCGACCGTGTCGGGATCGTCACACAGATTGATCGCATAGCCCGGCCTGCCGCCACGCGCGAACTTCGTGGTCCAGGCGACCAGGATCTTGTTGCCCTTGACCTGGAAGACCGGTTTCTTGCAGTGCCCGAAGTACTCATAGCCGTTGGCCAGGGTGAACGACGACCGATAGGCCATGCGGGAGAGGTTCTTTTTCTTCCACGTGTTACCGTCGTCGCGAGATGTCCTCGCCCACACGTCGTGGGCGTCGGTCAGAATATCGGCGTCCGTGAAGGTGATGACCAGCGGTTTGGCCTCGGAAGCCGCCCGAACGAAGGTCCCGTCTTCGTCGTAGTACGGGATCCCAGGCTGTTCGGCGCCATTGTCATCCGTGTAGGTGGCCGGATCGCCGTTGGCCCGAAGAGCCGGGAACCACACACCCATGACGTTGAGCTTGGCCTTGCTGCTGGCCAGCTCAGGGGTCCTGGAGATGTTCTTGCGGAACATGGCGGAGTTGAGGGATCGATCGAGGTTGGCCTGGGCGTCCTCGGGCGACACCTTGGTCAGAGGCACGATCCCGTTGCAGTTGGCGATGGTGGCATCCACCAGAAGGTTGACCTGCGAGGTCGGGTTGGCGGGGTCGTCGGACCAATCGGTGATGCTGATGTAGCCCAGGCTCCCCACTGCCTGGTCGAAGCAGTCTTCGACTTCTTCGGTGATCAAGATGCCCGGCTGCGGGTCGGCGTCGGCATCAAGGCTCTGCAACAGCACGGCCATGTTGATCACCCGCGGGTCATCGATGTCCGAGACCGGAAACAGATCCAGGGGCGATACCTTGTGGTCCAGAAGCGTCATCCCGAGATGCTGCCAACCCAGGTAGAAGCTGGCTGATTCGCCGGGGAAGTAGGGTGCCGCACCCGACTCGTCCGTATAGACATACTCGGTCGGGCTGGCCACGATCAGACCGGCGACCGGTGAGTCGACGAAGTGAAAGTTCCTCTTGTGGGCCATCTCGTACTTCAGCCAGCGGGCCCATCCGCCCTGGGTGAATTCGAGGTCGCCGTGGGCCCAGGCGCCCTCTGCGAGGGTCTGCCCAGTCCTGGGATCAAATCCCCTGACCTCAGCATGAACGGCGATAAATCGCGTCCGCTGCGGCTCGCAGGGCTCACCCCAGCGGAAGCCCTGGAGGTCTTCCACGAAGTCGAGGTAGACCGCTTGGCCCAAGGCCGGCGGATCAAACTCGTATTTAAAGTCGAATTTTCCCGGGATCACATTTCCTTTCCTGGTTACGGGGATCGGGTTGCCCTCCCACCCGGCGTGAACGTGCAGCTCGATCATCTGCCAGCCGTTGTCCATCTGGACGTCGATCAGGAGCCCTCCATTGTTGTTGTGGATCGTGACCGTTCCAGCCTCGTGATACTGGCCTGCGATAAGGGGCAGGTCGATCCGGCCGGGTCCCCAGGCGTTCTGGGCAGCGGCCGCACCAGCCAGAAACAGGAGCAACGAAACAATGCTGAGAATCCGACGCATGATCCCCCCCTTTGGCCTTCGGTCCATTCTCGGGAGTGTTTCGGGGATTCAGGACGCACCACCCCTCACGATCCGACGAACCATTGGCCAACAAGTTGTGTGGTTACCTCTGGGGTAGCCAAGGGTTATTAGTGGGGAATCTATACTCAATATCTGTACCAATATCTTGAAATCAAAGAAAACAAAGCACTTCCAAAAATCGGCGGCCTCAAGATCAGAAATTTTGCTTCCCGAGCACTGCACGGTTGCAACGGTCGGTTCAGACGGCTCGGATTTTCTTCAGCATAGATTGGGTGTGATCGACCGGATCATGCACGTCCATGTCGATAGTATGATCAACTGACGAACAAGTCGGCTGAAAATCTACCAGCCCTCGCGACGAAACCCGGTGAGAAATGCGGGCTAGGAGCTGTAGGGGGTTGATGATGGATGGATTTCGGAGTGCCGTTAGGTGCCCTTTGCGGCGGATTCTCGGAGCAGTACTTCGAGTACGGGCCGAGAATCCAACAATAGAGGGCCTTCTCGGCGCCCGAAAGGCGCCGCCAATCTATTCCCTACAAGCTCCTAGTGGCGGGCACAGGGCCCGCGCGGGTTGGTTCGACCGTCGACCTCCGGAAGTTCAACACCGAGGCGCTGGGCGCGGCGCCAAAGGGTTGTGGGATGGATCGACAGCTCCTCGGCGGCCGCTCTTCGATTGCCACCGTTTCGCTCGAGGGCGGAAACGATCAGACTTCGCTGGAGGGCCTCGACGATGTCCAGACACTCGGGGTTCTCAGACGCCGGACCGATCAGCTCATCGGGAAGGTGTATCAGTCCAATGACCCCTGTGGGACAGAGAACGGCCGCGTGCTCGAGGATGTTCTGCAGCTCACGGACATTGCCCGGGTAGCTGTGACTCATCAGGACCTCCATCACTTCGGGCGAAATTCCTTCGATCGTTCGGCCGTTGTCGTTGGCCTTGCGGATCATGGCGTCTACCAGAAGCGGGATGTCGTCGCGCCGGTCGCGCAGAGGCGGGATTGAAATCTTGATCACGTTGACCCGGTAGTAGAGGTCCTTGCGGAAAAGGCCGTCCGCCACGAGCTGGTGGATGTTCTTGTTGGTGGCCGAGATCACCCGCACGTCCACCGGCCGCGGACCGGTCCCTCCAAGGGGCTCCACCACCCGTTCCTGGAGCACCCGCAGCAGCCGCACCTGGAGAGCGGGCGACACGTCGCCGATTTCGTCGAGGAAGATGGTGCCGCCTTCTGCAAGCTCGAAACGGCCGGCCTTGTCGCGCCTTGCGTCGGTGAAGGACCCCGCTTTGTGGCCGAAGAGCTCGGACTCGAGGAGGGTGTCCGGTATCGACCCGCAGTTGACCACCACCAGAGGTTTGTCGCGCCGCGGACTGAGCTCGTGCACTGCACGCGCCACCAGCTCCTTGCCGGTGCCGCTCTCGCCCTCGATGAGGACCGTACTGTCACTCTCGGCGACGATCGGGACAAGGTCGAATACCCGCGACATGGCGGGGCTCCGACCGATGATGTTGGGCAGGATCATCCGTTCGGAGTCGTTCTTGAACAGCTCCAGGTGCGTGAGGTCGCGGAAGGTTTCGACCGCCCCAACGATTTCTCCGTCCGAATTGGAGAGCACACTCGCCGAGATGCACACGGGCAGCCGTTCGCCCACGGAGTTGGTGATGTAAATGGCGCGCATCATCACCGGACGGCCGTTCTCGAGAGTGCGCTCCACTCCACATCCCTGGTCGCAGACACTGGACCTCAAGACTTCCCGGCAGGGGCGGCCGATGACATCGCGACGATCGAAACCGAGAATCTCCTCAGCCGCCTTGTTGAAGTACGTTATGCGAAAATTGTTGTCCACCGTGAAGACACCATCGGCCACGCAATTGAGGACGGCATCCGCAACATTTGGGTCGTTCCAGTTCATTTGTCAGACTCGCTACTAGTGATTATCCTTTTGGGGGATGTTTGTCAACAGTCACTTGTTCAACTCTGCTATCGTGCTTTTTAGTTATAATCTAAAATCCTCACGATCCGTGCCAACTTCGCCTTATCGTTCGTATTCATTGCCCACTCACGGCCCACGGCGCAGATTTCCGTCGGCCGGCTCGGGCACGACCATTGCGTAGCGACAATACCGCCCGTTTTCCGAGGGTGGTGACCGTTGCATCAGTGCACCACAAGACCCTAAATTTTTCCGATTTCTCTGGTTCCTGGTGATTTGGATCATTGTGGAGCCCGGTTTTGGGATCCACGTCTCCTCCCAGGCCGTTCCCATCCGGAGTTTTCAGACATCGGTGCCTCTATCGGGAGTCAAGCCCGGATCTGAGAATATAAACTTGGCCGCCAGGTCAGACGATTCAGACGATCTTGGTTCTGTGGCGGCACGACTCCGCAAGAGTCGCATCAAGCCGATCCAATGCTTCTGCAAACTCCTGATCTGCCTCAACTCAGATTCCTTGCCCTCCGACCTGTGCCAGGTGTCAAGACGGGGTAGGGCGAGGACGTACGAAGAATCACCGGAGCAGGAGTAGGCGAGGCAGTACTTGGTGCCGAAAGCCGTGAAAGGCGAGCGCGGATTCCTAGCCGATCGGCTCGGATTCCGCCAATAGCTCCTCGAGATACGGACCCCAGATCGCCGGGATCGAATGGGTTCCGTGCCCCCGGGTCTCAGCGGTGATGGGCAGCACCACGGCGCGCCCGTTGGGTACTTTCCGGATCTCGAGTTCGAGGATTCCGAGTTCCGGCGGGTTGACCTGGTCGTCGGCCGAATTGATGGCCAGCAACGGCGCAACGATTTTCTCCAGGTGCGGTGACGGATCGTAGTCCCGTGATGAATCGAACTGATAGATCAGATCGTTGGCATCCATGTGCGATGCATAGCGCTGGATCCTTGCGTCCAGGAAGGCCTCGGCCTCTTCCCTGGTCGGCGCCTCCACCTGCCACTGCAGTGGGCTGCTGACCATGAAGATCAGCGGGTGCATGGCCAGGATCAAACCCGGAGGCTGCTCGACGTACTCGCCGCCGTTCCACGCCGGGTCGGTCTGGACCGAATCGATGATCATCTTGCGCAGCATACGGTTGCGTCCTGCGATCTCGACTGGGAGACTTGCCAGGGGCATGAGGGCATCCATGAAATTGGGATAGGTGTAGCCCCAGACCCAGGTGTGCATTCCACCCATGGAAGTCCCCATCACCAGGCGCAGGTGATCGACCCCGAGGTGCTCGGTTAAGAGCCGGTACTGAGCCCGCACCATGTCGTCATAGGTGTACTTGGGAAACGACATGTGGAGGCCGTCGCTGGGGCGGCTCGATTTTCCATGACCGATGGCGTCGGTGAGAATGAGATAGAAGCGCTCACCGTCCAGCAGTTCTCCGGGGCCGAAGAGCTCACCGGCAAATCGCTCCGAAAGAAAACCGCCACCGGACCCCGTGGTGCCGTGCATGATGAGGACGGCATTGCGAACCGTGCCCGAGTCGTCCCGCCGCGGTTCGCCGATGGTCGTGTAGTGGAGGTTGAGTTCGGGGAGGATCTCACTGCTCGCGAACTCGAAGTCCTCGATCTTGTAATCGCCCTCCTTCGGTACGGGGTAGTCGGCGGCGATCAGAGGCTGAGCCGCGGCCAACAGGAGCAACACCAACAGGGACGGATATCTACTGAAACCGCGTTTCGGAACAAACATGTTTCCTCCTCTACTCAATGGTGGCTCGCACGAGTTTCGTCAACATCGGGAAATCCCGATCCAGGTGGGCGTTGCCATCGCTGAAGATCGTTCCCTGCTTGCCGCTCCGCATCCCACCACCCGCGCCTTCATCGTATCCGGCGTAGAGCCGATCGACGACCTCCATGCCCTCGACGACCCATCCGATCGGTGCGAAGCCCTGAGCGTCGAGATGGGTGTTGTCCGCAAGGTTGATGTAGAGCTGGGTCGTCCGGGTATCGGGGCCGGTCATGGCGTAGGCAAAGCTGCCTCTGGTGTTGGACTCTCGGACCGGATCGTCCTTGATCGCAAGCTCCCGCCAGACCGTGGAAATTTTGGGGTCTCCCGGGATGCCGAACTGGGCGATGTAGTCCGCACGAACACGAAAGAACCGGCTGTCGTCAAAGAAGCCGGCCCGCACAAGATTGTATAAGCGGTCTGCACCGATCGGTGCCCACGCCCGGTGCACCTCGACAACGAAGTCACCCTCACCGGTGTTGAAACGAACGCGAAGCCGCACAGGCGCCTGCTCCTTCCAGAATCCGTCGGCAGGATGCAGGAGGACGTTCGAAGATTTGGTCGGGGGTTCGGTCGCGCTCGCCATGCCCGGCGCCGCGAGGACCGAGAGACACATCAAAACAAGGGGTGCGCAAGATCGGAAGCTCATGGACAAACTCAGGCTAGGGCGTGACCGAAGACCAGGCTCCGGTGTCGCCCGATTCGAAGCCGTCACTAAAGATCGTTCCCCTGCAGTCGGTTCCGGCAAAGATGCAATTCGCCCATTCTGGATGGTCGATGAACGGGTTGCGGTTGCCCTGGTGTTGCCACACGACATCGACCCGGTGACGTTCGAGATCGTCAACCGGATCCTCGGCGTGCCAAGCCAGAATGGTCGAGAGCAGACCCATGTAGGCGGGGCTCGAACTCGTGGTCTGGATGAGGCCCGCGTTGTCGGTCAGGACCAGGTCGGTTTCTGAAAAACCAGTCACGCCGTGGCTGCCGCCCTCGTAACGGACGGCCATGTACATCACCGCGCGTGCGACATCACCCCGCCTGCCGATCCAGGTCTCCCAGCGCGGGGAATCGGTCCAGTTGGAGTTGCCCGGGTAGACGCCCGAGCCGCCACCCGAGTTGTTGTTGACATCGGTCGGCCACTCCGCGCAGACGCCGTCGCAGGTGTCGAAGGGTTTATTGGATCGACTCCCATTGTAGGAGCCGGCGGCCGGAAAGAGCTGGTGGCAATCGGTGTATGGCGAGTTGGTGTAGCTGTTGGTCGAAAAGCCGTAGGACTTGGGCCAGGTGTGTTCCCGATCGTAGTTGGAATTGCCGGCGCCCGCCTTGGGATAGCTCGCGTTCTTGTAGACATCGAGGATGTTGAGGGGTTCGTCGGGGTCCTCGCTGGCGGGATCGAGGATGTCCCAGGTATCGGTCACATCGGCAGTGTACTCGTGGCGGATGTGGTCATCGATGATCTCGTGCAGGGTCGCCCTGAGGGACGCGGGATCGCCCGTGTTCGCCGATGCGTAGTAGTCCTCGAGGCGGAGACGATTGGCAAGCCCCGGCGTGTTGTAGGCCTCCTGCGGACCGAGGTCACCGGGGAATCCCGCCAGTCCCTCGCCGTTGAAGTCGTTGCGCGCCCAGTCATCGACAGTATCGCTGTCGAATCCGCTGGTGGCGCGGGAGGCGCCGCCGGGTGCTCCCGGAAGTCCGTCGAATCCATCGCCCAGGACCGGTGCGGCGTAGAAGTGGTCCCCTGGTCCGCCGGCGTCGAAGGCGATGGCGTCGTCGATGGTGTTCCACGGCGTGGTGTCGAGGACGCCGTCATCATCGGTATCGAGATCGTCGCCCTCGAGCCCGGTGAAACCGGTGACCAGGAGGATAGTCTGCGATTGGTTTTCAAGCGAGTCCGGGAGGAGAAAACCGGTCGTCCAGCTCGACCCGCCGTTGACGAGGTCCGGCTGGGCGGCAAAATTGATGGCGCCCGGGTTGCCGGCCGCGCTGCCGTCGAGCACCACGATGTGGTGGGTCGAGTAGTCGCCCGAAGCTTCGCCGAAGATCTCGATGAACTCGTGGTCATCCGCGCCGATGTGGTCGATGACCACCTCGTTGATGACCGGCGCCCGCGGGACATAGGCGTTGTTCTCGGCGCCCGGGGTGTTGGCCGCCTCGTTGGGACCGAGGGTGCCGCTGAAACCCGGCAGGCCCTCACCATCCCAGTCGTTGCGGACCCAGTCGTCCGCGGTGTCGTTGTCAACCCCGTTGGGGATTCGCGAGCCGCCGCCCCAGGTGAACCAGACCCCGTCGGTGCCGGGATAGAGATCAAATGAGGTGTAGACGAATCCGGGCTCGACCGAATCCTGCGCCTTGATCCCGACCTCGTCGATGAGCTGAGTCCAGGGGGTGAGATCGAGGGCGCCGTCGTCGTTGGTGTCGAGATCCTGGCCGACCACACCTGAGAATCCATCGACCAGAAGGAGAGACATGTTGTCATTGTGGAGCTCGTTGCTCAGATAGCCGGTCCACCAGTATCCACCGCCATCGGTGATCCCGACCGCGATGGCCGAGTCGAGGTTTCCGGGTCCGTCGGCGATGTCCCCTTCGATCTGGAGAATCGTGAGGTTCGCATACGAGGTGCTCGGCTGACCGAAGATCTCGATGTACTCGTTGTTGTCGGTTCCGGTGTGGTTGGCGAGGTACTCGTTGATGACCTGTGCCGAGCCGGTGGAGCAGACGAGGAGCGCCAGACAGGCGACAAGAACGGTGGTGGGCGAGGGGTGAAGGATCGAACGGTGCATCAGGCAACCTCCGGCGGAAAGGATAGCGCAGCTTCGGTCACCGATGGCTCAAGAAATCGGGTTCCAAGGAGGTTTGACGAAGGTCTGGAATTTAATCTGTGATCTTGTTTTTTCTCGCGTCGACGGGTGGTAAGATTTTATTGTCATGATGAGAATAACCCTGTCTTTGCTTTGTCTTTTCTGTCTTACCTTCACACCGTGGGTCGCTGCCCAGGACACAACCTATGTCTTCACCGATCTCGGTCATGAGGATGACCTGAGCAGCGAAGCCAACGCGATCAGTGCCGGCGGTGTGGTCGTGGGCTCGATAGAATTCAACTCCGGTGGCACGCCGCGCCAACGGGCCTTCTGGTATTCGGATGGGGTCCGCCATTTCGACTACGAAAGTGGCAGCCCGAACATGAAGAGCAAAGCCGTGGGGGTCAACGCGGCCGGGTGCGCGGTTGGGTGGACGCAGGCGACCGACGGTGCTTGGGTCTATCTTGCCCGATGGAAGGCCGCCGACACCTGCCCGTTCAACGATGGGGTGAATTTGACGCACCTGGGCGGCGGCAACACCGGTGGGCAGGCGATTAACTCGGCAAATCTGATGGTCGGGTATTCGCTGACCGGCACCGGTGAATACCATGGGTTCTCCATGACCCTCGGCACCACAAGTATGACGGACCTGGGTGTCCTTCCCGGTGGCTGGAACAGTTCCGCATGGGACGTCAACGACGATGGTGTCGTTGTCGGCTATTCGACGTCGTCCACGGTCGTTCAGACCGCAACCCGCTGGGATGGCGGGGTCCCGACGGGGCTTGGCGCCTTTCCGGGATCCGCGGCCGGGACCGAAAGCTACGCTTTTGCGATCAACGATCTTCCGAGTCCGCAGATCGTCGGCTGGAGCTATGGGCCCCAGGCGGTCGGCCATCCGCACGCCTTTGTCTGGCAGGACGGGACCATGGCGGATCTCGGCACGTTGGCTGGAGGTGATTGGAGTGAGGCCTTCGACGTCAACGACCACGGCGATGTGGTGGGTTGGGCCCGCGGCGCCGATTTCTTCGTCTACGCGGTTCTGTGGATCGATGGCCAGATCCTGGACCTCAACACCGTTGACGGCGTTCCCTCTGGCTGGGTTCTCGCCGAGGCGCGAGGCATCAACAACGCCGGCCAGATCGTTGGCCGTGGCGTATATGGGGGTTCAGACAGGGCGTTCCTGTTGACCCCGATTCTCTTCGTCGATGGTTTCGAGGACGGCACCCTTGACGGCTGGGAC
>CBESWV010000098.1:0-12833 GCA_965533305.1 uncultured bacterium | reverse complement strand
GGTGAGGAGGGTCGGAAGACCTCAGTGTCCGATTCTTGATTTTTGCAAGAGGCTGGACTTCGAGCTATGCGGACCAAACCCGGCAGGATTTGGGTCCGCTTGGGCGAGTCAGGTGCCGGATTACACCGCTCGCTGAAGAACCGATACCTCTTCCTCGAGGACTCCAGCCAACCGTTCTTTCTCGGTTTCCAGATCGTACCGAACTTGGAGGTTGATCCAGAAGCGTTCACTGGTCCCAAAGAAACGAGAGAGTCTGAGCGCAGTGTCGGCCGAGATGCCACGTTTACCATGGACGATCTCGTTGATGCGTCTGGCCGGCACGCTGATTTCCTTTGCCAAACGATACTGGCTGAGTTCGAGTGGGTTCAGAAACTCCTCCAGCAGGATTTCCCCGGGATGGATAGGATCGATGGTCGTAGGCGTCATGTTACTTCCCCTTGTGGTAGTCAACGATCTCGACGTCATTGGCCTCTCCTTGCTCCCATGAGAAACAAATTCTCCACTGTTCGTTGATTCGGATGCTGTGTTGGCCCTTCCTGTCACCCTTGAGCTGCTCAAGGCGGTTCCCGGGAGGTATTCGAAGATCCTCAACAGTGTCGGCGGCATCAATGAGAAGGAGCTTGATGAGGGCCAATCGGTGAAGTCGAGCAGAGAATCGCTTGGACTGCCTACGGTTGAAGATCGTCTCGGCCACAGAACCCTTGAAGCTGCGAATCACAATCTAATAGTAACGCCGTGCGTTAATAACGTCAAGCGTTATCATGATTTGCCGGCGACTTCGAGCTATGCGGACCAACCCCGGCAGGATTTGGGTCCGCTTGGGCGAGGGGTCAGGCGCCCTTCCGGTACTCGGCCGAGGGGTAGCCCAATACGAGACCACGAACACTGATGTCTTCATCCACCGCCGGCCAGTGAATGCCTTCACCATCGCCGATCAACTCAAAGAGAGCGCGTTCCTTAGCAGATGCGTGCAAAAGGCGAGGAAACCAAGCGAGCGGAACCGAAATAGTACGTCCATCAACGAGATCTACCAGGAGTTCATGTTCAGTCACCTTAACCTCAGCCGCGATAGGCTCGATGCTAGCTACTGAAAAACCCATTCCAGGCCTCCATCAACTCGTCTTCGTGTTCTCGGACGACCACTTCGATTCGAGCGAGTTCCTTGGCGTTGAATCGCTTCGACCGCGCCAGTGCAACACCGCCGAGCCAGAATTTTGCCACGCTGCGGTCACGTCGAACGTGAATATGGGGTGGTTCTCCTATTTCGTTGGCGTAGAAGAAGAACCGGTATGGTCCAACGATCTTGACCGTAGGTGACATAACTTAGTTTACCTGAGTTGGCCCAACGATTGGAGTTCAGCGGACCGCGAACCGCACTCGCGCGGTTCGCGGTCCGCCTGAAACGATTCTGTTGGGCGACTGTTGCGCAACACGCCAATCCTCTCGGTACCAATCTGCTCAATCCTTGGATTCAATCAAAGAGTGAACGTGCCACAATCCCTCACTTTTGGTTGGGGATTGTGACGCGGTGGAGAGAGTTTCATCTCATTGATTTCAAGGGACTAATAGTCCTTTGATGACCACGAGGCGCAAGGGCGGGATTCCGAGCTAGGAACCTTCGCCCTTGCCGCCGCGGCTGCCCTCGGCTTCGCGGTGTTTCTTCCCCGCCTTCCCCATCCTGCCTTCGCTCATCAACGCCCGGCGGAGGATGAACTCCACCTGGGCGTTGACCGAGCGCAGGTCGTCCCGGGCCCACCGCCTGAGAGCGTCGAGAACCTCGGGATCGATCCGCATGAGGAATGCTTCGCGTTTGCCCACGTCAGGTGTAGAGCGAGCCCGTGTTCACAACGGGCTGGGTGCTGCGGTCGCTGCACAGCACCACCAGCAGGTTGGAGACCATCGCGGCGCGTCGCTCGTCGTCAAGCTCAACGATGTGCCGCTCGGCGAGCTTGTCGAGGGCCATCTCTACCATCCCGACCGCGCCTTCGACGATCTTGGTGCGGGCGGCGACGACGGCCTGTGCCTGTTGACGCTGGAGCATGGCGGCCGCGATCTCGGGCGAGTAGGCGAGATGGCTGATCCGTGCCTCGATGACCTCGACGCCGGCCTTGCCCAGCCTTTCCTGGATGTCACCCTGGAGCTGCTCGCAGACCTCCTCGGTGCTGCCGCGGAGCGAGGTTTCGTGGTCCTCGCTGTCGTATGGGTGGCGGGTCGCGAGGTTGCGCAGCGCGGACTCACTCTGGACCTGGACGAAGTCTTCGAAGTCATCGACTTCGAAGAGGGCCTCGGCTGTGTTGACCACCCGCCACACCACCACCGCTGAGATGTCGATGGGGTTGCCGTCGCGGTCGTTGACCTTGGACGGACGTCCTGAGGTTCGGCTCGCCTTTTGAATAACTTTGCCCTCGGCGTTCTTCTGTTCGGGCGTGTGCGTTGATCCGGTCTCGAAGTTGCGGACCCTCAGGGAGATCTTCTTCTTCGAGTAGAAGGGATTGACCCAGAAAAAACCGGATTTCAGGACTGACCCCTTGTACGTGCCGAAGAGCAGAAGCGCCCGTGCCTGGTTGGGGGCGATGGCCATGAAACCAAAGAGTGAAATGAAGGCCGCGAGGAAGAGAAGGACTCCGATGACCATCCTCAGTACGAATTCCATTCCACCGGAATGCCCGAGCCCGATGGCGCCCGTGATGAAGAGAAATGGCCCTACGAGGACCAGCGCAATCGTCACGATGAGAGGGAACCAGCCTGAGAGTGGGTTGAATGTCTTTTCGGCGATCATGGGAAGCCTCCTTGAATGATGTCACTATGATATCACGTTGAAATCATAAAAAGGTTTCATTTTGGAAGTGAGGAAGTGAGGAAGTTAGAGGGTAAGCGTCTTGCGAAATTCAAGAATCGGACACTGAGGTCTTCCGATCCTCCTCACCATCAGGCCGGCGAGACACCGGCCCTACAATGGATCTCAGCCCTTTGTAGTGCTGGCGTCTCGCCGGCACAGAGACCACGAACCATCGGGAAACAGGGTTTTTGCAAGAGGCTCGGGTTAGAAGGTCAGAAAGGTAGAAGAGGAGGGGATGAGACATGAGATGTTGGACGATTGGCACGGGCGTCCGAGTATCGTTCTGACCTGTGACGGCCTACCAGCGACCGCGGGGAGCGCTGACCCCCTCACCCCTCCTCACCTTCGAACCTCAACCCTTCGGCAGCTTGATCCTCGGATTCGAATGGACCAGGTTCCGGCCTTCGTTCTTGGCGATGTAGAGGCTTGCATCGGCGCTGCGGATCAGATCCTCCATCGATCGGTCTTCACCGGGAACTTCAGTGGAGACACCGATGCTGATGGTGATTCTCGCGGGCTTTGGCAGGTCCTTCAGCGCGAGCTTCTCGATCCGTCGACGTAGTTCCTCGGCCAGGTGGATGGAACGGTCTTCGGTGGTCTCAGGCAGGATCGCCCCGAACTCATCACCGCCGAACCGCGCTACAAGATCGGCCGCGCGCGTGATTGTCGCCGACATGGCCGTCGCAACCGCTTTGAGGCACTCGTCACCCGCAACGTGTCCGTAGAGATCGTTGAATCGTTTGAAGTGATCGATGTCGATCATCAACAGCGAAAGCGGCTGCTGACTTCGGCGACACCTGCGCCACTCGGTTTCGAGGCGGTCGTTAAAGACACGGCGGTTGGCGACATCGGTGAGGCCATCGGTGGAGGCGGCCCGTTCGAGACGTTCATTGGCATCCTCGAGTTGGCGCGTGGTCTCGAGAAGGCTGTCGTAGAGTCGGCTCTTCTCGATGGCAAGCGAGACCTGCCCCGAGATTCTCTCGAGCAGACGTGCGTGATCGTCGGTGTAGACATGAGCCGTCTGACTCGAGAAGAAGAGGAATCCGACCTCGTGGCCCATGGCCTCGAGGGGCATGGTGAGGCTCGCCCGCATGCCCTCCTCGACCACCGCGCGGGTCGCGTCCGACGAAGGGTGCTTCTCCAAATATCGCTCGAGGTCACTGATGATTCTGGGCTTTCCGGTCTCGAGAATCCGACCGAGGGTGGTCGATTCGATGGGCGCCGAGTAGCCGGTGCCGATCTTGATCTCCGAGGCATCGCTCCGAGCCCAGACCGCCCGCACCGTCCGGTCTTCCTGATCGATTTCGGCAAAGCCGATCCGGTTGTAGGGAACAACCATGCGGAAGGAATCCCAAACGTATTCGAGCACCTCTTCGAGACGGACGGCGGTGTTGATCTTTTCGGTCAGGCTGCCAAGGCTCCGCAGTTCGTGGGTTTGACGGGCGACCAGGGTCTTGAGTTCGCGTTCGCGCCGCCGGGAGGCGGCAAGCCGATAGCGGAGCACGGCCCAGATGAGAAGGGCCGAACTCGTGACCAGGAGCGCAATGAACCACCATCTGTCGATGAACATCTGCACGATCATACGACGATATCGTCAGGTTCGATGCGTTGTTGGGGTAGATCCCGGGTGCGGCCGTCAGGGAATGGTCGCGTTCCAAGCTGCAGTGTTTCCGGACTCGAAGCCGTCGATGAACACTCCTTCGCGCCACCTCAAGAGCGCCTGACCCGAGCGGAGCGGTCCGCCGCGGGCGGTGGCCCACATCACACAGTTGGGTGCGGAACCCGGGATCGTGAACACATCGAGACCGTGATCAAAGGTCTGGACAAAGACCTCGAGCTGGCCGTCGCCGTCGAGATCGCCCACCGCCGGCGCCGCCAGCGCCCCGTTTCCGTTGCCGTTGTGGCCGGGGTTGGGCAGCGGAATGTCGCGGAGAATGGCGCCGGTGGCGGCCGAGAGGATCATCAGGTATCCCGACGAGTGGACATCGGGGTCGCCGAAGGTTGCGAGGAGAAGCTCCGGAGATCCATCCTGGTTGAGGTCGGCGACCGTGGTCTCGGAGTTGAACGCGATGGCGAGCCCATGGCGGGTGTTGGTCCGCCACAACCGTTGGCCGTTGCTGTCGAAGGCATAGACATAGCCGTCGTTGAGTGAGACCACGATTTCGGGACGGGCGTCGCCGACGATGTTGACGATGGTTGTCGCCGGCACCCCTGACGGCGGATAATAGCCATCGACATCGATGGGCGTGTCGCCTCGGGGCAGGGTCTCCCATCCGGCTTTGCGGCGGGCCGATCGGCTGCCGTCGCCGTGCGCCCCCTCGAGCACCATCACTGCATAGGCCTGGGTGACATACGGTTCGTACATCTCCACGTTGGGGATTCCGATGACCTCGCTGCGGCCGTCGAGGTCGAGATCGGCGACCGCCGGTGGCGAGGCCGTCCACTGCAGCCACTCGGCCCAGTCGGGGTGCGGCCAGGTGCCGGTGTGGAGGTGGTAGTGGTCGTGCTCGACCGCGGGATCGGCCCAGCGGATGAACTGGCCCCAGGTCAGTCGGTTGTCGAGCCAGTCAGGGTCCCGATTGGTGAAGTAGTCCGAAGCGTCGATGGCGACACCGTCGTGGTCGAAGAGCTGGATGTGGTGGTTGTCGTAGGTGGCGATGACCTCTTGCTGGGAATCGTCATCCACATTTCCTACGGCGACGTTGAGCCCATAGCAGCCGAAGCCGCTGTGGCCGGGTCCGTTGCGGTCGGCGTCGTTGCCCGGTCCGCCAAGCGCGTTGTACCGCGGCCAGGCAGGGAAGTGACCGCCGGCCGGCTGATAGGAATTGCCGTTGGCGTCGAAGACAAAGACCTGGGCGCCGCCGCTCGAGGTGGAAACGGTCTGGGTGGTGGTGACGACGATTTCAATGGTGCCGTTGCCATCGAGATCACCGCTCGCCATCCCTCGAATTTCAGGCGAGTTGCCGCCGGTGGTGGTGTCGGCGGGCCAGCCGTTTTTGACCGTCAACGCCGAACCGTTCCACTCCCACGCCCAGACCTCGTGACCCCGGCCCGCCACCACCTCGGTGGTGCCATCGCCATCGATATCGGCGACGACGTGCGGCGCATAGACCCTGCCGCTGCCTTCCTGGGCGCGGTGGAGCAACGTGCCGTCGCTCGAAAAGACAAAGACATCGTAGTAGGCCGCCACCAGTTCGTTGGAACCGTTGTTGTCGAGGTCGTAGACCACCGGCGATGCGAACCAGCTTGTCTGACCAGTGAGATTGGTCACGAAGACCGGCGCCTGGACCGGGCCGGTCGGAGAGCCGGCGGGGCAGATCTGCTGGGCGGTCAGTGCCGATGAAGATGCGACCGACACAAGGATTACGAAAAAGCGGCGCAGTGAGGGGGTCAGACATGAGGCCATGTTGGAATTGTCCGTCGCAGAGGTTTTGACTCCGGTGACGTACAACACAATTCTGGTGGTTGAGGTGGCGGGTGACTGAGCCGGGACACCTCATTGTTGACGCCTTGCGTGGTACGATTAAGAGTATGCCGCTCTGGCGAACGCTCGTCCTCCTTCAGGAGGTTCGGGAGTGGGCGATTTCCCTCTCCGGTGGTGCTCGATGACCGCGCAGCGGAGGCTCAAGCGGAGGCTCTTCGAGGGGATCGCCGAGGAGAACCTCGAGCTCATCCACAACCAGCCGCGCGGGACGATCCGACGCGAGCGGATCGCCAAACTCGAACGGTTCCGACGGCTTCGGCGCGCACTGCTGGCGGGAGGATCCCTGGTTCTCGTCGCCGGTGTTGTACTGACCCTTGGTTTGCGCACCGATGCGCGGGCCGACCGCAGCGAGCCACAAGTCGTCAGCCAAACGATGGACTCACAGGTGGACGCCCCACCGGTGACCTGGTCGGCGGATCAGACCGACGGTCTCAGCGATGTCATCACCGGCCAGCAGGTCCAGCCCATCGAGCGAGGTGTGATTCCGCTCGCGGTGAGGACCATCGTGGTCGATCCCGGTCACGGCGGAAAGGACTGCGGCACCCTTCTGCCCCAGTTCGGGATGCTCGAAAAGGACATCACCTGGGATATCGCGACCCGCCTCCGCGACCTGCTCGGCGATGAGTTCACGGTGATCATGACCAGAAGCGGCGACGAGACCGTTGCCCTCAAGGACCGGACCGAGATCGCCAATGACGCGAAGGCCGATCTCTTTGTTTCCATCCACGTGAACTGGCTGCCCGACCGCGAGGCGAGGGGCTTCGAAACCTACTTCGCCGGCTCGACCGTTGATCCGTTCCTCAAGCAGTTGGCGACCGAAGAAAACCGCGACTCGGGGTTCTCGATGGCCGACACCCGTCGGTTGCTCGATGGGATCTACTCCGGGGTGCGCCTCGATGAGAGCCGGCGGATGGCCGATTGGGTCAGCCAGTCGCTCTTCGACACTCTGCGGATGAGGAATCCCGATGTGGTTGACCGCGGTGTGATGCGGGCCCCCTTCGTGGTTCTGGTGGCCACCGAGATGCCGGCGGTGCTGGCCGAGGTGGCATGCATTTCCAACGATCGCGAAGCCCGGATGCTCGGATTCCCGTGGTATCGACAAAGCATTGCCCAGGCGTTGTATTCCGGCATCAAGGGGTATGCGCGTGAGCTCAGTGAAACAGACAAGGGAGAATCTACATGACCGAAAAAGCTCAACACCTTCTCGTCGGCATCGACCTCGGAACCTCGCAGAGCGCCATCGTGACCTCAGCGGGTGTGCGCATGGTTGTCGACAGTTATGTCGGTTGGCCGGTGGATGCCGTCGCCCGGAAGATCCTCAAAAAGGAGGTGCTCTTCGGGCAGGAGGCGGTTGAAAACCGGACCATGCTCGAAGTCCACCGTCCCCTCGAGCGGGGCCTCCTCAAGGAAGGCTCCGACAAAGACCAGCAGGCGATCCGGGAACTCCTGTCACACCTGCTCGATATCGCCGGCATACCCGAGGTGCGGAAGAGCGGAGGCAAGGTCCGGGCAGTGGTGGGCGTGCCCGCCGAAGCCCTCCGGGTGAACAAACAGCACGTCCGGGAAGCCATGCGTGGGCTCGTCGATGGTCTGATCATCGTCTCCGAGCCCTTCGCCGTGGCCTACGGGCTCGATGCGCTGCTCCACGCCATGGTGGTGGACGCCGGTGCGGGCACCACCGATTTCTGCGTCATGAAGGGCCGCTATCCCACCGAGGAAGACCAACGGACCCTCATCAACGCCGGTGACTGGGTCGACGATCAGCTCTACACCCTCCTTGGTGAGCACCACCCGGGGATGAGCGTGTCGATCCACACGGTCCGCGACTGGAAAGAAAAGTATAGTTTCATCGGCAAGGCGCCGGGCAAGGTGACGGTCTCCATCCCCATCAAGGGCGTGCCGTCTCAGGTCGACATCACCGACGAGGTGAAGCAGGCCTGCGAGAGCCTGGGACCGCCGGTGGCCGAAGCCATGCTCGACCTTATCGCCAGCGGTGAGTCGGAGTACCAGGACAAGGTCCGTCAGAACATCATTCTTGCCGGTGGTTGCTCGCAGATCCCCGGGTTCGGCCAGTACCTCGAGCAGGCCATGAATCAGTTCGGCGGCGGCAAGGTGCGGGTCGTCAAGGACCCGGTCTATGCCGGCGCCGCCGGTAGCCTCGTCCTGGCAGAGGACGCCCCGACGACCGATTGGGAAAAGCTGCCGGACTAGTCGGGTTCTCGTTCAACATAGAGCCGCCGGCTTTGTAGTGCGGGCGTCCCGCCTGCACCGAGTTCCTTGAGGTCGGGAGGAACCTTGGTTCTTTCAGGGCTGGTGGTCTATGGGCCGGCGAGACGCCGGCCCTACAATGGCGCTAGTGTTTTCAACAACTTGACGATCTCGCCACTACCCGCGATCACGGGAGGCTGACGGTACCGGACGCCGAGAAAGAGATCCTGAAGTCTTGATCAATCGAGATCGAGCTGGGTTTGGATCGCCTGCCGAACTGCAGCGCGAATCACCGGTTCGTCGATCCGGCCGATGTGTCTTTCGAGTCGTTTCTTGGAGAGAGTTCTCAGTTGGTGCGCCATCGCGATGGAGTCGTGGGGGAGGCCCGTCTTTTCCCTGGGAAGAAGAGCTTCGTTGGGATAGATCCGGCGGCCGTCCTTGCGGGTGGTCAATGGGATGGCTGTGACAACCGGTAGAACCGCATTGGCGGTTTCACGGGAGACGATGAGAACCGGACGCCGGCCGGCTTGCTCCGATCCCACAACCGGATCGAGGTCAACCGAAAAGACTGACCATTGAAGCGAGGGGGGGATCATTCGTCGGTCTCTTCGGTTTCGTTGTCGACGTATCGAAATGCCCGAGCGGTCTGGTCGATGTCGTCGAGAAAGTCCTGATCCTTCGATGCGTCGCGAAACGCACGCGCGAGGGCCTGCTCCTTGGCCTTGCGAACTCCCTCATTCAAGGCTTCCTCAACGAAAGCGCTGTAGGAAGGTGCGGCGCCGTCACGCACGACGTTTGCGATGGACTCGACGAGCTCCTCCGGGAGGGAGTATGTGACCTTTCGCTTTGGGCGTGCCGTCATGGCTTGGCTCCTTGACGATATTCTATATTAGTATGGTAATTATTGCCATACTCCTGGTATGTGAAGCCCATCTGGCCGCTTTTTCGGGGGAAGGTTGTTGAAAGGCGAATCCGCTACCACCCCAGGGCCAGGTCGATTGCCGAGAAAAACGTCAAACGTCGGGATATACTCGGTGGGAACACACCGGGGGGCAAAATGAGATTCCGAAAGCCGACGGCCCAATCATTCGGGTTGTTTTTGTTTTTGTTGTTCTGTGCGGCCGCCATCGCGCCAGCTGTGGAACTACTCGATCCGGGCTCGCCATGGCCCAAATACCGGGTGGACAGGCTCGAACTCCCGGATGGGGTCGCCGACGGAAAGATTACCGCTTTTGAGCTCGTCGATCTCGACGGAGATCATCATCTCGACCTGCTGGTGGCCTGGCGGACAAAGGATGAAGGTGTGCTGGCCGCCTATCAGGGCGGCAGTCGTGAGTGGCGGATCGAGCACGGGGCCGAGTTTCTCGCCCCGGTTGTTGCCGCCCGCACCACAACATCAATCCGCCATTTGGCGGTGGCCGACATGGACTGGGACGGTGTCCCCGATGTGATCATGGCTCTGGAGGGGCGATCTCAGCTGGACTGGTTTTCCTTCTCGGCAGAGCGTTCGGTGGAGCTCTTCGAGGGTGTGCCGCTGCCCGGGCCGGTGACCAGCCTGGCCGCTCTCGACTACGGACGGCGTGACTTCGCGGCCTCTCCCGTCGTCGGTGTCATGACCGCTGCCGGTCCGCAACTGGCACTCTTTCCTGATCAAAGGGCCCCAGCCAGCCAGACCGCGCTGCTGGTGCCGAGCGCAGGTGTGCCACTTGAGATTGCGACGGGCAACCTCGATGGCGATGCGTGGTGGGATCTGGTCGTGGCCACCGACCGCGGGATCAGAGCCCTCGCCGGGACCGATTCCGGGTCTCGGGAGAGGGCCCGTGACATGGCGGTCACGAAGGTCCTGTCCAGCGGCGAGTCGATCGCCACGTTCGCCCTCGACCGCTTCGAGCGGAGTACGACCCACCGGTTGGCCGTCGCCGGCACCGATGGAATCCGCCTCGTCAATCCCAAAACCTCAGATCGCTCCTCGTCGCTGAAGGGGCTTGCTCGCGACCGGGCGATACCCTGGGTGCGATCGGTGTGGAGTGGTGTCGGTCGAGGGCCGGCTCTGGCTCTGCCCGATCCAAAGGGAATCCGACTGCTCGGGGCGCTCGAACTCAGTATCGACGGCTCGTGGCAGCCCTCCGAATTGACCACCTTGGAGCTCGGCGGGCAGGTGTTGGCCGCCGAGACCGGACGCATCAGCAGAGACGGCGTCGATGATCTGGTAGTGCTTCTCGAAGGGGACATCCAACCCGTGCTCCTGGTCGCCGCGCCGCGAAACACCTACGGCGTGACCACCGAGGACGATCACGACGATGGCAACTGTGATGGCGACTGCACCCTTCGGGAGGCCATCAATGCCGCAAACGCCCACCCGGGGTATGACGCCATCGAGACGATTCCGGGGATGATCTCGCCCCTTTTCTCCCCGGTGAGTCAACTCCCCGACCTCACCGATACGGTCAACCTCAATACCCTCGGAAATTCCTGGTCGATCCACGGTTCGGATTTCTGGGACGTCACCTGCGTTGGTGGGTGCAACGGCCTGGTGGTGGCCGCCGATGCCTGTGGTGCGACTGACGTTTACATAAGGTACTTCACTAAGAACTCTTCAAACGACCTTGGTGTCGGTCTCACCTACACCGACTCGTATCACCCATATTTCAGCAGCGGCTCCGTGGAAGGCAACGAGGGCCATGGGGTGATCTTCTCCGACACCAACGACGCGTTCTTCAACGGCGACGCCCTTGGCAACGGTGAGGACGGAATTCACCTCGAACCGGGACCGGGCGGTCTCACTGCCAATAACCATTTTTCGTCCCTTCGCGCCGAAGGGAACGGTGAGTCCGGCGTGAGAATCGACAACGTCCCGGACACCATGATCGGTGGGACCGGCCTGGCAGATGGGGCGTCGCTCGAACAGAATTCGTTCGCCGGTGTGAGCATCAGCGGAATTGAGGCCTCGGGGACGACCATGGCGAAGCTCAAGTCCTTTATTATGGTTTCGGGCAACGGATTCCACAGCGTCTATGTCGGTTCTGCCGGTGCAACCAGTATCGGGTCCCCGGTGCCCGGCGCGACGAGTTATTTCAGACACAACGTGGCAGATGGGATCAAGATTTGGGCGTCTTCAGCCAGCCACCAGATCAGCAATTGTGAAGTCAAAGACAACGGAGCGCACGGGATCGCGATCTACGGCAGTAGCTATGTGACGATCGGTCCGGATGTCAACGTCGGTGACAGCACGAAACACGGGATCGCCATCACCGATGATGGGCAGCATCCATCCCACAACATCACCGTTGAAGATTCAGAGATCGGCACAATCGAGGGATTTACGGTCGAAGGCAATCGATGGTTCGGTGTCGATGTCGCCGGTGGCTACTCCAACTCCATCGGGACCGAGGGACACGGCAACACCATCATCGAGAATTGGTGGGGAGGGATCAGGATTCACGGTGCCGGTGCGACGGGGAACAGCATAAAAAGCAACTTCATTGGGACCGCCCCGACCGGCGCCGACCTGGGCAACCGGGGAGCCGGTGTGGTGATCTTCGAAGCGCCGAGCAACAGCGTCGGTGGCGATTTCGGGAGTCGGAACGTCATCGCATACAACCAGGGCCACGGGATCACGGTCGGGGGCGAGGCGGCCGTTCATGTCGGTCTGAGATTCAACAGCATCCACGACAACGACGGGATCGGGATCGATCTGGGTGCTGACGGAGTGACGCTGCCCGATCCCGGCGATGTGGACACCGGCCCGAATGGTCTGATGAACCAAGCGCTCATCGTGTTTGCCGAGAGTTGCGGCGGTCAGACCTTTGTCGGCGGTCTGAGGTACAGCGGCGCCGGGATCTTCGTCCACGACTTTTTGGGCAGCACGACGTGCGATCCCACCGGTTGGGGTGAAGGCGAGACCGTTTACGTCTGGTTTCCCACTTCACACTCATCCGGTGGAACCTACAAATTCGGACATTCGTTTCGGGGCGATCACACGGGCGAGGGAATCACGAGCATGACCACGGACCGCGACTCGTCGTCGAGCGAGTTCTCCAACTGCAAAATGGTTACCGCCGGCAGGGCGGGCGACACCACCGCGGACTGCATCTTCGCCGCCGACGATCTGAGCGGTGTCATCCGGGTGATCGACGATCCAGCGCATGTGACACCAGGAAACCCCGACACCGATGGCGATGGGGTGGTCGATACGACCGATCTGACCCTCCTCGCCGGAAGGGTGTTTTTCTAGCTGCGGGGCGGCCCTTCCATAGTTCTTAACCCTTTGTAGTGCTGGCGTCTCGCCGGCACACTGATCCC
>CBESWV010000097.1:0-12907 GCA_965533305.1 uncultured bacterium | reverse complement strand
AGGGATTCGAACCCTTGGACCCCGTGAAGGGTCAACGGTTTTCGAGACCGCCCCGATCGACCACTCTGGCACCTCTCCGCACGGGGATCGGCATTTTACGCTCTTCGTCGTTTTTTGGCAAAGAAGACTTCGAGAAGGTCGCGACCGGCCGCAGCCTCCAACCCGCCTCGGTTGACAACCGGTGGTCCGAGACGGCGATCCTCGGCCAGGTCGATCACCGATCCACACGCACCGGCTTTGGGATCATCGGCCCCCCAGATCACCAGTCCGAGGCGCGCCTGGCGACAGGTCGTGATACACATGGGACAGGGCTCGAGGGTCACATAGAGGGCGCAGTCCTCGAGCCGGAAATCGCCGGTGAATGCCGCTGCCTGGCGAATGGCCAGAACCTCGGCGTGCGCCGTAGGGTCGTCGAGTTCGCGCCGGCGATTGCCGGCCCGACCGATGACCTCGCCCTCACGAACGACCACGGCGCCGACTGGAACCTCATCGCGATCCGCCGCCGCCGATGCCTCGGCCAGAGCGGTCTTCATGAAACGTCGGTCCTCGTCATCAAAAACCCAGTCGGGAAGCATCTCCTTAAAATAGCATCGTGTCGGCTGAGGGATCAATGAAGATTCAGCAGGTCCTCCACAACTCTTCTCGAATAAAAAACACCCGGGGGCGGTATCCCGCCACCGGGTGTGTTGCGTTATTGATGATCGGCGCTATTTGGCTTCGACCCAGTCCCCGATGTAAACCGATGCCCAGCCTCTGGTGAGGATGGCGGTGGAGTAGTGCTCCTCGACGGTGAGGAGACCCAGATCTCCGAGGACCAGACGAGGCATGCCTTTGACGGGGTTGTCCCTGAAGATGGTTGCGAACTGGCCGGGGTAGACTCCATCGGCGGCGCCGAGATCGATAAAGACCAACCAGCCACCACCGATTTCGAGCTGGTCGTCACGGGTGTAGGTGATCCGCCCGATGGGTTTTCCGTTCGGTAAATCGCAGCGGTCACTCGGATCGAGATCGATCACGAGGGGAACCGGAATCGGTCGGAACGGCTGCAGGACATTTCCGATATCGATGGGATCGCAGGCATAGGTGATTTCGGCGATGGCGGAATTCTCCTGCGCGCACAGAACCTTGATCTGGCCGATCTTGCTGTAGACAATGCCGAGCGTTTCGTTGGTGTAGACATTGCCGAGCTTGGGATCGTTGACGAGACGCTTGAGCGGACGGATCCGAGTGAGAACAAAGAAGCGGTCGCCCGCGGCGACGCCCTGCTCGACCCCACCGTCGATATAGACGATGTCGCCTTCAGAGAACGAGTCCTGAAAATTGATCCGTTCGGCCGAGGTGATGGTGAAGGGGTAGACCGACTCGTCCTGGACGAGGTCGGCAAAGCAGTAGACATCGGCCGACGAACCGAGGGGGTGCGGCTCCCCTTCATCAATGGTGGTCCCATCAAAACCATCCGGTTCGATGTACTCAGAGGCCACCGTTTCCTCGGCAGAGACCTCTTCGACCTCAGCCGGCGGTTCCTGGACGGCCACATCGATGGCGATGGGATCGCCCGGATAGATCCAGTGAGAATCCTTGATGTATGGATTGCGTTCCCAGATCTGCGGCCAAAGGTAGGGATCGCCGAGATAGGTCGCGGCGAGGTCCCACAGCGTGTCGCCCGAAACCACCCTGTGGACGGTCGAACCCTCGGGGAACTCCGCAGGTGGATCGTATGGCGTCCAGTGGCCGTCGACGAAATGTAGTGGTTGCGGAGGCGGTGCGACAGCTTGGCCGAACGCGATGGTGGGGAGCAATAACGCGACGACCAAAACCGGGATTTTCACATTCATGGGCAATCTCCCAGTGCCAGAAAACACACTACGAGAGTAACCGAAAGCGTAACTGCCGTCAATCTTCGATCTTCTTTGTACGTTCTTCGACGAGTTTTTTGTATCTTGCTTCGGCCTCGTCGAGTTTTGATTGGATGGCTGAAATCCGGTCGTTCACAGCAGCGATTTTCTTGTAATCCGGGTAGTTTTCCTGGATATATTCAAGGCGCCACTTGGCTCCAATCCACCGCTTATTTCGGTAGTAATACGTCGCCACAAGCCATTCGTGTTCTGCGAGTAACTCCTCGAGACCTCCGATTCGATCTTGCGCCTCACCCGCGTAGCGCGAGTTGGGGTAGAGGTTCCCCAGTTGCTGATAGGCGTCGAGGGATTCTCGTATTGGACTCAAGTCTCTGTCAGCTCTCATTTTACGAGCACTGAAAGTGTGTCCGACCATGAGCAAAGCATAGTCCCGGTCGGGGTCGTTCGGGTACCGATTTGCAAAATCTCGATAGCGAAGCCGGGCTTCTGTGAGGTTGGTCACATCGGTTTTTGCCGCGTATGTGTCAGCCACTCGGAGCGCGGCCTTGTGACCCAGTGGATCGTTTGGGAACGAGTCGTAGACGAAGGAAAACAGCTGCCTCGCTTCGGTGTACTTCTTGTCTTGGTAGAGGGCTTCAGCGCGTTCGTAAATAGTGGTCTTGTCCAGATTCGACAGCTCCTCCAGGAGTTGCTCCTCCTTCGATGCCTTCGACGAGCACGAGAGAGTGAACAACACCGAGAGGAAGACGAGAACAAATGCGATCGATCGTTTCATGATTCAGCTCCTCGTTGTGCGGCCTGCCGGAGGGCCGCTAGAGCCCGGACGCGGTCGGGGGATCCAAAGATGGCGGACCCTGCGATGAGGGTGGTTGCCCCGGCGGCTGCGAGGGGCCCTGCGGTGTTTTGATCGACCCCCCCATCCACCGAAATGTCCTGGACTCCCTCACCGATGAGACGTCGCAGGCGACGGATCTTGCTCAGACTTGAGGGGATGAAAGCCTGGCCGCCGAAGCCGGGGTTGACGGACATGATGAGGACAAAATCGATATCCCCGAGAATCTCGTCGATGGATGTCAGGGGCGTGGCCGGGTTGAGAGCGACTCCGGCTTCCATGCCGGCGTCTCGAATGCCGGCAAGGGTGCGGTGGAGGTGTCGACAGGTCTCGACGTGGACCGCCGTCCGCAGAACACCTGCATCGGCCAACTGCGGCACTAGCGGGTCGGGATCGGTCACCATGAGGTGAGCATCGAGCCCGATGGTCGCGTAACGGGCCAAGGCGGCAATCACAGGGGGTCCGAAGGTGAGGTTGGGTACGAAGTGTCCGTCCATGAGATCGAGATGGAGCAGGTCAGCGCCGGCAGCCTCGATCTCGGCGATCTCCTCGGCCAGCCTGGCGAAGTCGGCCGACAGGAGTGATGGTGCAATTCGAATACGAGGATTCATCGGCTCACCCACACGGAAATGATGTCGGATCTGGACAGGGGTGACCCCGCCGGAGGGTACTGTCGGAGCACCAGGCCAGATGAGAGACCGGGATAGCTCACCTGGTGGACTTGCCCGAGTCTCAGTCCATGGGTGCTGCAAAACCGGCGGATGAGGCTGACGTTTCGGGACATCAACGAGGGCATGACCCATAGATCGTCCCTCGGAGTGGTGTTGACCAGGAGATCGACCTCGGTGCCGGGAGGAACCTCGGAGGCCATGGGGGGGCCGGTGGCGATGACCTGATCCGGGCCGGCATGACCTTCGACTGCGATTCGTGCGCCGACCGGCAGTCCGAGCTGCTCGAGACCCCGCAGCGCACTCTGGAGTGATTCGCCGTAGATATCGGGAATCGAGACCCGCTCGTTTCCGAGGCTGAGGCGGACCGTCACCTTTGCACCCGCCTTGACCTGGAATCCCGGATGCGGACGTTGGGCGGCCACCCCACCTGCCGGGATCGAAGCCGAGAAGACTCCGGGATCCTCGATCTCGACAACCATCCCGAGATCGTGAACCACGGCGCGGGCCTCCTCGACGGATGAACCGCGAAGATCGGGCACAGCCATGGCTCCCTGGTGAACGGTGTAGACCAGCGCAAACCAGAAAACAACCGCCGCGACCAGGAAAAAGACAGCCAGAGCAAGTAAGCGAACCGCCATCGCAGCGAACTTTAACACGACTGGCCAGCTCGCCTGACGGGGGAGCCTTCAGCTGCTGAAGAAGAAGTTGTAGATGCTCGGGGGCAGGACCTTGATGATGTCGTTGAAGAGGACCACCACCATCAGGAGAATCAGAGCGTAGAACCCGACCTCCAGGATCCGCTCCTTGACCTTGAGCGAGAGATCACGGCGAATGGCCGACTCGAACGCGAGGATGGTCAGGTGACCGCCGTCGAGAATGGGAATGGGAAGGAGATTGAAGATACCCAACTGGAGCGAGATGATGCCCATGAACCAGATCAGTGAATCGAGACCGTTGCGTGCGGCCTCGCCCGAGATCTGGGCGATACCGATGGGGCCCGAGACCTGTTTGATGGAGGTCTTTCGGGTGAGGAGCCGACCGATGATCCGGAAGGTCTCCACGGTCATCCGTCGACAATCCCTTGTGGCGGAGGAAAAGGCCTCGATGGGACCGAGATGTTCGATCTTCGAGGGCGGAATCAGCGGCACGCCGATCTTGCCCGCACCCTCCTCACCCCGTGGGGTGACATCGATGCTGAGGGTCTCGTCTCCGCGGAGCACCGTGAGGGTGATCTCCTGGTCTGCCCGTGGCGAGATGAGCCGGATGAGATCATAGAACTGCGTCACCGGTTCGTCGTCGATGGCCAGGATCCGGTCACCGGGCTTCAGACCGGCCGCGCTTGCGACGCTGCCCGCAGGCACCTGAACCAGAATAGGATCCACCGGGGGTTGCAGGCCCGAGTAACCAAAGCCGTAACGTGTGACCGATTCGGGGACCATGGCGACCTGGTGCCGACGACCATCGCGCTCGACATCAAGCACAACCTCGTGCTCGGCCGAGGTGATGATGGAGGTCTCGAGTTCCTGCCACATGGTGACCGCGTTACCGTCAACGGCGACGATGAGATCGCCGACATCGAGATCCACGTCGGCGGCCGGTGAGCCGGGATCGATCCATCCGATCACCGGCGGCTCTTCGCGAAAAGCCGGAGTCTCGACGCCCATCATGTAGGCAATGCCGATGAAGAAGACCGCAGCGATGATGTTGGTCACGGGACCGGCCAGGAGAATCAAGGCCCTCTTCCATCGTGGAAGAAGCTCGATCTCCTCGTTGATCTCACCGACGACATCGGACTCGTCGGGGCCGAGACCGGGGATCCGGACATAGCCCCCGAGGGGGACGAGCGAGATCCGGTAGTCGGTGCCTCCGCGTTCGAAACCCCAGAGACGGCGACCGAAGCCGACCGAGAAGACCTCCACGGATGCACCGAGAATACGGGCCATCCCGAAGTGACCCGCCTCGTGGATCACGACAAGAACGCCGATGACGACAATGAATGCGAATATGCTCAGCAACATCAGCTAACCTGAACCCGAGATCGGGTCGTGGTATTTCCCAACGCCGCCGTGGCCAGGCGACGGGCCTCGGCATCGGTCTGGATGGCCTGCTCGATAGATGTGAGCGAATGAGTGCTGTTGTGCCAATTTTCCATAACGGCGTCGATGGTAGCCGCGATCCGGTGGAAAGGACAGCCTCCCGCGAGAAATGCTTCGACGGCAACCTCGTTGGCCGCGTTCAGAACGGCCGGCATCTCACCACCCGACTGAAGGGCGGCGCGGGCCAGGTCGAGGGCGGGAAAGCGGTCGCGATCGGGCGCCGAAAAATCGAGCCGGCCGACAGCTGCGAGATCGAGGGTTTCGACGGGAGGAGCGGGTCTCTCCGGCCAACTCAGCGCAGCGAGGATCGGCGATCGCATATCGTTGACACTCAGCTGGGCGAGGAGGGTTCCGTCGGTGAACTCGACCAGAGAGTGGACCAGGCTCTGAGGATGAATGACCACGTCGATGCGGTCGGCCGGCATGGCAAAGAGATGATGGGCTTCGATGATCTCGAAGCCTTTGTTCATCATCGTCGCCGAATCGACCGAGATCTTCGGCCCCATCCGCCAGGTGGGGTGGGCGAGGGCCTCGTCGATGGTGGCCCGTTCCATCCGCGATCGGGTCCAGGTTCGAAACGGGCCCCCCGATGCCGTGAGAACAAGTCTGCTCACGGCATCGGGCGGTCTAGCGTTGAGAATCTGGTGGAGAGCGCAGTGTTCGCTGTCCACCGGGAGCAGCTGGACCTCGGCCTTTCGAACCTCGGCCATGACGAGTTCCCCGGCGATGACCAGAGTTTCCTTGTTGGCCAGTGCGATGTCTTTGCCGGCTCGAATGGCGGCCACCGTTGGCGTGAGTCCGACCGCACCGACCAGCGCCGATACGACCATATCCACGTTGTGGTGGCAGGCTGCTCGATGGAGACCCTCGGCGCCTGAAGAGACCTCGATCTCGGGGAACTCCGCCGCCAGGGCTTCGGCGTCGGCCTTCGAAGCAACCGAGACCAAGACCGGTTGGTATTCGACGATCTGGCGGCGAAGCGTTGTGAGATTGCGGCCCCCAGCGAGTGCGATCACTCGAAAGCGATCCGGGTAGTTACGGACAAGGTCGAGGGTCGAGGTTCCGATGGATCCAGTGGAGCCGAGAACCGCGAGTCGCTTCATCCAATAAGGCCGGCAGCGAGCAGATAGCCGAGAACCGGAGGGGCGGCGTAGAGCAGGCTATCGGTTCGATCGAGGAATCCTCCGTGGCCCGGAATCAGGGTCGATGAATCTTTGACCTTTGTATCTCGCTTGAACTGCGATTCGACCAGATCGCCGAGTGGCGCCGCGACCGCAAGAATGGCTGCGAGGGCGAGGATGTGGCCCCATGACCAAGGCAGACCGAAGACCAGTTTCGAGACCGCGGCTGCGGCGAACGTCGCTGCCGCGCCACCGGCCAATCCTTCCCAGGTCTTGTTCGGGCTGATACGCGGCGTCATCTTGTGGCGTCCGAAATGCGATCCGACGTAGTAGGCTCCCGAGTCGCCGACCCAGATGCATGCCAGAAAGAAGAACAGGAGCCGGATCCCGAGATCCGAATCGGGGAGAATTCGCAGCCAACCCAGACAGGCGCCGCAGAGACCGGCATAGAGCACGGTGAAGACCGTGGCGGCCGACGCCGCGAACCCGCCCTCCGGTGCTCGGGGGTGTCCCAGTTGGGCTGTCGGCAAGACGATGACCGCGGCGATCGCCATGACGGCCGAGCCGGTCGGGCCCCAGTACCACGAACCGGCCAGGACCGCGATGAGCATGAGCAGCGGAATCCAACGTCCCACCGGGATGCCGGCGCCCCTGGCCATGGCCAGCAACTCGTCGGCCGCAAGAGCGACGGCGACACTCAACAGACCGAGGAATGCGATCGCCGGCAACCACCAGATGGCGGCGACCAGGAGCGGAATCGCGACAGCCGCGAACGCTTCACGTTTTCCCATGCTTGTCCTCGGGGGAAGTGAAGGCACCTCCGGTTTGGGGCAGACCTCCGAATCGGCGCTCTCGACACTGGAATGCGAGGAGGGCCCTGAGGAATTCCTTTTGAGTGAAATCCGGCCAGAGCACCGGAGCGAAGTAGATCTCGGAATAGGCGAGTTGCCAGAGCAGGAAGTTCGAGATTCGCTGTTCGCCCGATGTCCGGATCAGAAGATCGGGATCCGGCTGCCCGCGGGTCGTCAGGTGATCCTCGATCCACGCCTCGTCGAGGTCATCGAGTTTGAGGGTGCCGGCGGCGGTCTCCCGCACGGCGGATCTCATGACATCGGTGAGTTCCTGCCGTCCGGAGTAGTTGAGTGCGATCTGGATCAATGAACCCCGGCATGAAGACGTGGCCTCGACGGCACGATCGAGCTCGCGTCTGACCGAAGCATCGAGCTGATCGATACGGCCGATGGGACGGAAGCGGAGATCGTGCTTGAGGAAGGTCTTGAGCTCGCGGTTGATGTACTCCTTGAGCAGACCCATGAGGGTCAGAACCTCATGCCTTGGCCGTTTCCAATTCTCGGTTGAGAATGCGTAGAGGGTGAGCACATCGATCCCGAGTCGTGCGGCGGTCTCGATGGTCTGGCGGACCGCATGGATACCGGCTCGGTGTCCCTCGACCCTCGGGAGTCTGCGGGCAGTGGCCCATCGACCGTTTCCGTCCATGATGATGGCAACGTGATTGGGTAGCCGACCGGGCTCGAGTTGCTCAAGCACGGCGTGGGCGTCGGTGCCCGGCTCAGCGATTTCATCGAGCGGTACTTTCACGTCGACCTCGAGGAAGCGAAAGTCTACCATGGCAATCGGCCGATTTGCGCGGACTCCGTACCGGTATCCATCGTGAGGCTGGGCGATGCTCGGTAGTAGACCCGTTCGAGGGTGAGACCTCGAGCGGGTGTGGTGTAGAGGGGCGCACCGGGAGTTGGGGATTCGAGAAGGTCTTCGATGTCTTTGATGGTCAATCTGCCCCGACCGACATCGAGCAGCGCCCCGACCATTCGCCGCACTTGATAGCGCAGGAAACCCTCGCCGAAGACGTGCAGGTCGAGACCTGACCGCCGCCAAACGGGTTGGACCCGGTAGATCGTCCGAACCGTGCTGCGGCCGTGGGCGTAGGGCACCGTGAACGATGCCCAGTCTCGACGCCCGGGCAGTTTTTGACAGGCCCTGACGATCAGCATCGGATCGCTCGGCGGGGGCAGGACCGCCGAGCGGAGACCCTGCCACGGCAGGTCGGGTTCGCTCCACCTGGTTCTATAGGTGTAGTGTTTGCCGAGCGCAGAACTGATGGCGTGGAAGCCATCGGCCGCCCGGGTTACCGAACGCACCCTCACGTCGTCGGCGAGACGGGCGTTGAGGAGTCGAGGTAGGACTGCCGGCGGGATGTTTTCGGGAAGATCGGCATGAGCCACCTGCGCGGCGGCGTGAACACCGGCATCGGTTCTACCCGCTCCAACGACGACGATGCGCTGAGGGCCGAAGAGCATTGTCAGAGTTGATTCCAGCTCTCCCTGGACGGTCCGGTCTCGATCCTGGCGCTGCCAGCCGGAGAAGCGGCTGCCTAAATAGGCCACTGTGATTTTGGAGCGGGCACCCATCTCGGGTATCCTCGCATATCAGGTTCAAGCTCGTAGCCATCCGGCTTCGATGTAAATTCCTCGAAAAGAAGAAAGACCTCCGGGTGCAGTGCGGCGTCGGGCGCACTAGGTTGGTGGCGTATGTCGGGGAAGGCGGTGAGAACGATGAGCCTGAACATGTCGATCGTGGCGATGCTCCTCGCGACAACCAACTTCGTTTCCCCGGAGGTCTCATACTTTCCCGGTTCGTTCTTTGAAGCCAAGGCCAAGGCCCATCTTCAGCAACGCGTCATGGATAGTTGGCCGGGACCATCGCAGATCGTCGATCAATGGCAGACCGGTGATCTTGTCATGCAGGAGAAGATGGCGATCCTGCTCGGGATGTCCGCGTCCCACGATCCGGTGTTGTTGCCGCTTTACCGCGAAGCGGTGATGTCCGACAACGGTCGTATTCGAATGGCGGCCGCCTATGGTTATCGCGACCTTCTCGGCGATGCTCTGCCGAACGTGGCCGGCGGTGTCGACCTCGAATCGGCCCGGCAGCTTGCAGCGGAGATGGATGCGGTGGCCGGAACTCTCCGGGAGCGTCCCCTGGTCGAGTTCTGGTTGCAGAGCGTGCTCATGGATGACGGTACGTCCATGCCCGGCTGGCGCGGGGCGGTGGTCCGGCGGCCAAAGGGCGTCGGACTTCGTGCCGTCGAACGGGTTCTCTCTTTTGACGATTTCAAATATCTGGCCACGGCATATCGTATCGCCCAAGGCGAGGACACTCGAGTCAGCCTCATTCGTCTGCTCGAAGCCATCACTCTGCGGGAGTTTCTGATCATCCCGAACGATGAGCGGGCGGGTTGGGGATCCAAGCACATCAATGAGGCCTTCGAGGCCGCAGACGCGTATGTCGACTATTGGATCGATGACCGGTGCACAACCGATCCGAATGCGGTTCTCGCCGCCTCGATGAACGCCATGGGTGTCAGGGGGGTCACGCCGTTGGACCCGAGATTGTATGAATTCTGGTTGCATGTGCTCAAAAACGGCGCCGGGCCGTGGCACATGATGGCCGCGCGTCAGCTCTACGACCTCGGTGGACGATGGTCGCAGCTTTCGGTGTTGCAGGCCGATTCGCCGCTCCAGATCGCCACCCGGGCCGAACTCATCCTGTGGTATCGCCTGCTCCCCGCACATATCCTCAATCGAGGGAACCCTCGGCCCTGATCGATCGACGGTCACCGACCCCATTCTTGAGCGGATCCGCCGCGTCATCGAAAGGGTGACGAAGGCCCAACGGTGTGTTCCGGGCCGTGGCGCAGTACAATGACACCGATGCTCGAGCTCATCTATGACGACGCCGACGGCAACCATCGGGTGCCGATTCGAGGAACGCTGACCTTCGGACGGTCGAGCGACAACGACATCGTGCTCCGCGATTTCTCCGTCTCGCGGTACCACGCACGGGTCGATTTCGAGGACGGCGTCGCCCGAGTCACCGATCTCGATTCGACCAACGGCGTCAAGATCAACGAGACCTTGGTGGCGTCCGGTCCCCTGGCGGCTGGTGATCGCCTTTCAGTGGGCAGCTTCCTCCTCCTGGTTGAGGATTCCTTCGAGAGCGACTCCGGTCTCTCGGCGGCAACGCTCCTGAGACCCCTTTCCGAGTTCAATGAAGACTACGGGCTCGAAGGCCGGGCGGCATCCACGTCGACTGCCGAAGGCGGCGGCCGTCAGCGGGTTTTCGAGGTCCTCGCACAGGTCGGCAAAACCCTCATCGAAGTCGGTGATCTCGAGCCGGTGTTGGAACAGGTCATGAACGTGGTCTTCGAGCAGCTGCTTGTCGATCGAGGGTTCATCGTGCTCTTCGATGGTGAAGGAGAACCCAAGCTCGAGTGCTTCCGAACTCGCGAATCAACCGACGTCGCGCCCGAGGTCCCGATCTCGAGGACCATCCTCGACACGGTCACCCGGCAGAAGGTGGCGATCCTGACCAATGACGCCCAGTCGGATCAGCGATTCGAGGCCGGACGCAGCATTCGAATTCACCAGATTCGCTCCGCCATGTGCGCCCCGTTGTGGCTCCGAGAGCGCGTCATCGGTGTGATCTACATCGACTCGCCGCTCCACGTCGGCTCGTTTTCGGCAACCGATCTCGACCTGCTGACGGCCCTTTCCAACTATGCTGCGGTCGCCATCGAGCGCGCCCGACTCAACGAGCGGATCCAGTCCGAGCGAGCCGCCAGAGATCGCCTCGAAAGGTACCACTCACCCGCGGTCATCGAGGCGGTGCTCGGACGTCTCGAGCATGAAGAACCATCGGTGACTCTGCGCGAGACCTCCATCGTTTTTGCCGACATCGTCGGTTTCACCGCTCGTTGCGAGAGCCTGCCTCCGGAAGAGGTGGCGGCCTTTCTCAATCAGTTCTTCTCCCTTGCCGCCGATGCGATCTTCGAGTTCGGCGGCACCCTCGACAAGTTCATCGGCGATGCGGTCATGGCGTTTTTCGGAGCACCGTTGCCCCAGAGTGATCACGCGGAACGAGCGGTTCGCGCCGCCCTTGCCCTCCTCCGCTCGCTGGAGGCGTGGAATCGTGATCGGGTTGCCCAGGGGTTGGATTCCATCGATGTCCGAGTCGCCATCCACTCCGGTCCGGTGGTGGTCGGGGATATCGGTTCGGCGAGCCGTGTCGACTACACCGTGCTCGGAAACACCGTCAACATCGCGGCGCGGCTCGAGGAATTCGTCGCGACGCCGGGTTCCATCGTCGTGGGTGAGACCACCTACGAGGCCGTCAAACACCTCTTCGCGGTGGAGCCGCTCGGCGATGTGCCGCTCAAGGGTTTGAGCAAGAAGATCAGTGCCTTCAGGATCTGCGATGGTGAACCCGTTGAAGGGGGTGATCCGGTCTCATGAAAATCGATGACCTCGTCTTTGTGACATCCAACGAGGGCAAGCTGCGAGAAGCCGAGGCGGTTCTCGGCTTTGCCCTCCGCCACCAAGGGCTGGACCTCGTCGAACCGCAATCTCTCGATCTCCACGAAGTTGTTCGAAGCAAGGCGACCGCGGGGTTCGAACTCATCAAGGCGCCCGTCCTCGTTGAGGACACGGGTCTCGAGCTCCTCGGGCTCGACGGCTTTCCCGGGCCGTTGATCCGCTGGTTGCTGGAGAGCGTCGGTGCGAGTGGAATCTGCCGGATTGCCCATGCCTTTGGCGATCCCCGGGCGGTGGCGCGATGCGTGGCCTGCGCGACGGATGGATCGCAGACGATCACCGGTGAAGGCGCCGTTTCCGGAACCATAGCCCAAGAGCCCAGGGGCTCAGGCGGATTCGGCTGGGATGCCGCCTTCATCCCGGACGACTCAGGCGGACGGACCTACGGCGAGATGGACGAGGACGAGAAGAATCTCATCTCACATCGCAAGAAAGCGTTCGTCGCCCTCAGGGACGCTCTCACCTAGGTGAGCAATCTCGCTCGGCCAACTGCGCGATGGGAGGGGTGCCAGGCACCTTTTCGCGGCGAAAAGCGAGCCAGGCACCCGGCCAACGTTCTTCGAGGCGCGGTACCGAGACCGTAGCCGTGGCCGAAGCCGTGGCCGAGACCGTATCCGTAACCGTGTCCGAACCCGAAGCCGCACCAGGACACGCGAGAGCAACGCGCCCCACCGGGATGTGCCGGGTACGCGATTGTGCCCCAACGACCACCCGGCCACGCGGTGCGTGTCGCACAATTGCGCTACCGGGCACTCCACGGGAAGCGCGCTGAGGATCGGCTCTTCCAGCTCAGAGGGAGGCCGCCGGCGCGCGAGCAGCGCGGTCGCAGCCCTTCCCCGTTACCACCGAAGCGACCGCGCTGTTCGTGCGACGCTGGGTCGCCGAAGGCGGACCAGAAGGCCGGGGTTGAGAGTAGGCCGTGGCCGTGGCAGCGTCCGAGG
>CBESWV010000096.1:0-12942 GCA_965533305.1 uncultured bacterium | reverse complement strand
CCGAAACCTGAGTGAAAGTGCCCGACGTCGGCTGACCGCTGGTGCCTAACGGATAGCCCCAGCTGACGACCGAGCCGTCGGAGCGGAGCGCCACGGCGTGTTGGTCGCCGGCGGAGACAGCAACGAAATCGGTGCCCGAGGGTACATTCGTAATCTGTCCATAGGAGTCACTGCCCCAGGCGACGATGGAACCGTTCGTCGCGAGGGCTACGGCGGCGTACTCGCCACAGTTCACTGCGGTATAGGTTCCGGCCGGGATGTCGGTTATCAGATTGTTATAGTCGTAGCCCCAACCTTCGATCGTCCCGTCGGTCTTGATCGCGTATGAGGTGTCCTCCCCGGCGCCGACGGCGATACACGTTCCGAGAGTCGCCGGCACAGTCGCCTGTCCGTGATAATTATTTCCCCATGCGACGACGGAGCCGTCGGACTTGAGGGCGACGCCCTGCTCGTCCCCGGCGGCAATGTCGACGAAATCGCTGCCGGGGGGCAGGTTTGTCAGCACCAGGTAGGAGCCGTCATTTCCCCAGCCCCTGAGCTCGTAGGCGAGGGTCGGCTGACCGGAAAACCACATTGCGAAGAATGCACATGCGACGACGAACCACGGCCGATTCAATTTCATACCGGACTCCCTATTTTTGTTCAATAAATCGCTTGTTCAATTGAGAAATTGCATAAACCCAGTGCGCAATCTTGATACTAAAAGATACCTCTGCTTCACTCGTTTGTCGATGGCCCAATTGAAGAGGGACGGATCCTCCGGGTTGAGAGGAACACCGATCCGAATTGAGATCGGTTGAGACTGACGGTACGGTGGCGGATCCTGGTGCGTGCCGGTATAGAATCACCCGGATTACGCTGCGTTTGATCAACTTCAGCGTAAAGCCCACTTTCGGGAAGAGGTATCAAATGTCCAATGTGCTCGGTCGAGATCTCACTGTGGCTCATGTCCTGTTTTTTGTCCTCCTCGGAACCCTGGCGGCCGGGATCTCTCCGGTCCAGGCTGAGGACGTGACCGAAAAATCGCTGCCCGAGGCGTGCGGCTTGCTCGATGATCCCGAGAAGCGGGCACTGATGGATGGTCTGCTCTTCAAGCTCCTGGTGGCGTGCGATCGCACCGACGAGCTTGGTCAGGTGCATCAGGAGCCGGCGATGGACGTGGGCCCGGGCGCCGATGACGGTCCGGATGTGGCGGTCAACGACCCGAGCGGCGATTCGGGAACGTCAACGACCCAGAGCGAGACGTCCATGGCCGTCAACGAGGTCACCGGGACGGTGTGCGCCGGCTACAACGACAGCGTTCACTACTTTGTGAGTGGTGCGGGGTTCACCGGTTTTTCCCGTTCAACCGACAACGGGGCGACCTTTGTCGACCAGGGTGCGCTCGGGACCGGCAGTGGCGGTGACCCGGCCATCGTCTGGCGACGGGAGGACGGCCACTTCTACTTCGGCGCCCTGCATGATGCCGGCCTGGGTTTGTGGAAGTCCAACGATGACTGTCAGAGCTTCCAATGGGTGGGCATGATGCACACCGGGTCCTCGGACGACAAGGAGCTCTTGGCTGTCGATAACAACCCGGCCAGCCCGTTCTACGGTCGGCTCTACATGGTCTTCACCAACTTCACGGCGGACAGCAGGATCTGGGCTCTCAGTTCGGCTGATGCCGGTGTCACGTGGACCAACAGCCAGGCGATCAGCGCGACCTCGGGGGTCCAGGGGTCGTGGCCGGCGGTGGCGCCCAACGGCGATGTCTTTGTTGGATGGGTCAAGTTCGGCGGATCGACCGTGACCATGGAATTCGCGCGATCCACCGATGGCGGGGTGAGCTACAGCGCGATCACGAGTCCGGCCGCCGACAAGGCGTCGCCGGAGAACTCGGTGGCCTCGGGAAACTGCGGTCGCGCAGCGCTCAAGGGCAATATTCGCTATCTTCCTTCACCGCAGGTGGTGGTCGGGCCGGATGGCGTCCTCCACACGGTGTACAGCTACGGCCCGGGTGGTGGTGATGACTGCGACTCGTTCTACCGGCGTTCGGCCGACAGCGGCGCCACCTGGGGCCCCGAGATCAGGTTGCATGACGACACCAGTACCAGCGACCAGTTTTTTCCGACATTGTCGGTGGGCGCCGGCAACATTGTTTCAGCGACCTGGTATGACCGGCGGCTCGATCCGACCAACAGCATGGTCGACTACTATCAGGCGTTCTCCTTCGACGGTGGCCTGACCTGGGGACCGAATCAGCGCCTCTCGGATGTCTCGACACCCATCCATCTCGATTCCAGCCTCGCCACCTGCTATCACGGCGACTACGACACCCACATCCAGACGGCGACCCATGCCGTGACCCAGTGGGCCGATGACCGAAATATAATGAACGGTCACAACGATCCGGATGTCTTTTCCGACCCCGTCCCCATCAGCACCGATTTCCTTTTGACCGCCAATCCGAACACCATCAGCGTGTGCAGCCCGGACAACGCGGTCTTCGCCGTCAACCTGCTCCAATTCCAGAGCTTCGCTGAACTGGTCACACTCAGTGCGGGCGGGGTTCCCGCCGGGGCGACCGCCGGTTTTGTTCCGAACCCGGTGACGCCACCCGCCACCAGCACCCTGACCGTCAGCGGTACCGCCGGCGCAGCACCGGGTACTCATCAGATCACCATCACCGGCACATCCGCGCCAAGCACCATCGTCCACGACACCGGCGTCACTCTCCTTCTCTTCAACGCCAACCCGGGAGCGGCGGACCTCGTGGCGCCGGCCGACGCCTCTCTTAACCAATCGATCCGACCGGTCTTCAGCTGGACATCCGCTGCCCAGGCGGAGACCTACCGCCTCCAGGTCGCAACCGATGCCGGTTTCTCGAATGTGATCGTCGACGAGTCGGGGATCAGCGATAACGGGTTCACACCTTCAGCCGATCTCGAGTCCAACATTGAGTACTTCTGGAGAGTAGGGACTTTCAATACCTGCGGATCCAGCGACTACTCGACGGTGTTCTCTTTCTTCACAGAGGCTCTGCCCGGCGACTGCGGTTTCGGCACGGTCCCATCGGTGCTCTTCTTCGATGACCTCGAGACCGGTGGACCGGGCTGGGCCCTCGGCACCGGCGGCAGCGGCAATACCTGGTCCCTGTCGAGCGCCCGGTCGTACAGCGGGACGACCTCGTACTACGTGGTCGACCCGCCCACCACGAGCGACCAGCGGCTGGACTCGCCTGATGTCAGCCTGCCCACGGGCGTCAGTCCGCTGACTCTCCAGTTCTGGAACTGGCAGCTGATGGAGGACAGGAGCAGCGGCTGTTATGACGGGGGCGATGTCGAGATCAGCACCGACGGAGGCTCCAGTTGGACGCCGCTGCCGAATCTGGCCATGCTGACCGACCCGTACGATGGGCCGACAAGCGGGCTCAACGGCCTCGACGGCTGGTGCGACGACCTCGGCGCGGGCGCCACGGTGTGGAAGAAGACGGTGGTGGATCTCGACGCATATGCCGGCCAGACGGCCCGGTTCCGCTTCCGCCTGGGTTCCGATTCATCGGTCAGCCGAGAGGGGTGGTACATCGACGACGTCAAGGTGCAGTCCTGCACCGTCAGTGAGCCGCCGTTCTTCGCGGATGGTTTCGAGACGGGTGACACCACCGGTTGGACCTCGGTTGTGCCATAGGAGCGTGTAGTGAATAGAATTGGCGGCGCCTTTCGGGTGTCGTTTGGCCCGATCTCCGGCGTATTCTTGGCCCATACCACGAGTATGAACCCGCGAATCCGACGAAAATCGGCCTCAAACGACCCTCCGAAATCCATCCGCCATTTAGTCCCTACAGGCTCCTAGCGATCAAACGGGCCCTGTAGGATGCTTGATGACTGGGAGGACAGACTCGATGGAATGGAACTCGACCGACCTCGATGATCTGACGAATGCGGTGGGTCTGCTGGAGAACCCGGGTCTCATCGCCAAGGTCTCCGATGTGGTCGGAACACCCATCGAGTACGTTCTCAAGACCCTTCCCAAGGGAGCCGGCGACAAGATCACCAAGGTGACGCACGACTCGTTGATGGCCGCCGTCAACCTCGCGGCCAAGACCATCGATCCGCGTGGAAGGAGCAAGCCGAGGTATAGGAGCCACCAGGCATTGGCCGGTCTCGCCGGCGGCGTCGGCGGCGCCTTCGGTCTGGTTGCCCTTCCCATCGAGCTGCCCATCACCACAACGGTCATCATGCGCTCCATTGCCGATATCGCCCGCAGCGAGGGTGAGGATCTGACCGACGTGGCATCGCGGCTCGCGTGTCTCGAGGTCTTTGCCATAGGCAGCCCGTCCGATGAGGATGACGCTGCGGAGTCGGGATACTTTGCGGTCCGGACGGCGTTGGCGCAGGCGGTGAGCGAGGCCACCAAATATGTCGCCAAGAGGGCCGTCGTGGAGGACGGCGCTCCGGTGATTGTCCGTCTTCTGGCGCAGATCGCCGCGCGCTTCAACACCGTGGTCGGCGAAAAGATCATGGCCCAAGGGGTGCCCATCTTCGGCGCCCTCGGCGGCGCGACCATCAATGTCCTTTTCATCGAGCATTTCCAGGACATGGCCCGCGGCCACTTCATCGTCCGGCGGCTCGAGCGGAAGTACGGCGAGGCCGAGGTGAGAAAGGCCTATAGCGAGATCATCAGCCACCGGTAGCCGGTTGATGAGTATTCCAAGTCTGCCGGACCGTCGACTCTTCATTGCCGGCGTGATACAAAGCCATCGACTGACGAAAGAGACGGAGCCCAAACATGATCGAACAGGCCGCCCTCGCCAACCCTCTCAGCCTCATGCTCGACAAGGAGCGGAGCGATTTCACCCGTGCGGACATGCTCAAGATCATCCGCGAGCGGGGGATCGAACGACTCACTTTTCACTACACCAGCGTTGACGGAAAGCTGCGCGAACTCAAGCTGCCGTTTTCCGATTTCACCCAGGCCGAGCGGATCCTCGCTTCGGGCGAGCGGGTGGACGGCTCATCGCTCTTTGCCGGGCTGGTCGACGCCGCCGCATCGGATCTCTATGTCGTGCCGAGCTACCGGACGGCGTTTCTTTCTCCCTTCGACTCCTCGAGCCTCAACTTCATCTGCCGTTTTCTCGACCGTGATGGGCAGCCGGCGGCGTTCACCCCGGACAATATCCTGGCCCTCGCCCACGAGCGTTTCAAGAAGCGGACGGGTCTCGAACTCCACGCCCTCGGCGAGCTCGAGTTTTTCCTTCTCCGCGAAGGCGGACCTGAGAACTTCTCGGCCCACCGCCAAATCGGCTATCACGCGTCCTCGCCCTTTTTCAAAGGTGGCGATGTGGTCAACGAGATGGTGCGCATTCTCACTCAGATCACCGGCTCGGTGAAGTACGCCCACGCCGAGGTCGGCTATATCGATTCGGTGCGCTCGGATCTGCCGTTGCTCAAGGGCCGGCGCGCCGAGCAGCACGAGATCGAGCTTCTGACCCGGCCCATCGAAGAGATGGGCGATCTCATCGGGTTGTCGCGCTGGATCATCCGCAACGTCGCCCACCGAAACGGGATGCTCGCCACCTTCGCACCCAAGATCGAAGAAGGGGTCGCCGGCAACGGTCTCCACTTCCACATGGAGTTGATGAAGGACGGCCAGAACATGATGTCGGAAAGCGACGGCGCGTTGTCGGTTGATGCGCACAAGCTCATCGGTGGGCTGGTGGACTACGCCTCGACCCTTTCAGCTTTCGGCAACACCGTGGCTTCGTCCTTCCTCCGGCTGGTGCCCAACCAGGAGGCGCCGACCCGGATCTGTTGGAGCCACAACAATCGCTCGGCGCTCATCCGGGTGCCCCTGGGCTGGTCAAAGCAGAGCCATCTGGCCAAGGTCGTGAACCCGGCCGACACCGAAGACTATGCCGATTCCCGCGGTCGGCAGACGGTGGAAATTCGTTCTCCTGACGGCTCTGCGTCGTTCCATCTCCTGCTCGCCGGGATCACCACCGCCGCCGAGTACGGCCTCACGGCTGACGGGATGCTCGAGCGTGCCGAGCAGACAAACGTCGAGGGCAACGTCTTCTCCGACAAGGAAGTCATGGATCGCCTCGAACCGCTGCCGGCGAGCTGCGTTCAGTGCGCGCGGCTGCTCGGCGAGCGTCGCGCCATGTACGAGGGGAATGGGGTCTTCCCCTCCAATGTCATCGACTATCAGATCGAGTTGCTGTCAAAAGAAGACGACGAAAAGCTCAACCGCGATTTCGCACGGCTGCCCGCCGAAGAGCGGCTCGTGGCCACCCGCGACCTCATGCACAAGGATATCCACCGCCACTGAGCGGGATTTGACGCCCCGGCGGTTCGATCCCGATCAGTGTGGTCGACTTGCCTGACTCCCGCGTGTTCTAAACTGGTTTGGTGGAAATGATGGTTGATCCCGGGAGCAGAATGACACCTGACGAAATCCTTGCCGGTATCGAGAATGTCGCCCGTGAACATGTCGATTTCGATGGCGACCTCCGATGTGAGATGCGATTGGTGGAGGATCTCGAGCTCGACTCCCTCGGGGCGCTGACCATGGCCGTCGAGGTTGAGAATCGATTCCGGATCCGGCTCGATCCCGAGGTCGAAGCCGAGATCGAGACCATCGGCGATCTGGTGGATGTCGTCGGGAGGCTCCTTGCCGATTGAAAACCAAACGCTGGTCGACATGCTCGATCGGGCCTCTTGCGACGCGGAGACCGGGCTGAGGCTGATCGACCGACATGAGGACGCGGAGTTCTACCCGTATCCGGATGTCTGGCGGCGCGCGCTCGAGGTCTGTGGCGGTCTGAGAGACCTGGGCGTCAAGCCCGGTGATCGGGTCGCGCTCGTCTATCCGACCTCCATCGAGTTCATCGACTCGTTTTTTGGGACCATCCTGGCCGGCGCCGTCCCTGTCCCTCTCTACCCGCCGGTGCGTCTCCACCGGCTCGAGGAGTACGAGGGGCGGACCTCGCGCATGCTGAGGGCCGTGACGGCCCGATTGGTGCTCGCCGACTCTCGGATTCGTCGGATCCTGGGGCCGGCGGTGGCCTCTGCCGAGCCGCCGCTGGGTTGCAGAATACTCGGAGATCTCTCGGGCAGGACGGGAGAGCCGGTCCGCCGCAGCGCCGACGACCTCGCCATGGTGCAGTTTTCGTCCGGCACCACGGTGGATCCGAAACCGGTGGCCCTTTCCCACCGGGCGGTGGTGGCGCAGGCCGCCAGCCTCAACGCCCACTGGCCTCTCGACGAGGGAATCACCCACAGCGGGGTGAGCTGGCTGCCGCTCTATCACGATATGGGTCTCATCGGCTGCGTCATTGCGGCGGTCGGGGCGCCTGGCACCATGACCTTGATCCCGCCCGAGCTCTTTCTCGCCCGACCGGCGGTGTGGTTGAGGACTCTCTCGACCTACGGCGCGACCATTTCGGTGGGGCCCAATTTCGGCTACGGGCTGTGCGTGGACAAGATCAAGGACGAGCAGATCGAGGGTGTCGACCTCTCGGCGTGGCGGGTGGCGCTCTGCGGCGCCGAACCGGTGGTGCCGCGCGTCATGCGCCGCTTCATCGACCGATTCACGCCGTTCGGCCTGCGACCGGATGCGCTGACCCCGGTCTACGGGATGTCCGAGGCGACCCTTGCCGTGACCTTCTCAGACCTCCGAAGGCCGTTTCTCAGTCGAGTTTTCGACCGCGAGATTCTGAGTCGCGACGGGCGGGCTGAGGAGACCACGGACGGGATCGAGTTGGTCTCGGTGGGGCGCCCCATTGCCGGCACCGAGGTGCGGGTGGTCGATGGCGACGGAGTCGAGCTTCAGGAAGGATTTGTGGGCGACGTGTTTGCCAGCGGCCCGTCAATCATGGATGGCTACTTCAACCGGCGAGAGGCAACTCGGGAAGCAATCAAGGACGGCTGGCTCGACACCGGTGACCGGGGTTTTCTCAACGCGGGCGAGCTCTTTCTGACCGGGCGCAAGAAGGATGTGCTGATCTTGCGTGGGCGCTGCCATTCGCCAACCGAGGTCGAGGCCGCGGTGGACGAGGTCGAAGGGATTCGCACCGGTTGTTCAGTGGCGGTCTCCTGGCTGCCCGACGGGGAAAATGGTGAGGTCCTGCTGCTCTTGGTCGAAGCCGGCCGAGGGGTTGCCGAGAATGACTTCGCCGCCATCGCCGAGGCCTGCCGCAAGGTCGTGAGATCCGCCACCGGTCTCGAGGTCGATGGGGTGGAGGTGCTGCTGCCGGGCACCCTTCCTCGGACCTCCTCCGGCAAGCTCCGGCGGCAGGAGAGCCTCAGGCTCTATCTGGCGGACGAACTCGAGGCGCCTCGGCCCATGACCCCTTGGCGGCTCGCCGGTGCGGCGGTCAGGGGATCCATCGACGTGGCGCGCCTCAACCGGAAGAACCGCGGAAGCGCCTGATCCACCCGGCGCGAAGCGAGACATCTCATCCGGAGTTCTCGAGGGTTCTCTCAAGGCGACAACCATGACAACCCACATCGGCTGATTACCGACGGGAAGTAGGGCTAGAGACCTCCGGCGAACTGGAGCCTGGTCTCGGCGACCTCTTCAGCGACATAGCCGGGGCACCGGATTGAATCGCGGAAGGCCCGCTCCTGACCGGTCTTGAGGATGCTGACCGAAATGGTGTCGACACAGACGAGCGAGCCGTCGGTCGCGAAAAAACTGAGATCGAAGGTGGCGAGCCGGTAGCCGGTCTCGGTGTGGTTGGCGATGACGCCCATGACATCGACCCAGGGATGATCTGCAGATTCGCGCGATAGGGCGCCGATGAGTTCGAAGTCGGGCGGTGCCGTTGCCGTTGCCGGTGCCGGGGCCACGGGCTCGGGTTCGGGCTCGGGAGGAGAGACCTGACTCGCGGCCACCACTGCGGCTGCTGCCGCGGGGACGGGATCGGGTGTCTGCATCACGCTCTCGACATCGGTCTGCGGCGGGGCGTTGGTGGGCGCAGCCACAGGCACGGGAACCGGGACGGACTCGCTTCCTAGACACTCGTCGGTGCTGGTCACGGCCAGGGCGGCGTACTTCTTGGCCACTCGCTGGGCAACACCGGTGAGGCGTCCGCTGGACCACTCGAGACTGTCCCCGTCACCCTCGCCCCGCTGGTCGCTGAGACCAGTCATCAGATCGTCAACGTGGTTCATCACCTTGCCGCTGCGGGCGCTGAACAGCATCACCAGTCCGCCGTTGTCGCCGATCTCGACGCTCTCGAGAACCAGTGACGACGCGATGGGAAGATCCACGGCGGTGTCGGTGGATCCCTTGCAGAGTTCGACCCCCAGGAAATCAACAGCAACCGCCGGAGACGCGGTCATCGCCAGTGCCAGCATCACGATAGTGGAAATCCTCATGGTGTGTGCTCCCGTCAAAAGCAAAGAGTATCAGGTTGTGCGACTGTATGATCGGTTCCGATTTTCCTCTGTTCTCTCCGGATCAATTCGATCGGTCCGGGGAGAAGAGAGTGTGTGGGGTGATCAGGTGACGCGAATTGCAGATATGGATCCCAAACTCAAGCGCTTCATGCTCGATTATCCCTGGCGGCGGCTCGACGAGATCGTCCCTGCCCACCGCGTCAAGGTTCTGGCCGAGTGCCGGGTGGCCCTGGTGTCATCGGCGGGGCTGGTAGCGCCGGGCCAGGAACCCTATGACTCCGAGATCAAGGGCGGCGACTGGAGTTGGCGGTTGATTCCCGGCGATGTCGATGTTCAGAGCCTCACCGAACACCACCGGTCGGACTCGTGGTCCCGCGGAGGAATCGAGGCGGATCGCAACATGGGGATGCCCATCGACCGATTGGTCGAACTCGTCGATGCCGGGGTCATCGGCGAGGTCGCTCCACGCCACATTTCGGTCCAGGGATCGATCACCGCCACCGGAAGGTTCATCCGCAAGACCGTACCCGAGATCGTCGAGGTTCTGACGGCCGATGAGGTGGATGTGGCGCTGATGGTCCCCGTGTGACCAATGTGCCCCCAGACCGTCGGTCTGGTCCAGGGAGCGCTCGAGAAGGCAGGCATCACCACCACCGGAGCGACAAATGTCGCGGAAGTCAGTCGGAAAGTCGGTGTGCCGCGCGCCCTCGATGTGCCGTGGCCACTCGGATTCACCATGGGTGAGCCGAACAACGCGGAACTCCAGCGCGCGGTGCTCACGCAGGCGTTGGCGTTGACTGATCGGGAGGACATTCCGGTGTTGGAAAGTTTCGAGTTCTCTGAGGGAAGTCGATAGTCGGCAGTCAACAGTTCAGCCTCTTCCAAAACCCCTCTTTCCCGATGGTTCGTAGTCTCTGTGCCGGCGAGACGCCAGCACCTCAAAGGGCTGAGATCCATTGTAGGGCCGGCGTCTCGCCGGCCTGATGGAGACGAGTGTCGGAAGACCGAAGACCTCAGTGTCCGATTCTTGATTTTTGCAAGAGGCTCAGTTGACAGCTCCACCGCAGGGTTGCCGTTTTCTGAGTGGTTACGAGTTCCATGAGCTGGCCTGGGTGCCTGGGCGCCATATTTGAAACAAGAAGAGCTCAAAGGGCTACGAAGAAGCCACAAAGGAATTGTTGAGCCATTGCAAAGGCCCCATGGCGGGCTCGCGTTCCGGATCTGAGGGAGCCCGGGTCAAAATCGCGATGCTTTGTGGATCCTTCGTGGTTTTTCGTGTCCTTTGTGTTTCAAAAACGCCCACGCAGAATCCTGCACATCGATGAGGGATGTTGATCCTCGAAGCAACTTGCGCCGCCTGTCAACAGTCGATTGTGAACTGTCGACTCCGATCAGCGGCTCTCCACCTGCTTGCGGATCTCGATGGCGGCTTCGAGGGCGGCGGCGCCGGTCTCACCGTCAACGTGGGGCGAACCCTGGCCGCGGCAGGCGGCGATGAAGGCCGTGAGCTCGGCCTTGAGCGGCTCGTCCTTCTCGACCTCGATGATCCTCGGTGCGATCTCGATGCCGTCCGCGGTCCGGACCAGGCTTGCCGAGTGGACGCTCTGCTCGGCATAGTCCACCGAGAAATAGGCCTCGCCGCCGAAGAGCCGGAGCTTACGAATCCGTTCCGAAGACACCCGGCTGGCGGTGAGGTTGGCGACGAGTCCGCTCGGAAATTCGATCCAGGCGTGGCACTGATCGACCTTGTCGGTGAGCACCGGAACCCCGACGGCGCGGATCTCGGATGGCGTTTCGCCGGCCACCGCCAACATGATCTGGAGATCGTGGATCATGAGATCGAGGATGACATCGACATCCACCGAGCGGGCGGTGAAGGGCGAGAGCCGTTGGGTCTCGAGATAGCGAACCCCTGTGGCGAGCCCGAGGGCTGCCTGAACGGCGGGGTTGTGGAATTCGACGTGGCCGACGGCCAGCACCAGATCCCGTTCGCGGGCCATGGCGACGAGCTCGGCGGCTTCCTCGAGGGTGGCGGTGATGGGTTTCTCCACCATGACATTGCAGCGGTGCTCGATGAGCATCCCGGCGGTGGCGCGGTGGTTGATCGTCGGGGTCGCCACGACCACCGCGTCCGCTTCGCCGGCGGCCTCGGCCGAGGGCAGGGCGGGGACGCCGTACTCGGTGGTGATGGCTTCGAGCTGCTCGGGGTTGGCGTCGTAGGCGCCGATGAAGTCGATGCCGGGCATCTGACTGAGGATGCGCGTGTGGTGGCGGCCGAGGTGGCCGGTTCCGACGACGGCGGCTTTGAGAATCGAGTCGTTCATGGCCGAGAGGATACCGTAACGAGTCCAAAGGAGTACAATCTGTCGTCGGAAGCTCAGTCGCCGTCGAGCCAGTGTTTTCCTCGGTCATCGCGTCGGCGACGCGTGGGATTTAGGGGAGACCTTGTCGTTCCGGGCTTCACGAGGTGATGATCCAGGAGGATGCTGTGTTTGATCTCAATAAGCTTCTGATCGATGTCTTCGACCCACAGGCCGGCGAACTCGTGGCGGTGGTCGTGGACGAACCGACCGATGCGGTTCCCGACCATGATGGTTGGCGGGCGCGACGAGAGATGGCCGAAGAGTGGCGCGTCGCCTTCACCAAGCTCGGGGCCGAACGGGGCTTCGAGGTGAGGCCGATCGTGAACTTCCCGGCCACCGGCGCCAACAACGGCGATCTGCCTGCGGGGGCCACCATGGATGGCGAGGCCGTTGATCTCGTCGAGGTGCTCTCGGGTTCGACCCTGGTTTTGGCCATGACCGAGTTTTCGGCAACTGCGCCGTTGGTCCACATCGCCGAAGCCGCGGACGATTTCCGAGCGGCCTCGATGCCGGGCGTTGAGAAACGGATGGAGGGCACCGCCCTTGCCGCCGACTACGCCAAGGTCGCCGCCCGATGCAAGGCCATCTTCGACGTCATGGACGGCGCCCAGCTCTGCGATGTGCTCTTTTCCACCGGGCATCGTTGCTGGTTTGACCTGCGGCAACGCTCGGCCGAGATGGATAATGGTTTCCTGCCGCGCGGCAAGGAAGGTGATCCCATCATCAACCTGCCGTCGGGCGAGACCTTCATCGTGCCCTACGAGGGTGAGATCCTCGGTCTGCCCTCGTGGACCGCAGGGACGATCCCGGTGGTGGAGGACGACGAGATGGTGCTCTTCCACGTCGTCGCCAACTGCGTCCAGGTGGTCGAGGGCGACGGGCCGGTGGCCCAGCGCTACGCCGAGTTCTTCAATGATGACCCGGCGCGGTCGAACATCGCCGAGGTGGCCTTCGGGGTCAACGACATGGCCGAGGTCACGGGCTGTGTCCTCGAGGATGAGAAGGCAGGTTTCCACTGGGCTTTCGGTCGATCGGACCATCTCGGCGGAGTCGTCGGCGTCGATGAGTTCGAGACTCCGGAGAATGTCGTTCACCAGGATATCGTCTATGCCAAGGGCAACCCCATCCAGATCGAAAGGGCCGACATCGTTCACCCCGACGGCCGCAGGGTGACCATCATCGAAGATGGGGAGTACAAG
>CBESWV010000095.1:0-13118 GCA_965533305.1 uncultured bacterium | reverse complement strand
CCTTTGTAGTGCCGGCGTCTCGCCGGCACAATGGCCCCGGATCATCGGGAATGAGGGTTTTTGCATGAGGCTCAACCTGATTGACGGTTTCTTTCCCGAGGGCATTTCGGCGTGTTCCGCCGCTGCTGAATCAACTCCTACTTCATGCGGGCATGTGCCCCACCACCGCCTTCGTGAACTCGCCGGTCGTGCACGGCGTCGTCAACGGCGAAGCGATGTCGGCGGTGCGCAAACCACGGCGAAGAGCCGTTTCCACGGCCTTCTCGATCCCGGTGGCCGCGTCGTCCCGGCCGAGACTGTGGCGCAGGAGCATGGCGGCGGAAAGGATGGTGGCAATAGGGTTGGCGATGCCCCGGCCCTCGATATCCGGCGCGGACCCGTGGATGGGTTCGTACACGCCGAAGCTCTCCGAGCCGATGGAGGCCGAGGGCAGCATCCCGAGGGAACCGGCGAGAATCGACGCCTCGTCGGAGAGGATGTCACCAAAACAGTTGGGCGCCAGGATGACGTCGAATGCGGCCGGGCGTTGCATGAGATACATGGCGCAGGCATCGACCAGGACGTGCTCGAGTTCGACATCGGGGTAGTCGGCGGCGACCCGTTCGACGGTGCGCCGCCATAGCCGCATGGAAGCCAGGACATTGGCCTTGTCGACCGAGGCGACCCGGCCGCCCCGGCCCCGTGCGGCCTCGAAGGCGACGCGGGCGATGCGCTCGACCTCGGGGACCCGGTAGGTCATGGTGTCGAAGGCCTCGCCGTCGTCATTCTCCTCCTCATGAGCGCCGAAGTAGATTCCGCTGGTCAGTTCGCGGACAAAGAGGATGTCCACGTTTTCAAGGAGATCGGCCCGCAGAGGAGCGTGATCGGCAAGGGCGGGAAAGACCTGGACGGGTCTGAGGTTGGCGAAGAGATCGAACTCGCCCCGCAACTTCAAGAGACCCTGTTCGGGGCGGATGGGCGCGCTCGGATCCGACCACTTGGGTCCGCCCACCGCGCCGAGGAGAACGGCGTCGGCTTCCCGGCAGGCCGCCAGTGTCGCAGGAGGAAGAGGATCACTCTCTGCATCGATGGCGGCGCCACCGATCAGAGCGGTCGAGAATCCGAGATCGAGGCCCCAGATCTTGGACGCGTGGGCGAGGACCTGACGGGCGGCATCGACGATCTCGACGCCGATCCCGTCACCCGGGAGAAGGAGGATTTTCGAGGACATCAGACGCCCTTTCGAGTATCGACACGGGGCTGTCGTTCGGCCTCGTGCCGGCTGATTAAATCGGCCTGTTGGAGGAGTGCATCGAGCTCTTCGCCGCCGGGAGTCTCACGGTCTTCGGCCGTGACGTTGTCGACCGCAGTGGTGAATCCCGCCTCGATCGAACCGCAAGAGAGGCGGTGGAACTCAAAGTCGATGACGACTTCCTGCTCGGGAAGGGTCTCGAGCTCATCCACGATTTTCTCGTGGTCTTCCGGTGAGACAACCACAGGGATGAGCCCATTGCGGAGGGCGTTGGCGTGGAAGATATCGGCGAAACCGGTGGAGACCACGGCTTCGATTCCGAAATCGGCCAGCGCCCAGACCGCGTGCTCGCGGGAGCTTCCACAGCCGAAGTTGTGACCGGCGACGAGGATCCGCGCATCGGTGAGTGCGCTCGATCCGTGCATCCAGTCGCTGAAGAAGTGGCGGCCGAGGCCCTTGGTCTTTGTGGTGATGAGGAACCGCGCCGGGATGATACGGTCGGTGTCGATGTTGTCGATGGCAAGCAGGATCGCATGGCTCTTGAGGGGGTCTATCACAACATCTCCCTGACATCGGTGATTCTGCCGGTCACCGCGCAGGCGGCGGCGGTCAGTGGACTCGCGAGAATGGTCCGGCCGCTCGGTCCCTGCCGACCCTCGAAATTCCTGTTCGAGGTGCTGACGGAGAGCTGCCCGGGCTCGAGCTTGTCGGCGTTCATGGCCAGGCACATGGAACAACCGGGTTCGCGCCACTCGGCGCCGGCGGTCTTGAAGATCGTGTCGAGGCCCTCGTCCTCGGCCGCTCGTTTTGTCCTCCGAGAGCCTGGAACGATGAGCATCCTGACCTTGTCGCTGACCTTCCGTCCCTCGAGTATTCGGGCCGCGTCCCGGAGATCGCTCAAGCGCGAATTTGTGCAGCTGCCGACGAAGACCACATCCACCGGGTGGCCGAGGAGGGGCTTGCCGGGTTCGACGCGCATGTAGTCGAGTGCCCGTTGAGCGGACCTCCGGTCTGATCGATTGGTCAGCCCGGCCGGGTCGGGAACCGGGTCCCGCACCGGCATCCCCATCCCCGGATTCGTGCCGTAGGTGATCATGGGTTCGACCTGGCGGGCATCGAGTTCGACCGAGCGATCGTAGGTGGCGGTCTCGTCGGTGGCGAGAGTCCGCCACCTCGTCACTGCTTCATCGAAGGCCGGGCCCTGGGGCGCATAGTGTCGACCGGAAAGATATTCAAAGGTGGTTTCGTCGGGTTGGATGAGACCTGCGGTGGCGCCGCCTTCGATGGACATGTTGGTCACGGTCATCCGTTCTTCCATCGACATGGCCCGAATCGTCGTCCCGGTGTACTCGAAAACGTGACGGGTTCCCCCCTCGGTGCCGATCTTCGCGATCACCGAAAGGATGATGTCCTTGGCCGTGACCCCCGGTTGGAGGGTGCCGTCGATCCGAACCTCGAAGGTCTTGGGCCGTGGGGCGAGGAGGCATTGGGTGGCAAAGACATGGGCCACCTGGCTGGTGCCGATGCCGAAGGCCAAAGCGCCGAAGGCGCCGTGGGTTGCGGTGTGGCTGTCGCCGCAGACGATGGTCATCCCGGGCTGGATGAGACCGAGTTCCGGCGCGGTGACGTGGACGATTCCCTGGTTCTCGTGACCCATGGGGAAGAGCGGCACACCGAACTCGGTGCAGTTGCTCTCGAGTGCGTCCAGTTGGATCACGGCGTCGGGATCCTCGATCACATACTTTCCGTCCGGCCCGGGTGGGGTCGATGGAATCGAGTGGTCCATGGTGGCAAACGTCTGGCCTGGTCTGCGGAGCTTCAGCCCACGACCGCGCAGGATCGAAAACGCCTGCGGAGAGGTCACCTCGTGGATCAGGTGGAGGTCGATATAGAGGGTGTCGGGACTACCATCGGGCGCCGATTCCGCGTTCACTCGGTGGTCGTCCCAGATCGTGTCGAAGAGCGTAAGTCCTGTGGGTTGCATATGCATTTCTTCAGAATCCGTTGCCGCCCATGCGGAGTGAGTCCCAGTCGGAACGAATGTCCGTGGTTTCGGTGGCAGCCACCCGGGCGCTGCCCGAGCGGGAAATCATCCGGTTTTTTGCGGAGATATAGGCCTTGGCGCTGGCGACGATGATGTCGACATCGGCGCCATGGCCGCTGATGGTCCTTCCCATGTCATTTGAATCGACGATTCGGACCGTCACATTGCCGAGGGCGTCGATGCCTTCGGTGATGCTGTGAACGGCGTACTCGATGAGCTTCGTGGGCCGGCCGATGACCTGGTCGATGGAGCGGAAGACCGCGTCCACCGGCCCGGTTCCTACGGCGACACCGATCCGCTCCTCGTCCTCGGGGCCCGCCATCCGGACCGTCGCCGTCGGCATTCCTGGGCTGCCGCAGGTCACCTGGAGGTCGAGGAGCTTGAAGATCTCTTCGGGCTGGAAGAACTCATCCGCCACCAATGCCTCGAGATCGGCGTCGGTGATGGTCTTCTTCTTGTCGGCGAGCTCCTTGAAATTGCGGAACGCCGTGGCCACCGCCTCGTCATCGAGTTCAAAACCGAGCTGTTCGAGCCGGACGCGGAAGGCGTGGCGGCCGCTGTGTTTGCCCATGACCAGGCGTGACCGGTCGAGCCCGACGGTCTCGGGCGTCATGATCTCGTAGGTGCCCTGATGCTTGAGAATCCCGTCTTGGTGGATGCCTGCCTCGTGGGCGAAGGCGTTGGAGCCGACCACCGCCTTGTTGGGCGGCACCGAAATCCCGGTATAGCTGGCCACCATGTGGCTGGCGCGGATGATCTGGGTCGTGTCGATGCCGGTTTCCATGCCGAAATACTGGTGTCGGGTTCGCAGGGCCATGACCACCTCTTCGAGGCTGGTGTTGCCGGCCCGCTCGCCGATTCCGTTGACGGTGACCTCGGCCTGACGGGCGCCGGCCCTGATCCCGGCCAGCGTGTTTGCAGTGGCCATCCCGAGATCATCGTGACAGTGGGTCGACCAGACGACGGCGTCGCTTCTTGGGGTCTCGGTGCGAAGCCGGTTGATGAGCTCGAAGTACTCCTCCGGCGACGTGTAGCCGACTGTGTCCGGGATGTTGAGGGTGGTGGCGCCCGATTCGATGGCGGCGGTGCAGACCTCGATGAGATAGGCCGGATCCGACCGCCCCGCGTCCTCGCAGCTGAATTCGATGTCGCTGCAGTAGGATTTGGCGTGGGCCACCATCTTGCGGGTCCGATCGATGACCTCCGACCGGCTCATCTTGAGCTTGTGCTCGAGGTGGAGATCGGAGGTGGCTATGAAGGTGTGGATCCGGGGTTTGGCGGCCGGTTGGACGGCCTCCCAGACCTTGTCGATGTCGCGTGGATGGGCGCGGGCCAAGCCGGCGACCGCCGGCCCGTCTTCGGTTCCGATTTCGCCGGCGATCTGGCGCACGGCCTCCAGATCATCGGGGCTGGCGGCAGGAAATCCGGCTTCGATGACATCGACCCCGAGGCGGGCGAGTTGACGGGCGATTTCGAGCTTTTCGGAACTCGTAAGACTGGCGCCGGGTGACTGTTCTCCATCGCGCAGGGTGGTGTCGAAGATCAGGACCCGGTTGTTGTTCTGCGTTGCCATTGTGTTCGTTCCTCCAGTTCGGAAAAATAAAAAGCCCCCGATTTCTCGGGGGCTTGAGACGATGCGATGAAAAACGCTACGTCTGAACCCCCGGTATGTCGCTAATAAGAGCGAGAAGGAGAAGGTTCAGCGTCGAGGGGGAGGCTGCGCCCGCAGCACCATCGAGGTGCTCGAGATCAAAAGCGCGGGAAGCGGGTCGTCCAGCCATGATTAGTTGATTATTCACGAATGCGGGCGGCTGTCAATGATGTCGCGGGGATTTCCGCCTCTAACAGGTGAAGCGGAGAATGGCGGAAAACCGGTTGTGATGGAGCGCGCATTTCTCGGAGATCTTGATTTAATGCTCTTCCCGACGGGTGGCCTTCGGCATCGATCACCGCGAAGATCGAACCGATCCGGGTGGTGAGAGGTAGACTCTTTTGGTGAAATTGGTGCCGGACGGGATGGCGGTTCTCGCGTGTTGCGGGTTCAAGGACTCGGGGAAGACCACGCTCATTGAAGCGGTGGTCCCGCTGCTAGGAGAGCGTGGTCTCTCGGTCGCAGTGGTCAAGCACGATGCCCACGGTGTGCAGTTCGATCGGCCAGGCAAAGACTCGGATCGTTTCTTTCGAGCCGGCGCCGACGTCGTCGTCCGCGGATCCAACGAGTCTGCTGGTCGCTGGCAACCCGAAGGGGCGCCGGATCTGGGTGAGACCCTGGCCCAACTGGGTGCGAGTCACGATCTCGTGCTGGTGGAGGGCCACAAGCAGACCTCCCTGCCCAAGTTGTGGCTCTTTGGCGAGGGCGAGACCGCGCCTCCCCAGAATGTGACCGAGATCCGACGGGTCCTGCCCAGAGGTGGAGGCCGGGTGTCGATCGCGGTTGAGGAAATCTCGCGGTTGCTCGACGAAGCTTGGAGCACTCGACCCATGCTTGCAGGAGTGCTGGTCGGCGGAAAGTCGAGCCGCATGGGCTCGCCGAAACAACTCCTCGATCACGGAGGCCGAACCCTCATCCATCGCGCCACCGACGGCCTCGGCTCGATTTCGACGGATCCGATCCTGCTCGGTTCGGGCGGGGTGCCGGATGATCTCGCCGGAGCCCGTCGATTGCCCGATGTTCCCGGGGTCGCAGGCCCGCTGAGCGGTCTTCTGGCGGCCCTTCGGTGGGCGCCGGACGCGGCCTGGATCGTGGTCGCCTGCGATCAGCCGTTGATCTCCCGAAATGCGGTCGATTGGCTCCTGGCGCAGCGCCGACCCGGTCGCTGGGCCATCCTGCCGCGGTTGGGTGACGGCCCCGTTGAACCGTTTCTGGCGGTGTACGAGCCTCAGGCTCTGCCCCTCATGGAGCGGCTGGCGAGGTCGGGGGCCTTCGGCCCCTGGCGCATCGCCGGACACGAAAAGGTCGTGAGTCCCGAGCCGCCGGCCGAGTTTGCGGCGTCGTGGAGAAACGTCAACACCCCCGAGGATCTCGACAGCCTTTCCGGGTAGAGACACGCCGCGGCCGGGAGCGCGAACCAACCGCCAGAGTAGCGTTCGGCGGCGGCCACAGGCTCGGGACCGCCCTCCATCTCCGTCAGGATCGTCACCTCAAGACCGAACGGTATCCGGACGGGTCACAGGACCCCAGCGAAAGCTACCGGGCGTGGACCTGGTCGCTCTCCGCCGAGGATAGGTGGCGGATCGACGAGCGGAACAGCCTCATTGGATCTTTGGCGCTCGAAGGGCTCGATGTGATCCATGCCGAGAGCCTCCGTTCGATCAACGGCGATCCGGCAACCGTTGACGATGCCCGTCCCTCTGAGACTCTCCTGTCGCCTCAGATCGAGTTCCGGAGGGTGTTGGGGCCCGACCACCGATTCACGAGTTCGAGTGAGGGTTTCGAGGAGATCCCCTATGTTCCCGATGACCAGGTCGAGCTGCTCGGGATTGTTCACCTTGGGAAACGTGTGGATCTGCGAGGAGTGTGGTTTGCCACCGGCAGACGGGTGGCATATGGCCGAGACGGGAAGATCGATCTGAACGGGTACTCCGTTTTCGATCTCGGGCTGGCAGTCAGGGTCGGCGTGGCCGAGTTGACCCTCGATGAGTTCAACCGGTCAATCATGCTTTATTGGGAACGCAAAGGCGAAGCCGATCTCTATCTCTACGAGATGATCCAGGTAAGCGACGACGGCCGGTCACGGAGTTCTGTCGTCTCCGGCCTCCTTCTGAGCTGGAGTAGCTGGTTTCAGCGTTGTTGCTAGTGGCCTACGACCACCGCGACCAGACCTCACGATCGGGTGGTTGTTGGTCAACGAGCCTTTGGCGTCGTTAACCACGACCACATCCCGATCCCGAGAACAGGTTCCCGTGGAGTGCCCGGTCCCCATTCGTGCGGGGCGCGCCGCGTTGCCGGGAGATCTTTCCTGCACAAATACGGACCCGGCACATCCCGAAGGAGAGGGTCGAATGGCCGAAAGTGACCTGCCTGGCCTACAGCTCCATCACGAGCTGAACATCCTCGTCGATTTCCGGTGCTTGGTCGCGACCGGTGAACCACGTCACCGCGAAGAGCACGGTGAACGAGGCGGCGAGGGAGACCGCCGTGGGCAGCACGCCGGCCTGAAACGGTGGTCTAGGCAATGAGGGAAAGAAGCTCTGCTTGGTGAGGAACTCGAGTACCAGATTGACACCCATCCCGGTGGCGATGGAGGCAGTGGCGGCGGCGGCCGTCACCCGGCGCCAGTTGAGGCCGATGGCCAGGGCGGGCCCGAGGGCCGCCCCGAATGTTCCAAAGGCGAAGGTGCCGAGCAGAGCGATGAGATCACCATAGAAATAGGCAAAGGTCGCGGCCGAGAAGGCGATGCCGACCACCGCGATTCGCCCCCAATAGAGTTCGTCTTTGACGCTGCGACCGAGGGCCTTTGGAAGGTCGCGGACCAGCGCCGCCGAGCCGATGTTCACAAAGCTGTCCGCGGTGGACATGATGGCGGCGAGGATCCCGGCGAAGACAAGACCGGCAAGGATCTCGGGCGCAAAGTTGAGCAGAAACAGGGGTGACGCCTCGTCGGGGTTGGTCAGCGGCGCAAGACGGCCGGTGGCCACCAGCGAGGGGACAGCGAGACCGATCCCGAGCCAGATCAGGACGCAGGCCGTCTGGGTGGTGCCGACGATGAGAGGCATCCACTTGAGCTTGCGTGGGTCGTCGAGCATGAAGAATTTGTGGAGCATGTGGGGCTGACCGAGATTGCCCACTGCAAAGACGAGAAAGAAACCCATGGCGGTGAAGACGGGGATGGCGCCCAGGGGATCGAGGTGGCCGGGACCGAAGCGATCGGACTCGATGATGGAACGCGCCATGCTCTGGAGCCCACCACCGGATTGCAGGGCGTAATAGAAGACCGCGATGGCGGCGCCCACCATGAGCGCCCCCTGGAAGAGATCGGTGTAGACCCCGGCCACCATCCCGCCGGCGGTGGCGTAGAAGACCACGATGACGAGGCCGATGAGCATGGCGACTGCGAGGCTCCACTCACCGAGGTGCTCGCGAGTGCCGAAAATCGCCTCGATGAGGATCCCCAAGGCCTTGAGCTGAGCCCCGAGATAGCCCACGGTGCCGACGATGACGGCTATGGCGGCGAGACCTGAAGCCCGCCGGCTCTTGTAACGGCAGTAGATGACATCGGGGACGGTATAGATCTCTCGGACACCGGCGAGAAGACGGAGACGTTTGGCGACCACCCAACAGAGCAGACCGGCGGTGAAGCTCACCGGGATGCAGATGAACAGTGATGCGATTCCCATCCGGTAGGTGAGACCCGGTCCGCCGATGAAGACAAAACCGCTGAATGCCGCGGACATGGTGGCAAAGGCGGTGACCACCAGGCCGATGCCCTGTCCGGCGATGAAGAAGTCCTTGGCGCTTCGGGTTCTTCGAGCCGCCCATACGCCGATGACGACAACCAGCGAAAGATAGATCAGTGCGGTCCAGATGATGGCCGGTTTGGCGAGAATCGTCATCGATCCCCGTCCTCGTCCTCGTCCTCGGATCGTCGATCCAGATCGGCCAGGCGGTCGAGGTCTTCCTCTCTCATCTCGAAGCGGTCGAAGGTCAGGGCATAGGTCAGCGCGACGAAGATCAAGGGAGTCAGAAAGAGACCGTAGAGTTGGATCGCCGCAGCTATGGGCAGACCACCGACCCAGGGGCCGTCAAGCACCCGACCCCGAAACATCAGCATGCCCACGGCGCAGGCCTCGAGGAAGATCAAGAGTGCCAACAGCGGAATGCCCAGCGCACCGGCCCGGCCGTTGCGGCTGACGGCGACCACGATGAGCGCGACCGGGTAGCCCATGACCAGCACCGCAAAGACCACCTCGGCCCAAGCCCACGGCAAAAAGAAGAGCCCCAGCATCACCGGCGACGCCACGGCCAGGAAGACGAGCGAAAGCTTGCGAACCATGGTTGAAAATCTTAGCAGCACGGTTCTTTCCTGGTAGGGCGGGGACAATCGATCCGGAGATTAATCAACGTGGGGATTGGAACACAGAGGACGAAAAGAACCACCAAAGGTCCACGAAGCATCATGATTTCGGCCCAGACTCCCTTCGACCTTGAAGGTACGTTGGACCTGCCGGAAAAAGTGGACACCAAGAATCGCCCGTCATCGTAAATGCTGTGGGATCTGTGGGATACCCAGAGGGCAATCCAAGGGGTTGCGGTGTTTTTGACGCCAGCGGATGCGGCAATCCAGAAATCGTTGATACCGTTCGCGTAGACCTCCTGGAGAGATCGAGATCGATGTCGATCTGGAAATGGGGGTGGTGGGGCCGATGGACGCGGGTATTGAACGTCTTGTCGTAGGAGCATGCCTCTGCATGGGGGCTATGCTGGCTGGAGGCTGTTGTCAATCTCGATCGGCGGGGGAAGTTGAAGAGGCTTCGGGACTCCCCCTGTGTCAGGTCCCCCCCTGGGGAAATGCGGTCAACATGGGGCCTGAGATCAACAGTTGGGTGCTGGTGAGTCGCCCCAACGCGACTCTCGACGGACGTTATTTGTTCTTCTGTAGGCATCCCGTCGGCACAGACAATGTGTACTGGGTCGATGCGAAGATTGTCGAACGAATACGAGAACAGACGTCTGGCGGCACGTCAAGCTTGGGTGGAAACCGGGGGATGACCCGGTGTGCTCCGCCGAAATCAACGTGAAGTGCCCAGTGTCCCGATACTCACTCGGACGAGTCTTCGCTCGGCAACGAACGCAATCACCTTCAACTCGCCGCCGCTTAACCGAAACACCAGTGGGTCGGCCTCGCATATCCGCTTGATCGGCTGCGCCCAGCTCCAACGAAGCGCTCAAACGTCGGGGCCCGAATCGTCCCTTCAGTCGGCGACGACACCATCCTTCACGAGCTTGGCGATCTCGTCTGAGCCGTACCCGAGTTCCTTCAGCAGATCGGCCGTGTCCTCGCCGATCTGCGTTGGGTTTCGACGGAGGCCGAAATCGTGCCCGCCCATCTCCAGCGGGAATGGTGCCAGATGGGATGAGTAGGCCGGTCTCCTAAAAACGGCGTAGCACAATGCTTGCCAAATTTGTAGCGGGCTCGAGGCCCAAGATTAAGGAGACCGGCCTACTCATCCCATCTGGGACTTATCATCGTAACCCTATATTCTTGGATACCTTACAACATTGAACGTATCTCATTCGACCGCGAATGGCACGCGTCCATCCATCACTCTCGACCGAGAACCCAGCTCGTGACGCCGTGCAGATTGAGTTCTCGGTCAGCGTTTCCCACCGGCCCACTCGATGGCCCGGAGCATGATCTCGGTCGCGTCCGGCTGGCTGCCGTTGAGGAGGCTTGCGTTGGCGTAGCTACCCATGTACTCGAAGTACATGGGGCCGAGATAGACCACCCGCCCCGAACCCAGCGTCCAAACCTCCCCGAGGTCCTGTCCTCCACCCTGGAGAATCACCGTGGCGCCGGGCTTGGCTCCGCCACCGTACGGGACATACTGTTCCGCCGCGAACGACCCAAGCCCGTTGGTGATCGGATGACCGCCGACGGGAGTGACCGTGGTCGCCCCCAGAAAGCCGTTGGCACGGACGGCCGGCATGTCGGCCTCGATCTGCGGCGCTCCGTCGAGCTGAGTGTTGTACAAAAGCCAACCCGCTCCCACGAGCCCGCCACCATTGAGCACGTAGGTATCGACTTGGGAGTCGAATACCGGGTAATCCGGGCTTGTGCACCCGGAGCCGGGCCCGCCCAACACGACGACATCGAACCGAGCGATCTCGAGGTAGGTGTCGAGATCTGCTCCGGTGACGAAAGTGACGGTGTGTCCGCGTCCGGTCAACAGCGCCGCCACGGTTTCAAAGACCTCGCCCGGATCGAAGAGGCAGGACCCGGGTTCGGCCTGCAGTGCCACGTCGAGGCTCAGGTCCACGGTGGACGGGTGAGGTGGGCAGTTGGGCAGTCCCTTGTATACGAGGTTGTCGATGCCCGCGCCGCTCACTCCCGTGTCGTACAAGACGATCTGATCAAGCGGACCGGCGAAGGTGATGGGTTCGGAAGTGTACTGGCCGACGAGATTGACGGTCTGCGCACCGACCATTCCGCCTCCCAGGAAGGCCTCCACCGTGATCGTATAGTCGTCGTGCCCTCTCAGCATGTCGAGCGAGACGTCGGTGACCGGCGAGTTGAAAGTGACCCCCTGCACACCCGACCAGATGCCCCAGAACGCAGATCCATAGGTGCCTTCGATGTTCCAGTTTCCGGGATCGCCGTCACTTTCGCCGCCATTCAGGCCGTATCCAGGGCCGATGTCGAAGTTCACCCCGAATGGCGAATAGAACGTGTCTGGATTTCCACCAGCCCCGAGGACCGACCAAGCGTCGTCGAACCAGATGCTGCAGGTCGGTGCATCAGACCATCCCCCGGTCCCGCCGAGTTCGAATCCGTCACCGAAGATCGGCAACTCGGCAAAAGTGCGGAAGGTGTAGTCATAGTTTGGAAAGGAACCGAAGCCGGAGTTTGCGAAGACCATTCCGAAGGGGTATGGATTGTCCAAGGATCCTTTGATTCCCAGGCCTCCGGTATTGTCCGATTCGAAAACCAGATAGTAGGTCTTATCAGATGAGATCGAGACCGGTGGAAATTTCACCCTCGCCCAGTCGTTGGCCCTGGCGATGGTGCCGCCAGTCGTCAATGGAATTCCGCCCGCGTTCGGCAAAGCATCGTAAACGGTGATCCTCACACGGTCCTCGGTGCCAATGGTGTAAAGGAAGATCTCGGCGCCTGTGATGTTGAACCTGTCCTGATGGAACGACTGGGCGAGGTCGGGCTGATCGAACCCCGCCACGTACTCGTCAGCGACCGATTGGTTCTGATCAACCACCTCCTGGATGTTGGTGCATGGTTGGTAGAAACCGCAGTAGCCCCCACCTCCGCAGAAACCGGTGACCGGCGAGCAGATGTCGTAGCCGCAGCAGTTGTCCTTCATGCAACGACTCCCTGACGGGCAGTCCGCGTTGCCTCTGCACACATTCGCCGGGTCGCAGGCAACACCGACGGTGCAGTAAGCGGCGAAATCGGTGTCCACTGAGCAAATCCCGGTATTCTCGAAGCTGCGGGCTTTCAGCAGGGGCTGTTCGCCACCCAAAGGCGCCGAACCGGTCGAGAACGCGGCGGGCTCGCAGGCTCCCGGCAGACCGGCGGCGGCCGGGGTGTTCTGGAGCGGATGGGTGTCACTCGGGTTCAAAGCAGTGGCCGGTTCCTCTGCTGAAACCGCTACGTACGGCAAGGTCGCGAACGCCACGGCGACAAGCACCAATAGGGTCCTTCGAAGCATTTTCGGCTCCCTTCGAAATCTCAAGTTGATTTTTCTGTGAGAGAATAGTAGCAGCGATCATTCATGATGGTCAAGTATGTCTTGAGATAATTGAATGATACAAGGAATCATTCTTGACATAAGAATGAGAAACAAGATACCCAGACTCCAAGAACATATGATGCAGACTCCCGACGTCAAGGAGGTAATCGAGCATGAAATCCCAGGCACCCAACGTGTTGGCGATGGTTCACTTGATCTTCCTGTCGATGTGGGGAGGTGTCGTGGCGACCGAAGCCGTGATCGAACTCTACCCCTTCCGCCGGCGAGAGCTCCACCCGGCCGCCATCAGGTTCCACTACTGGATCGACCTGCTGGTCGAACTCCCCCTGGTCCTGGCGGTGATCGCCACCGGCACGGCCCTTGCTTTCTCCGTCCCGGTGCTCTCCGGTCTGCACTTGATCAAGATCGGCTTCGGGGCGG
>CBESWV010000094.1:0-13168 GCA_965533305.1 uncultured bacterium | reverse complement strand
CTCGCCCGTCTTTCATACCCGTATCTGCGTCCGGAGGATGATGCCGAGTATGTCGCCTCGGTCGCCAGCGGCGTGCAGCACAGCGAGATGGTGGTCACATTTGATGACCCGGATGGGCGGATCTACGGCATCCGCCACGCCCTCAACCCCAAGGAGATCGCCCGCCTCCATCGCCTCTTTCTCGCCGCCAAACTGCCCGTCCATTTCCGTCAGGAGCACCGATTTTTGGTCGCCGTTTCGGATCGCGGCCATCTGCTCGGCGGGCTTTTCTACGAATTGGAACCCGAGGCGCAGACCGCGCATATGGAGAAGGTCGTCGTCGCCGAGAGTGCCCGCGCCCACGGCGTAGCGGGTCACCTCCTGGATGAACTCTCCAACCGGCTCAAGGCCGAGAACTACCGCTGGTTGACCACCGGGTTTTTCCGGCCGCAGTTCTTCTACCGCTACGGGTTCACCGTGGAACGCAGGTACGCGGGCCTCGTCAGGTCGCTCCAGGACGAGGATGGAGAAGGTTGATGGCGCGATCGATTCCGGCTCGTTCATTGGTGCTCGACCGGGTTCGGGTTTCCATCGCAATGGGACACGGATCATCACGGATGAACGCGGATTGCACGGATTTTTTTGAGGGTGGGTTGTTGGTGCTCGATCGCTTTACAACTTCGTGTTGGCGGAATCGGTTGCTTTCACGATGTGGTTTTGGATTCGGAAACGGATCTACACGGAGGGTTCTCCTGAGCTTACCTGTTGAATCGACACCTGTTCCGTGAAATCCGTCTGAAATCAACAACGACAACCTACCGGCATCCGATCACGGCACCACGAAGTCGTATCCCCTTCAAGAAACCACTACCCCCAACCATAAGATAAATCCGTGTGCATCCGTGTCCCATTCCGTTGCGATGCCGGGGTTTCAGAAAAAAACCGCCCCGTAGCCGGGGCGGTAGTTGGTTGAGGCCCGAGTATTGAGCTTATCTGTAGCCGAAGACCATGCTGTAGACGATCAGAGCGATGAGCGTCATCCCGATCCCGAGGGCGGTCAGCCCGACGATCTTCGCGGTCTTTTCGATCCACGGTTTGGCCGGTCCCTTGATCCGATCCGACCGGACGCTGGGATCGACACCCTCGACATACTCGGCGTACTCGCCCGGTTTGTCGTGCTTGAGTTCATCCACAGGCACCCTGCCGGTGAAGATGACGGGATCCATGGGGAACTTGTCGGGTCGGAAATGGGTGTTGAAGAAGTGGATGGTAAAGATGAAGCCCACCGCCAGCAGCGCTTCGTCCGAGTGGACGATGGTCGCGACGTTGACCGACCACCCTGGGAGGAATCGGGTGAAGAACTCGGGGAACCACAGCACCAGACCGGTGGAACCAATGATGAAGTTGCCCCAGAAAACCGCAAAGTAGTCGAACTTCTCCCAATAGGTGAATCGACCGTAGTGGGGCCGCGGCCCACGGCCGAGGAACCACCGCACGCTCTGGAAGAACTGGGTGATATCCGTCAGGGTGAACATCAACGAGTTGGGTCCGAAGATGAACTTGAACCAGGTCTCGCCCGACGCCCGCTTGATCTTGACCAGATCCCAGAGGTGGTACGCAAAGAGGGTGAGCAATGCGACACCGGCGAAACGGTGGAGATTGCCCATGCTTGCATAGCCGCCGAGGACACGCGTGAGCATGTGGGCCCAACCCATGAACGAGAACTTGAGCGCCATCCCCGACAGGGCGAGGGAGAAGAAGCTCAGCATCATGATGAAGTGCATGATCCGCTGCTTCGATGTGAAGCGGATATAGAACCGTTCCTCCTTGTGTCCCTCCTCCTTGATCGGCAACCATACGTGCTTCGTCCGCCAAAGGCGGAAGAGCCACAGCATGGTGTGGATGAGGAAGAAGGTCAGGGTTCCGACCAGTAGGAGGGTCATACCCCAGAAGGCGTAGAAGAGGTAAGGGTATTTGTCCTTGTCGTGGTGCGTCGCGTGCGAAAGGTATCCGGCGAACTTGAGGTGGGCACGGGGGTGGCACTGGCCGCAGGTGTCCACGATGTGGCGCTGGCTGAGAGAGGACTCCGGATTCTCGGCGGGTTGGATGCTGTGGGTGCCATGGCAGTCATAGCACTTGGCCGCCCCTTCCGAACCCAGGTGGGTGACCTTGCCGTGGTAGGTCTCGAAGAAGGTCTCCGCATAGTCCTCGTGGCAGTGACCGCACTGGTCCATCATCATGAACCGGAATCCCTGGGCATCGATCCGGGTGATCTCGTGCGAGTTGTGACAGCCTTCACACGTCGGCAGCTCCTCGTTGGTCACGACATTTGCGGGATAGTGGATGCTGGCCTTGAACTCCTCTTCGATTCCCTTGTGGCAGGTGCCGCAGGTGTCGAGGATCCTGCCCTGGTTGACGGTCGAACGCGGGTCATCCTGCGGCAACGCCGAGTGCGCCGTGTGACAGTCGACACAGCTCGCCGAAACCACCAGACCGCTGCCCACGAGTCCCCGCCCGTGGGCGCTTTGAAGATAGCTCTCGACGATGTCCCGGTCATCGCCGAGCCGGACCGCCGCCGACCTTCCCGCCGCGTGGCACGAACCACAGAGTTCGGGGATGTTGCGCGAGTAGACCGGCGACGTCGGAAGTCGGTGGTCCTGGATGGCGTGCGCATCCTCATGGCAGCTCTCACACGTCGGCGCATCGGGATCCCCCTGCGCGGCGAGCTCGCCATGCCGACTCAAATCGTGCTCTTCAACTCTCGCGGCATGGCAGATGCCGCAGTCCACAGGAGAGGTAATGGTTGCGCAAGCCCGTTCCTTGTGGTCCGGCGAAACCTCTGTGTGACATTGTGCGCACGCGGTCTGCGCGTGCGACGACAGAGCGTATGTTTCCTGTTCGATATGAAGAGAGACCACCACGCCGTCGCGCTCGACGCTCAGGTTCGGGTCGCTGTGACACTCGAGACACCGCTGGCTCGAGGCCTCCTGTGTGTTGACCGTTCGTCGCCGGATCTTGTGCGGCTGGTGGCACTCGACGCACGAAGGCACCTTGTGAGGTTCCTCTTCCCACAGATGCCCCTCGATCACCTTGACGTGGACCTCTTCGATCCTCGCGTGGCACTGCATGCAGGTCTGCGCCACATTGGCCCGGTTGATGCTCGACGCCGGGTTGTTGTGATCGAGGATGTTGTGCGCCGTATGACACGAAGTGCACACCGCCGTGACCGTCAGCCCTTTGTTGAAGAGGGCGTCGCCGTGCACCGACATGGAGAAGTTCTCGAGGATACGGTCCTGCGGGATGTCATGCTGCAGCGACACCTCAGTCCCCTCGCGGTGGCATCGGCCGCACAACAGCGGGATGTTCTGGACCGCCGTTGGTGAACCGGCATCGGTTTGTCGTTTAACGGCGTGGTGATCGTGGCAGATGATGCAGTTCGGCGCCGCCGGGTCGCCTTTGACCGCGGCGAGCCCGTGGAGCGAGTCCCGATTCTCGCGGGCCTGCTGTTCGTGGCAGACGCCGCATGCCGCGACCTGGGCCAAGGGCTCGCTCGGTGCGATCACCGAGTGGGTACGATGACAGTCGGTACAGGTGGCCGCCGGCCGGTCGCCGATCATCTCGCCGTGCGGACTCCTGGACACCGTCTTGAGGATGTTTCCGTGGCACTTGGCACAGAGATCGGTGACGTGAGCCTTCGCGGTCGGCGAGTCCGGCGTCTTACTCGAACGCACGTCGTGGACACCGTGGCAGCCGGTGCAGGCCGCGGCCGGTGATGAAGGATCAGTGGCCCACTTCCCGTGGGGTCCAGCAGCGAGTTCCTCGGCCATGTCGTCGTGGCACATGGCGCAGTCGACGATCTCGAGTTCCTCTTCGTGTGGAAGCTCGACGCCATCCAGATCCATGTGGCAATCGATGCAGGCGAAGTCCGCATGAACCGATGCCGCATAGGCTCCAGGATCGACAAAGACCGAATACTCTTCGCCGGCGAGTTCGCCGACGAGTTCGGGATCTTCGTGGCACATGAGACAGTCGTCGTTCTCCTGGGCCGCGAGGGGTGATGCGAGCAACCCGATCGCGACCACGAGCAGGACTCCCCAATTCATCGCGTGCGACAGCTCTTGACTACGCTCCGGGACAGAAACCTTCATTCCTTCCCCTTCCGAGGAAAACTATATACCTATTTAGAGTTGTCCTCAAGATCACTCAAATCTCTGAATTTGAGACACTTAATCAACTTCGCAACAACAAACCGACGAGGAGAATCGCCGATTTCCCCATGGAAGCCCTCCCCGTTGGTTTCCAGAGCAAGCGTATCCGATTCGACCCTGCCATAATCGAACGGTCGAGCAATCGTACAAATACTCAGAGCAGCGACCGGAGGTCACCGGATGTCGAAAATCAACGACCCGAACAAAGGCGTCGGCCGCTTCTTCAACTACGCCAACAACAGCATCACCATGGTGGGCATCATTCTCACCTCCCTCTCGGCGGTTGTGATCATCACATTCATGGTCGTCGAGCTCTTCGGCGAGTTGGAAAACCCGTACATCGGTCTCTTTGCCTATGTCGTCATGCCGGTCTTCTTTGTTCTCGGGTTGATCTTGATTCCCACGGGCATGTGGAGGCGGCGGAAGAGCCTCATCAAGGGCGGCGCCACCGAAACGGAGAAGGCCAGGTATCCAAGGCTCGACTTCAACGATCCAAAGCTTCGCCGGGGAGCGGTCATCGTCCTCGGTCTGACCGCGATCAACGCGGTGATCTTCGGCGCCGCCTCCTTCATCGCGGTGGAGAAGATGGAGTCGGTGGAGTTTTGCGGTGAGTCCTGCCATACGGTCATGCAGCCCGAATTCACCGCCTACCAACAGTCGCCGCATTCGCGGGTCGCCTGCGTCAAGTGCCACATCGGTCCCGGGGCCTCGTGGTTCGTCAAATCAAAGCTCGATGGTCTCAGACAGGTCTGGCATACCGCCCTCAACTCCTACCACCGACCGGTGGGCACCCCGCTCAAGGCCCTCCGACCGGCGCGCGAAACCTGCGAGCAGTGCCACTGGCCCGGCAAGCACTTCGGCGACAAGCTGCGAGTCGTGGTCCGTCACGCCACCAACGAGGCCAACACGCCGTCGTACACGGCCATGCTGCTCAAGACCGGGGGTGGCAGCCTGGATATCGGACGCCATGGCGGGATTCACTGGTGGCACATCGAATCGGACAACGTCATCCGCTTTGTCCCCGGTGATCCGCGAAACGAATCGGTCGCATGGGTCGAACTCACGACCGCTGACGGTGAGGTTCGAACCTACACCCGAGACGGTGAGGAGCTCCCGGCAGATGTGGCGAGCCAGGCCAGGATCATGGACTGTATCGACTGCCACAACCGCCCGACCCACCTCTTCAATACGCCCCCCAAGGCTCTGGACTATGTACTGGAGACCAACCCCGACCTGCTGGCCCTGCCGTATTTCAAGAAACAGGCCAAGGCCGCCATCGAAGCTGAGTATGCGACCCACGCCGAGGGAGTCGAAGGGGTACGAGACGCGATGCACACTTTCTATCGCAGCGAATACCCCGAAGTAGTCGCCGAAAACGCCGAGTTGGTCGACCGCGGCGCAGATCTGGCATCACGGGTCTACGCAAGAATCTCCTTCCCCGAGATGAACACCAATTGGGAGACCCACCCCAACCACATCGGGCACGATGACTTCCCTGGTTGTTGGCGCTGTCATGACGACGAGATGGCCACCGCGGACGGCGAGCACGTAATTCCCATGGACTGTGAGAACTGCCACGTCTTCCTGGTCGAGGACGCTCCCGAACCCCCCGATCTGGCAGCCCTCATCAACGGCAGCTGAGACACGGGTGTGACCGCAGCGAGTCAGCCACCGAACCGGTTTCGGTGCTCAATCTTGAGGCACTTGTCTGAAACCACATCGAGCCCTGCCCCGGCCGCCCGCTTCTCCGACTCCGGGTGGCCGCACCCGAGCTGGAGCCAGAGGGCGCCCGCTCCTCGATCGAGAACGGCGTCGACAACCCCAGGGATGTGCTCGGGCCGCCGAAAGACATCGACGATGTCGATCTCGATCTCGGGGGGGATCGAAGCCAGGTCCGGGTAGACCTTCTCGCCGAGAATTTCGTCGGCCACGGGGTTGACCGGGATCACTCGAAAACCCGCAGCTTGGAGGTACGCGGAAACCCGGTATGAGTCCCGATCCGGCTTTGGCGAACAACCCACCACCGCAATGGTCCGGGATCGCTCGAGGAGCTCGTATATCTCACTGTTCCGGTCCATGGCAAACTCCTTTTTGGGGGGAATTTTCGATCGTCACGAATCGCTTTCCCTCGGTCAGTTCTGATGGTACAGTACGAATTCACGGGACAAAAACATGGATTGGATCGAACAAAATCTAGACGCCTACAGGGTCATCGCCGAGATCCTCACCGATCTCAGACCGCTGGTGCGTGAACGCATCGAATCAAAGTTCGGTAAAGAGTGGTTTCGGGACGGCATCCCGGAACAGGTCTTCGAACGGCTCATCCGCAACAAGGAGCAGGAAGCTTCCATCGATTGGTACGAAAACCGGTACCAGGAGGTGATCGGCTACGCGGTCTTTCCGGACCTCTTCGAGATCATCATCGCCAACCCCACCCTCTTCGGGCCGATTCTCAAACTCACGCCGAGCCGGTCCCTTCTCAACACCCGCTTCCTCGAACTCGAGGTCATGCGGTCCAAGATCGGACGAGCCCGGCAGGTGGGCGAAACCGAGATTAACTTCCTGACTTCCTTCCACCTTCGTTTCCGCCGGGCGGTGCAGGAGCTGAAAGGCGACCCGGAGGAGACTTCTGCACCCTACGAAGTGACCGATCCGGAGCCCGAGAACGAGGCTCAGCCGACCGAGTCAACACCGCCGACTGTAGACGAAACCAAGCCCCCCGAAGCCGCGCCCGAGATCGCGCTGGATGACGAGGAGACAAAGGTCGCCGATCGTCCAGCGGAAAAGGCGCGCCCTCCCCAGCGGCTTGCATCCGCGAGCGCGAAGGCTACCGAGGTCCGGGACGAGACGGAACCCGCCGAGGACGCGACGAAGGATGCCGAAGCCAACGCGGAAGACGCTGAACCGAAGGTGAAGGAAGCAACGTCCACCATCATCCAACGGGCGATGAAGAACAACGACGACCCTACCGTACTGCGCGAGATCTACCGTGAGGTCACCGGGATCGCGGAGGTGATCTGGACCACCGAGGAGATCCCGACCACCGCCGCCTGGGATCGCGTCTCCGCCAACCCGTGGTACGAAGAGGCGTTTGCCCGACTCGAACTCCGGCCGCTCTCAGACTTCTACGCCGTCATCTCCCAGGTCAGGGCCAAACGCAAGAGCGGCGTCCAGAAGGCCGAGATGCAACGGTTCCTCAACGACTCGAATTTTTCCACGACGCTGCTCGCCCTTCGCGACATGTTCCAGAAGAACCAAATCTAATTCAAAGGGCGGCGATGCCACCCTTTGAATGAGGCGTGAAGAGGGCGATTCCGTCCCATCGGCAAGGGTTCACCCTCTTCAGGATGACTTCGACTGAATTCTCGCTGTTTCGATCGCCTCTTCATGCAGGGGGAAACTGCTCGGCGTAGGCGGCGTACCTTCTGAGAATCCGTCTTGTATAGGCGGCTCCTCGACGGCAACGGCAGACCCCTGCAGGGAACCGTCGCGCCACTTCGGGGTCGTCGAGGATATACATGGCGGTCTCGACGCTGCCGCGCCATCGGTTGGGATCGAAACCCATCTCAACCGCCAATCTTCTGGCGTCGAAGACGTGACGGGGTCCGACGTTGTATGACGCGATGGCCATGGCGACCCGGTCGGGAAGATCGAGATCGGCGAATTTCCCCATCAGTGACCCCAGATACCTCGCTCCCGCCTCGATGGCTTCCCCCGGGTGGTGCGGGTCTTCGACCCCGAGTTCGCGCCAGGTCATGGGCATGAACTGGAAGAGACCGGCGGATCCTCCCGGCCCCACGGCATCCGGGTCGAATCGCGACTCTTCGTACATCAGCGATGCCAGCAGTCGCCAGTCGATGCCGTTCTGCCTCGCCGCCCAGGTGAGATACTCGTCATATGGGGTGAGATGGCCATCGGGAACGGAAGGAAGGCGTGGTGAGGCTTTCAGACGCCATTTCCCGAGGCTCTTGAGGGTCAGTTGCTGAACCAGCCCTGTGGACCGGGCTCGGCGAAGAAATTCATCGACCCTGGAGCGAAGTACGGGCGAGGTCGGATTCATGATCCAGACCAGGGGAACATCGGGCACGACGACCGGCCCGCGCACGAGATCACTGCGACCGTCGACCTCGAGAGCCACCGCATCTTCGTCGACCACCGCGCTGTGAGCCCGGCCTCGAGCCACGGTCTGCAGCGCGCTGAACGCGTCAGTTCCGGGCGCCGACAACGCCACCCGCATCGGCGGTTCGAGAGGCATCATCGCCGCCAACTCCGCGACCGGCTGGGAAGCCACGATCTCGACCCCCGCGAGATCATCGACCGCGATCGCCGCCTCGGAACGCTGCGACACCACACCGATCAGATCGACGTACCAGTAGGGTTCGCTGACGAGAAACTCACCTTCCCTGGACGGTTGGATGGGTTCGTGGAGAATCGCGATGTCGCCGAAACCCCTCTCGAGCCAATCCAGAGGATCCACACCGGGCGGCGGGATCGACAACTCGAGCCGCATGCGTTGCTCTTGGGCGAACTCCACCGCGAGTTCATACTCGAACCCCTCCAAACCACCGTCGGCGACATAGCACGTGGTCGGCGAGTTCCGGGTCACCACTCGAAGGACCCTCGCGACACGAATTTGCTGGATATCGCGACAGGCGCGCGCTCTCGCACCGCGGGTCAAGACCTTCTCGGCAAAGATAAAGTCATCGATGGCCCGCCGAAGCTGGAGGTTGGCGGCCCGCACGGCCCACACCACCGGACGCCGTTCGGTGATCGGTCCGAAGAGTTGGACGGAACCGGTGTCTGGGATCCGTTCCAGAATCCCGCTGTCCGTCACCGTGAGGGGAATCTCGCCACTCGTGACCATCGCGAGCAGTTCCTCCGCCGATAGACTCTCCGATACCGGCACGATCTCCAGGCCGTACTCCATCAAGGCCGATCGCACGGCAGTGCTCAGCCCCGAGAGCTGGACGTGCACCCGGCCGCCTCGAAGATCCTCCACCACCAACTCGGGCATCTGGGCGCCGGCGACGAGGAAATCCGAGACCCACTCCACCGGGGCCGTCGGCACCGACTGGGTGCCGAGCAATGGCGCCGCCGAAAAACGAGCGACAACAAGATCCGCCCGGCCTGATTCCAGGACTTCGATCAACTCGTCGCTGCGATCAACTTCAACCCATCGAATCTCCGCATCGATCCGCGCGGCGAGATGGCGAAGCTGGGACTTCTGGTCTCCTTCCTCACTCGGTGGCGCTGGGGACTCGAAGAAACCGGGTCGGACGGCGACCCTGATCTCACCGTGCTCTTTGATCGCGTCGAGGCCGCCGACCCGGCGTTCACTGCACCCCGGGAACACGCACAGACACAGCACTACCAACAGTCCGAACCGGCGCACCGGCAGATCCCGAGCTTCAGGCTTCTCGAAGAGCCGCAGATCGGTCCATAGAATCAACAGAGAGTCCTCCGTTCCCCAATCATGATACTGCTTCGAACCAGCGTTCCCACACCACGAGGTGTTGATCATCACAAAGGCAACCCTTTCGCCCGCTACAGCGATCATGGATTGGTATGTCTCAACACTCCGGGTGGTACTATCTTTGTCGGCCGGATCGGGAGGCCCATGACCGAAGAGAGCACGCCCAGCCACCTTGACGACGGAAACGATCTCCGAGCCGTGATTCCACGCCTCGACGACCTCCGGCGGAAATGCCGCTCGGTGGGATCGAGAAACGACGAGGCGGCCGATATGGACGTGCGGATCGATTCGATCATGAAGCGCCTTCAGCCCTCGGAAACCTCCGATCCCACCATCGACGCCGAACCGATTCCGTATGCGGCCCTGGCCCGCGAGCTCTACGCCGTGGAGCGGTTCTTCGAAAGCAACGGCTTTCTCTCAGTGGCCAAGGAGGTCGCCCACGTCGAGCGGACACTCGAGTCGTTCGCCCCGTCCAGCGAGCCCAAAACGACGGCCGCCGAAACGGTCGTCGATGCTCCCTCTCATGAAACCGATCCCGAAAGACCCTCCGATGACGACGCCGCCGAGACCGAGGCCGGGCCATCAAGGTGGGCGGTGCCGAAGCCACTCGCCGTGGTCGGGTTGATCTCTCTCATCGCCATCGCCGTCTGCATCGCGATCATCGTCCGCCACCAGAGGGCCGCGGGCAACACGGTCGAATCAGCAGCGACCCAACCCACCCCGGAACCGATGGTTGCGCCTCTTCGACCCACTGCGACACCGCGCGCCCCCCGAGCCAAAGTGACTCCGGCACCCGGCGCCATCCTCGCAGAGGCGGTCGGCCAGGCTCGCCTCGCTCTCGCCGAGGGTGATATCGATGGCGCCATCGACCATCTCTCCAAGGCCGCGCTGGTCGATGCCGATCACGGGACGGTGCTCGGCACCGCAAGCCAGATCGTCGATCTCCTGGTTGACCGGGCCAACGCCGCGGTCGACAGCGGCCTATGGGAAATAGCCAACCTCACCCTCGTCCGAGCCGAACGAATCGCAACCCGCTTCGGTCTCGACAACCACCGGATCGATCAGGCGAAACGCCGCCACGCCCAGATGACCCATTTCACCTTGGTCCAACCCGGAGACACCGACGCCATCCGAGCTTCGGCCGGGAAGCGGGTGACGATCTTCTTCAAAGACGGCTCGGAACGAAAATCGATCATCAAGGATGCCCAGGGAAGGAACCTCCTTCTCGATCAGGACACCACGGTGAGGGGCGGCGCGGTCTACTACACCGAAAAGGTGCCGCTGGGAGAGATCGACTTCCTCAAGGTGTGGGATAAGTAGGTTTTAGGTAGGTATTAGGTGTTAGGTATTAGCCCGTCGCACATCGCAGGTCCTTTCGGCAAGCCGCGGAGCGTCTGCGATGAACCTAATACCCAAGGTGCTAGCCCGTTGCCCATCGGAGCTCCTTTCGGCAAGCCGCGGAGCGTCTGCGATGAACCCAATACCCAAGGTGCTAGCCCGTTGCCCATCGGAGCTCCTTTCGGCAAGCCGCGGAGCGTCTGCGATGAACCTAATACCTAATACCTAACACCTAATACCTTCTTCCTAATCAAGCGATCCGCCGCACGAGGATCCTGCCCCCGCCGTACAACCGAAACAATGACGGCCGGTGACGATTCTCCGCCCGGCGAGGGCTTCGATGTCGAGATTGCGGATGTTCATCGGCGCCGCCGATCCAGAGCTCGGGAGTTCGAGCATCTGGTTGAAATCGCAGTCATAGACGGCGCCGTCCCAGCCGATCGACAGGGTGTTTCGGCACATGAGTCCACACAGGGTCGCCGGGTTGAAGGATCGGACCAGCAGCTCCATATACGCCTCGAGGCTGCCGCTTGACTGCAACCACTCAAGAAAACGCGAGATCGGCAGGTTGTTGAGCGCAATGAGCCGGTCAAAGCTGACGCCGTGATTTTCCTCGAGACCTCGCCGCCACTCGGATTCCATGGAGCATTGACTCCCGGCGAGATCTGCACCCACCGGGTTGACGACCAGGGTGAGGACGCGCTCGGGATCGCCCTGGCCGTAACCCGCGCCGTTGAGCCTGTGGAGGGCTTCAATGGACTTGGCGAACGTCCCGTCTCCGCGTTGGGCGTCGGTGTTTCGCTGCCGGTGGTGCGGCAGCGAACAGACCACCTCGACACCCCTCTCGGCCATCCACTCGGGGAGATCGCGGCACCGTTGAAGCAAGAGGACCGTCAGATTGCAGCGATCGATCACGTGCTTGCCTCGCGCCACCGACTCCTCGACGAGGAAGCGGAAGTGCGGGTTGAGTTCGGGCGCCCCGCCGGTGAGATCCACGGTGTGAGCACCGGTGAGATCGAGGGCGCGAACACAGGCCCGGGCGGTCGCCTCATCCATGGACTCACGCCAACGATCGGGGCCGGCATCAACGTGGCAGTGACGGCACGTCATGTTGCAGAGCTTGCCGACATTGATCTGGAAAATCTCGACATCACCGGCTCGGAGCCGTTCGCTGCCGCTCGCCTCTACAGCTTCGTCAAAATCCGCTAGACCGCCGAAACGGCCCAGATCAACCGACTCGAGGACCCTCATCTGTTCCTCGGGCGACGCCAAGGGCACCCGACGTGAGAGCAACGTCGTCGTCTTCTTGGGTCCCGCATCAACCCCGGCGAGATTCGACGCGAACAACGGTTCCGATCGGGCTTCGGTGCGCTGACTCATGAGTATTGATTCTCCACGTACCCAACTAGGCTCACATGTTCTTTTTGGTTACGTACCCGTTCCCGAGTCCGTATCCGAGTCCGTTCCTGTTCCCGATCCCGCGCCCGTGATGATCTTCCTCACCTCGCCGGCGGGATCACGGTGGTGTCGCCGTCGGTGTGCTCCTTGATCAAATAGAGCGGCCGACGGGTGGTCTCGTCGAAGACCCTGGCGATGTACTCGCCCAGGGCGCCGATGGCGAGCAACTGAACGCCCGCGAGGAAAAAGACCGTCGCGACCATTCCTGCCGATCCGAACGGCACCATCCCAACCAGCGAGAGGACGGTGCGGAGCAGGATGTAGCACACCGCAAAGGCGGTTGATCCGAGCCCCAGCCACGTCGCCGTCCGAAGGGGGACAAAGCTGAACGAGGTGAACCCGCTCAGGGCCAACTTGAGCATCGTCTTGAGCGGGTACTTGGTCTCCCCCTTGACGCGCTGTTTGCGATGGAACCCCACAGCGGTCTGCGGGAACCCGATCCAGCTCACCATCCCGCGGACGAACCGATTGTGTTCCGGCATGGCACGAAAGGCCTCCAGTGCTTTGGATCCCATGAGACGGAAATCACCGGTATCGAGGGGAATCTCGATGTTGGCGAAGCGTCGAAGGGTGCGATAGAACGCCGCCGATGTGAATCGTTTGAAGATGGTTTCGCCATCGCGCTGGGTTCGCTGACCAAAGACGACCTCGTAGCCCTCCCGCCACTTTGCGACCATCTCGGGAATGACCTCCGGCGGATCCTGAAGATCGG
>CBESWV010000093.1:0-13325 GCA_965533305.1 uncultured bacterium | reverse complement strand
GCCTGGCCGAGCTCATCCTCAGGTGCCTGGAGAAGGAGCCGTCCTCCCGATTCAACACCGGTTCGGAGCTTCACAGCGCGCTTGTGGCTTTGAGGAGCTGAATCAGCGACAGAGTTCGGGGCGGCATGATCAACCCCGGTCGAGAAACCCCCGTGACGGGTTCTCCGGCACCACCCGTTGCATTGATCGGCATCGACGACTCACCTCGCCAGAAAGGCCCACCGCCGAACAATGCAACAAATGGCACCACGCCACTCAGACCGGGTGCCTGGCGACCCCCGCGCATCCGGGTTCGGGTATCATGACCGTTGCGCCGTGCGCGGTGTGCGTACGCGGGGAGGTCAGGCCGAATGGATCCACGTACCCTCTGGCGACGTCCAGAGTCACGATTTCTCATCCTGTTTCTGAGCATTCTCGGGATCAGCTTCACGGTGATCGCCCTGAGGCCGGTGAACGACGCCTTTGTCGTCCCGTACACAACCCTCATCGCCAAGGTATCGGGCATCATCCTTGGCCTTTTGGGTGAGGACATCACCATGAACGGGTGCGTCCTCCGATCACCGCGGTTCGCCGTGACCATCTACAACGGCTGCAATGGACTCATCACCAGCCTGATTTTCGTTTCCGGTGTCCTCGCCTTTCCGGCGCGGTGGTCGGCCAAGATCATCGGAGTCGTCGGCGGTCTGCTGGCGATCCAGGCCATCAACCTGGTTCGCATCATCTCGCTCTTTTATATCGGCATCTATCTCCCCAAGCTCTTCAACTCGTCCCATATCTTTATCTGGCAGTCGCTGGTGATCCTGGCGGGGGTCACGCTTTGGATCACCTGGGCGCACCTCTTTGCTGCACCGCCGAAGCGAGAGGCGGATTGATCAACGGAGATCGGATGGTCGACTCGTTCAACGAGGAGGACTCGTCGTGAGCGAAGAGGTCGTGCTCTACCGCAGCTTTATCAAGAGACTGCCATTGACCTTGTTGGTGGCGATGGTGGTGTGGTTGCTTCTGCGCCCGGTCCTCGACACCGCGATCTCGGGCTTTGCGCAGCTCCTGATCAGATCCTTCGAGTACCCCAGGGTGACGCGACTCGTTGTCGAGGATGATCACAGAGCGGAGGTTCGCCGCTCTGACTTCCGAACCGATTCGGGCATCCCGGCGATCCCGCTCACCGAAAAACACTTCAACACCATCGTCTTGCTCGCCCTCTATCTGGCGCTGCCCAGGCCGTTTTCGAGACGCCAGCTCGAACGGCTCTTTATGGGCTGGTGCATCCTCTATCTCACTCAGAGCATGAACCTGTTTTTTCACATCAAGTGTCTCTACGCCCTCTCGCTCGGTGAATGGAGCCTGCAGAACTACTCGGATTTCTCGCGCGATTTCTACGGATTCTGGCGCTACTTCACCGACCTCCCGGGACGGTTTTCGTTTCCATTCCTGATCTGGCTGGGGTTCAACTGGGATCTCGTCATCCAGTTGCTCGGACCGCCGACCGCCGGAGACGACGAAGCGTCGAGTACGGGCAAGAAAAAGAAGCCAAAGAACTGACCCGCAAATCTCTTGCAGAAACGAGCCGGCTACCGGTTCCGGCGCAAGGAGCGATAGTCCGGGATCTTGTACTCCTTGATCTTCGATATCAGGGCACCTCGAGAAAGATTCAGCGTCCGCGCCGCCAGGCTCTGATTGCCTTTGACACGACGAAGCACCCGGTCGATGATGAGTTCCTCGACACCCGGAATCACGACCTTGAGGTCGTCGACGGCCACGAGTGACGCATAGACCTCTCCGGCCTCGTCGACGTGGGCTCCGCGCCCGGCGGAAGCCCTTCGAGGGACCAGGCCCCTGACCATCTCGCCGTCCTGCGCGGCGGAGACCAGGCGCCTGAGCTCGCCCAGAAGTTCGGTCATTTGCCCGTCGAAGGTGTAGTCGAGCACCGAGTTGAGCGTCTCCAGCTCGATCCCTCTGATCTCTTTTCCCTGTTCGGCGCCGACCCGCTCGAGGAGACGGACGATGAGCAGCGGGAGATCCTCTCGCCGGTCAACCAGCGAGGGAATCCGGATGAGATGGCGGTCGAAGAGGCGGAAGAGCGTCACATCGAGGGTGCCCTCGTTGACCAACGCCATGGCGTCCTCACCGGTTGTCACGATCCAGCGCACCGATGGGCCGAAGGCTGAGTCGAGATCCTGGGTCACCGCTGCGGCCAACTCGCGCTGCAGACCCGGTGTCATGAGGTGAACATCACGGACGACCACCACAGCACCTCGTGAGCGTTCACACAGACTCGTCCCTTCGCTTTCGCCTTCGGCACCGAAGAGTTCGACCCGAAGCGCGGCGTCTTCGTCTGATCGTGCCTGGAAGACGCGAACCGGAGGCTCTCCCCCCGGGCGTAGAGAGGCGATCAGATTCGCAAGGAACATCCGACCCGCTCCAACCGGCCCGCTCAGCATGACCGGCGAGGCCGACCGGGCCGCAGCCCCGACGCTGTCGCGCAGAATGTGTACGGCCTGGGAGGTTCCGGGGAGGTGTGTCTCCAACGATTGCTGAGCCTTCTTAACCCACTCGCCGTAGACCAGAGTTGATCGTTCAACCCGGTCCCAGTGGACCGAGAGCATCCGGGCGAATTCACCGAGCAGCTCTCGATCCTCATTTTGATCCTCGGGCGTGGTCTCGACCAGCACAACTGCGTTTGGCAGGTCCGGGCCCCGGTCAACCGGGTAGACGAGTAGAAGCTGACCGGCCAGCCGAAGCACGGCGTACCGTCCGGCCGACGCGAGTTCGGAGAAGGTACGAGCCGGCAGCCGCGGCAGGTCACCTTCCCACTGGGAGATCACCGGCTGAAAACGCCCCTCGTCGTCGGTGAGCGCCAGCAGAGCCTTACGGTCGGTGAACACCGTTGCAAAGAAGGTACGCAACGATGGCACGAGATCCGAACGTATTCTCGAGCGGAACATCTCCACGAGCTGCGTCCGAGCATCACTCAGCTGATGGGATTCGCGAAACAGGACGACCTCGGAGCGCTTCTTCTCCTCGACGCTCGTAGAGACCGGCTCCGTTTCATCTCCGGTCCCTCGATCGTGGGTACCCTCGACCACCTCGACATCGGTTTCACCGTCGTCGCCGCCCTTGAAGATGACGGTGGCAGTGCCGATCCGAATCTTGTCGCCTACCTTGAGCACACCGCGCGATCGACGTTCTCCGTTGAGGACCACGACCTGCCGGTTCTGACCGAGGAATGTATAGACCTTGCCATTGCGCTGAAACACGAGATGCTGGGGAGCAACCCCCGGCAGCCGAAGAACAACATCGTTGTTGCTGGACGCACCGAGGGAAACGGACTGTTTCTCCAACTGATAGGTCAGCTGGGAGCCACCCTTGCCCTCGATGACCAGAGTCACCATGCGCGATCTCGTCTTGGCTTGTTTCTGGACACGATATCAACCTTTGAAGGCAGAGAGGAGCTACCGCAGATCACTCAAAAGACTCAAAAACCGGATGAGGGCTTTTTCGACCATATCTAAGAGTCGACATTCTGTCAATTCTGAACACAATACCGCCGCGTAAAAGCATCATCAGGTTGCGTAAGCGCAGAACAACAAAGGAAACGTCCAGTTGAAGAACAGATTGGAACGATGACCCATTCGCAGCCGCCCGCTCCTATCTCTCACACCCGTGGATTCGCCGCACAACAACTGTTGAATAGACGCCGTCAAATCCACCCGTGGTTGACCCACCGGATGGTGGTTGTCAGTGCAGAGCCACCCCGCCCAGGCGTCCGGCGAGAACCACCAACTCGGAAAGATCAGGGAGGCTCTCGCCCTCTCGATCCCCGACAAGGATCCCCGCAACCGATGCTCCAACGCCAAGGGGAATGACCGCCGTCGCCGACGGGAGTTCTTCGAGCCCGAGGAGTTCCGCGAGCCGGTGTGAACCCCCCGCCGCGGGGTCGAGGCCCATGGTGGGGCTGTTGGATCTGATCACCAGTTCGAAGATGCTCAAGCCCCGAGGCAGCGCCTGGGTCCCGCGCGCAAGGGGGTAGCCGAAACCGGCGCGACAGCGGATCGCCGTCTCCTCGACCATGAGCACCGCACCGCGGAGAAGATGCCCCGAAGCCAACTGCAACAAAACCCCTACGGACTGTTCGGAATCCGCCTCTCGGAGGAGGGCGTCCACGAGTTCGGCCACCGCCGGTGGAAGCACCGACCGGCTCACCGGGCGGAGAGATCTGAGCTGTCGGTCAACGACGAGGGTCAGGTCTTCAACAAACCGATTCTGGATCTCACCCCCCTCGCCGGGTGGAACGGGAAGCAGAAACGTCACGCCGGCTTCGACCAGTTCATGGACCCACAAGGGATCACCCAGGGGGGCCGCCCATACAACCGGCAGTGGAGGCTCGATCTCCCTGGCCCGACGCACGAGATCGAGCCACGCCGCCCCTTTGCCGGCCCGGGACACTCCAGCTGCCTGGTGCACGACGAGCACGTCGAGTTCGGCGAGATCAACCTCTTGATGCCTGCCGATCTGTCGGACTTCCCACCCTCTTCGCCGCCACTCGTTCTCCACTGCGCCACGCCAGAGGCGGGGATCCGGCGCCACGACACCCACCTGGGCGAAGAGGAGTTCCTGGGGCGCCCGATCCGCAAGACCTTCCAGCAGGTCTTCGAGAGGATTTACCGGAGGTTCCGATCCGAGCAGGTGAATATTCGGCAGGGTCGCCGATTGAGCGAGCTCGACGATTTCTCCCGACACCAGTCTTTCGACTTCGATCTCGGTGAGTTGGCTGCTGTCGAGCTGCCGCAAACCCGACCGAACAGCGTCGGCGAAGGCGCCGAGACTCAACGATGGGCCGACGATGGGTGAGACATCACCCGGCTCGAATCGAAACGCACCTTCGGTGCAGGACAGAACGCGACTCGCGGCATCGAGTTGATCGGGCGGAGGGACCGCGGTCCAGCCGTGATCGATCTCCATCCGGAACGAACCCTCGTCCGTGACCAACTCCAAAACACCACTGGTAGCCGTGGCTGACAACAATCTCATGAGGGCGCGCGGTCCGAGATGGGTGAGGCTGCCGGAGAGAATTCGTTTCACGATCCGACCTCCTCATGCTCAACCGCGGGCAGATGAACGACATAGCTGTGAAGCTCTCCCGATCGCAGGTCGAATTCGCGCCGCTCCACGATCTTGCCGTCGAGCTCGACCTCCAGCAACCAACGTCCGGGGAGGAGACTGGCGAAGCGCACCTCTTGACCCAAGACTGCCTGCCGCTGGTCCGACCCGCGGGAGAGCCAGGCGATCGCCCGCCGGGCGTCGGTCATATCCGTCAAACGACAGACAAGCTCGGCCCCCAGATTCGGGCGCACCAAGGTGGTGCCAGACCGGGGCAACCGGTGCAGCTCACCGACAGACGGAACGACAATCTCGATGGACGGCACGCGGTCGACGGCCTGAGAGAAGGCGACGTGCCGGGGAGTCAGGATCCACCAACCGAGGGTCGGGTCAGTCGGGACCCACCCGGCGCCGGGCAGCCGGCACTCCACCCACCGGTGGGGGATCGCCTCGCGCCCGGTAATGAGGAGACCACTCACGGTTCGCGCCTCGAACCCGGTGGCCATGAGGAGCGCTGCGGTGGCGTTTGCGAGCCCCGAACACCGCCCTCCATGCCGCTTGAGAACCGACTCGGCATCCTGTGGAAAGTGATCGTTATCGACGAGGGCGAGGTGGTCGGACACCCATTCCAGCACCGCTGTCGCAGCCTCCCAGGCGTCCATCTCAGGGCGCAGAGCAGACCGCAGGCTCGTCGGCACGTCGAATCCTCGGGGCACGGCCGGGCCTTCCCCGGCTTCAACCTCCGCAAAGGTACCTTTGGAGCCGATGGGGTTGAGCGACGTCTCGACATGCACCTCGACCCTCCCGTCCGCGCGGTCACGAATATCAACGGCATACCCGTTGGCGAAATGAGGGAGAGGGAGGATCGGCCCCTGCATGAGGTAGACGGCCTCGTCGGCGCCCACCGACAACGCAGTGACAATCACCAGGCCGATGAGAGACAACCTCACCGAGCGTCGGACCTTCGTTTCACGAATCCATCGAGCACGCCGTTGACGAATCTACCGGACTCCTCAGCACCGTACTTCTTGGCGATCTCAATGGCCTCGTCGATGACTACGGCCGGAGGTGTGTCGGGCACGTGAGCCAGCTCGAACAACGCCAGCCGGAGGATGTTTCGATCCACCGCGGCAAGTCGTTCGAGACGCCAATGTGCCGTCTGAAGGCTCAGCTCCTCGTCGAGCTTCTCCAGATTGGCCAGGGTCCCCCGCAGCAGGAAGTCTGCAAACTCTCGAACACTATCGGTCGAGCCTGTCCACTCGTCGAAGTTCCTCTGCATCACCTCGAGATCGGCGCCGGTGTGTTCGTGTTGATAGAGCAATTGCAGCGCGAGCTCTCGGGCGTGGCGGCGCATTCCCATCTATTGCACCCCAATCATGCGGGCTTGTCGCTCCCGTCAAACCCCTCGAACAACCGCGCCATTTCTATTGCAGCCAGGGCGGCTTCCCACCCTTTGTTGCCCATCTTTGTTCCAGCACGTTCGACAGCCTGCTCGAGATTCTCGGCGGTGATGACGCCAAAGGTCATGGGAATACCGGAACTCATGGCACTTTGGGCGATCCCTTTGGCAACCTCGGCGGCGATCAGGTCGAAGTGGGCGGTTCCGCCACGAACCAAGGCTCCAAGGCAAACCACCGCATCGTGCCTCCCGGATGAAGCGAGCCGACTCGCAACCAATGGGATCTCCCACGCGCCGGGAACCCGGTAGATGGTGATGTCATCGCTCGATGCACCGTGGCGTTCCAGACAGTCCACCGCCCCGGATTCGAGACGCGACGTCAACGCCTCGTTGAAACGGCTCACGACGAGCGCAAACCGCAGACCCTTCGCATCCAATTTTCCTTCGATAACCCGCATGCGATCCTCCAGGGGATATATTGTAGCCCGATTGGTCTCGAGAGGCCATCGGGCGCTGGGCCCGACGCTCGTCGTGGCGGGCCGCGAGCAATGATGCCTTTCAGTCGCTGAAACCGATCACCGCGTCGTTGCCGAGGTGACGGCCGGCATCGGTCGGAAGCACGAGTTCGCCGCTGCCCTCCACCAATGCTCGATGCTTCGCCTTGGCGACGACTCTCTTGGTCCAGGACTCGCGCCATCCAAGGTGACGGTGGAGTCCGTCCTCGCGGCACTCCTCGTTCGCCTCAATGGTGCCCTCGTGGTGGAGCAGATGTACGACAAGCATCCGCACGGCGAAATCGAGCCGCTGGCCCGACCGGCGTCGCGCCTGGGCCACGAGCCCTCTCCGGGGCGCCATGAGAAACGCAACCGCGAAGACCAGCCCGCTGGCGGTGGCGATGGACCCGGCGATGGACACATCCAGCGCCAGCGCGGCAGCCCACCCAATTGTGGCGCCGAGAGCGGCGATGGCGATGGCGATGCCGATCATGGGGCCGAGCCGCTCGGCAAGAAGATAGGCGGTCGCCGGCGGCGCAATCATGAGCGCCACCACCAGAATCGACCCGACGGCATCGAAGGCGCCGACGGCGGTCACCGAGACCATGGTCATGAGGCCGTAGTGAACGACCAGAGGCTGGAAGCCGAGCAGCGCCGCCAGTGACACGTCGACGGTAGCGAGTTTGAGCTCCTTCCAGGCGACGACGATCAGCACCGCGTTGATCAACAGAATCGTGCCCATGCTCCACAATGCCGTCGGACCGAGATCGACCCCACCCACCGTGAGCCGCTGAAACGGCGCAAATGCGAGTTCGCCGAGCAGCACCGCGTCGGTGTCGAGGTGGACATCCGAGGCGTGGCGCGAAATGAGGATCACACCGATGCTGAACAACGCCGGAAAGACAAGCCCGATAGAAGCGTCTTCCGGAACCAGTCGACTGCGGATGAGCGCCTCGATGAGCACGACGGTGAGTACGCCGGTGGCCGCCGCGGCGACGAGAAGCAACGGTGAATTGAGGTTCTGAGTGAGAAAAAACGCCACGACGATTCCCGGAAGGATGGCGTGCGAGATGGCATCCGAGACCATGGCGGTCCGGCGCAGCACCAGATAAGTGCCGGGCAGCGCGGCCGCCACGGCCGTCACGACCGCGATGGCGAGGATTTCGAGTTCGGGGCTCATAAATCCCCCTCGCGGTCGAGATTCTTCTCGGCCTCACGGCGCCCGATGGGCGTCGGCGCCCAAAGTCCCTCACCGACAGCATTCACGAGTCCCCGCGCCTGGAGGTCACCGAGCACCCGATCGAGATCGGCGCCGACGGGACTCATGGTGCGAAGCACCGGCAGACCGTGTCCGTGATCGGGTTCCTCGGGGTGCTGCTGCGACAGCGCATAGAGATGCATCAAGACCGGTTCGAGCGCGGCCGCCGGCTGCAACCGGCCGAGCCGTATCCAGCGCCAAAGCAGTCCGCGCTTTGGTGCGAAGACCAGCGAAACCACAACAACGGTGCTCAGAACGAGGACGATCGTCGGCCCGGTCGGCAGGTGTGGAATGACCGAACTCAGGACCGCACCGGTGACCCCGGAGAAGACACCTATGGCGGCGGAGATGATGACCATGGGCGCAAGCCGGTTGGTCAACTGGCGCGCCGCGGCGGCCGGCGCCACGACCATGGCCGACATCAGCACCACACCAACGGTGCGTAGGCCGATCACCACCGCCACAACCAGCAAAAGCGTGAAGAGGCCGTCCAAACGTCGCATGGGTCGACCGAGACTTTCGCCGAACTCGGTGTCAAAGCTCAGCAGCTTGAATTCTTTCCAGAGCAGCGCCAAGACGATGAGACAGGCCGCCCCGAGCGCGGTCATGACCACCACATCCTCGCGGAGCAGTGACGCCGCCTGACCGAAGAGAAACGACTCGAGACCGGCCTGGGCGGCGTCGGGTCGCTTCTGAATCAAGGTCAGCAGCACCAGTCCGAACCCGAAGAAGACTGCGAGGGCCATCCCCAGCGCCGAGTCGTAGGGCACTCTGCTGCGGCGAACCACCAACCGGACCGCCAGCATGGCAATCCATCCGGCGAGAGCGGCACCGATCATAATCGGAAATGGAGCTTTGCTCCCGGTGAGCAGAAAGACCAAGGCGATGCCCGGAAGCGCGGCGTGGCTCAGCGCATCGCCGACGAGGCTCTGCCGGCGTAGAAAGGCGAAGGCGCCGAGAGAGCCGGCGGCGGCGCCGAGCACCCCCGAGCCGAGGGCAACAACCCTCAGGGTGTAGTCGCCGAGGAAATCCATCAACGGCCGGTCTCCGCTTCGGTGAGTTGGGCGAGGACACCGACCCGACCACCAAAAGTGAGGCGGAGGTTTTCCTCGGTGAACACATCGGCGACTGGCCCCGATTCAATGGCGCGTACGTTGAGCAACAGTACCGAGTCGAAATACTCGGGGACCGTTTGGAGATCGTGGTGAACCACGATCACCGTCCTGCCCTCATCGGAGAGCCGGTCGAGGACGGCGACGATCGCCTGTTCGGTAGGGGCGTCGACACCTTGATACGGCTCGTCGAGCATCAAGATGGGCGCCTCCTGGACCAGGGCTCGGGCGAGCAGAACGCGCTGCTGCTGGCCGCCGGAAAGCTGGGCGATGGGTCGCCGCTCAAAGGCGCCCATGGTGACCTCGTCGAGGGCCTTCCGCGCCCGGTCGCGTTCGGCTGCTCCCGGTCGATGGAACCAGCCGAGACTGCCGTAGGTACCCATGGTGACGACATCGAGAACATCGGTGGGGAAGTCCCATTCCAGGGACGAGCGCTGGGGGACATAGGCGATCTCACCGCGTCCCTTGGCAAAGGGCCGGCCAAAGACCCTGACCTCGCCGGCGACCGAAGGAACGAGACCCATGGCCGCCTTGATGAGGGTGCTCTTGCCGGCTCCATTTGGGCCGACGATGGCCATCTTGTCACCCGCCGGCACCGTGAGATCGATGTCCCAGAGCACCGGTTGATCCGAATAGGCGACGGTGAGGTCCTCGACCTCCAGCGCCGGAGTGTCGTCAATGGCCATCATGCCTCCTCAGAACCTCACCGATGCGCCGAGACCGATGAGAATATCGGCGCCCTCGCTGCTCAGCCGTCGTGCGGCTCGAATATCCAACTGAAGATCGGGATTGATGAGATAGGTCACTCCCGCCTGAAAGGTCGTGGTGCTCGGCCCACGTTCGCTCTCGCGATCAAAGAAGATGAACTCCGTGAAGATCGAGGTGTTCTTTGCGACACTGAACCCTGCGGCGACGCTGCCGTAGACGGAGTTGAATCGTTGCCCGTCGTCTTCGGGCCGGGCCCAACCGATGTTGACCCCGAGACCGACAGCCTTGCTCAGATCCCACGCCAATGAAAGGGTCGCGGATGGCTGCCAGGCCGACGATGCGACGTCCGAGCTTCCTGTAGGAACCGTGGTCGCGACGATGACGCCGGCTCCGGTCTTGCCCCAAAAACCATCGCCGTCACCATCGTTGAGCGCGATCTTTGCTCCCAGAACGGTGCTGAGGAAGCCGGAATCCGACCCGTCCGGGCCATCGATCCAGGCGTAGGTCGGCGTAAGAAAGCGAAGCTCGACCGTCCTGGTGATACCCCACCGCACCAGGAGTTCGGGCAGGGTCGTCGCAGACTCGTTTCCGAAATCGACGTAGGTTCCACCACCTTCAAGCTGAACGGTGCCGCGACCGACCACGAATGCGCTTTCGGTGAAGTCCGGCCGATCGGTAATCAGCGGGTCTTTCGCCGACGCCCATCCCGGTACGAGCAAGACACTCACACAGGCAAAAACAGCCATCCAGTTCGTCAAGTGCTTTCCTCTGCTCATTTGGACAACGCCCCGACAATGGTCTCGACGTTGGCGCGAACCGTCCCGACATAGGTCTCTGCCGGCCCGCCCGGACTTCCAAGCGCATCGGAGTAGAGGCTGCCGCCGATGGTGACGTCGCCCCCGCGGGCGATCACCGCCTCGGTCAGCGCCTCGACATACCGCGGCGGCACCGAGGATTCGACGAAGACTGCAGGGAGACCGCGGTCGGCGATGAAGGCGGCCAACGCCTGAACATCGGCGGTCCCGGCCTCGGCGGCGGTGCTCACCCCGAGGAGACCACGCACTTCCATCCCATAGGCCCGACCAAAGTAAGAAAAGGCATCGTGCGCCGTGACCAGCACCCGGCGATTCCCGGGCAGGGTCGCGACCTGTTCGCGCACCCAGACATCAAGGTCAGCGAACTCGGCGATCACGGCATCACCGCGTTCCTGGTATCCGACGGCGTTTTCGGGGTCGATGCGAATCAAGGCGTCGCGCAGGCACGCCGCGGCATGCTGCCAAAGACCCACGTCAAACCAGACGTGCGGGTCATGGAGGTTGTCGTAGCCCCCGACCGCGAGCAACGATTCGGCGGGAACACACGCCGCCACCTCGACCGTCTCGACCCCGCGTGTTCCTATCTCGGCAAGCACCTCGGTCATCTTACCTTCGAGATGGAGACCGCTGTAGACGATCACCTGGGCCGACGCCATCGCCCGGACATCGCCGGCCGAGGGTTTGTAGAGGTGGGGATCGACTCCCGCACCCATCAGGGTCTCCAACTCGATGACGTCACCGCCGATGGACCTCGCGAGATCACCGACGATGGACGTCGTTGCCACGACTCGAAGGGGGCCCTCCGTCGTGTCGGCCGACCGGCCTCCACCGCAACCGATGACGGCGGCCAGAAATCCCACCAAAAAAAGTAATTGCTTCGTTGTTGTCATGCGTCCTCCAAAAACCATAGCTCATCCGCGAGCTCGCACGGGAGAAGAAACCGTTCCTGCTCGATTGCGACCCGTACCGCGCCCTCTACCGTCTCCAGGACCTCGACCATCACCCCCGGGACCAACCCGAGCTTGCTCAGCAGGTTGAGAGTGTCCCCGTCCTCGGTTCCGACCCTTCCCAACTTCACCATCGTGCCTGGCGGCAATCGCCTGAGTTGGGTTTCGTCGGCGACCTTCGGGAGCTTGAGATCGGCGTCGGGGATCGGGGCACCGTGGGGGTCGTGGGTCGGGTGGCCCAACGCCTCGGCGATCCGGGCCTCGAAGCGCTCCGAGATCACGTGTTCGAGCCGTTCGGCCTCATCGTGAACCTCGTCCCATCCATATCCCAGGACCTGTTCGAGAAAGGTCTCGAGCAGGCGGTGGTGGCGGAGCATCTCCAACGCGACCCTGCGGCCGCTGTCGGTCAAGGTGACGCCCCTGTAGGGCTCATAGCTCACCAGCCCGTTCACAGCCAAACGCTGGACCATCCCGGTCACCGACGCCGGGCGAACATCGAGCCGAACCGACAGATCCCGCGTCGACACGCTCTCGACCCCATTGCCGAGGAGAAAAATCTGCTTGAGATAGTCCTCCTGAGATGGGGATAGAACCTGCCTCCCGGGCTTGTGCCCGTCGGTCGGAATCTCGCTGATGGACATATTTTTAGTCTAGCCTAAAAAATGAATTAATCAAGCTTCGGCGACGATCCAGTTCCGGTATGATGGCCGGTGTCTGGGAGGACCTATGTGTGACAACCATATGCTCATGAAGACCTGCCAACCGATCCCCGAGGGAACAGAACCCATCGGCGGCAACGAGCTCGAGCACCTGCTCTCCCACACCGCCGGCTGGGAGATCGACGACGGCGCCCTGACGAAGGTCTTCCAGTTTGAAAACCACTACCAGACCATGGCATTCGTCAACGCCGTGGCGTGGGTTTCGCACCGTGAGGACCACCACCCGGAGATGATGGTCGGATATGACACCTGCATGGTGGCCTACACCACCCACACCGTCGGGGGCCTGTCCGAAAACGACTTCATCTGTGCCGCCAACGTGGACCACCTCGTTGGTGATTGAGTTTTCGGAGGAATCATGAGAATCATCGGCATCGTCATTGTCGGCATCGTGATCGCCATCGTTCTCGGGTGCGGCCAGGGTGAGGACGAGTACCAACAGGATGTGGTTGATCTGACGGGTGAACCGCCCGAGGTCGCCTATGTCGCCCTCAAGTGCGCCAAGTGTCACGGCGCCGAACTCGAAGGCCAGCGCACCGCGCCCAAGCTGACCGGTCTCGCCAAACGCTGGGAGGAGCAACAGCTCATCGACTACCTCCGCGACCCCAGGGCGGTGATCGCGGTGACTCCGCGGCTCGCCTACATGGCCGAAAGGTATCCCATCGAGATGCCGGCCTACGCGCATACCGACGAGCAGGTGCTGCGGGGACTGACGGGGTACCTGCTGGCGAAGTAGCAGCGACCGGGGCGGTGCCAGCATGGTCGCCGGTCCG
>CBESWV010000092.1:0-13409 GCA_965533305.1 uncultured bacterium | reverse complement strand
CGATGGCGCGCGCCGCATCGAGGAACGACTGGAGCGAGGATACGCATGCGACCGAAACCGTGTAGGCCGGACAGCTGTCGGGAAGTTGGCTCGCCAGCACCACCTCGCGGCCGAGGTTCGAGGTCGCTGGGTCGGCGATGACGGTGCCCATGACCAGCAGATCAACCACCTCGGGGTCGATGGCCGTCCGGTGCAGCAGGCCGGAAACTGCCATCCGACCGAGGTCATACGACCTGAGATCGGTGAACGCCGTCCCCGAACGACAGAAGGGAGTCCGGCAGCCATCCACCACCACCACACGGCGCTTGAGATCGGCGAAGTTTTCGATCACGGCAGCCACCTTTCGGATTGCCCCTATGGTGATAACAGAACAGGGAGGATCGTGCCACTCGGAGCGTGATCGGTGATCCGGAATCGATACCGTACCGAGCACGCGGACTCGGTGCCTGGCTCCGACATTGTGAGCCGCGAATAATGTCGCGTGCCTGGCATCCGCTCCCATCGCGTCTCTGCCCACCATGGATCCGCGCCCATCCACCCGGCCCTGCTACGATTCCAAGCGAACCCGCGCCACAACTCGACGTATGAGGCTGTGGAAGGAGAAACTCAATGCGCCAGTTCCTGATCGCCGCACTCGTCCTTGCCGTCTTCGGTGGTGGCTTCGCAACCGCTGATGATCTCGAAGACTCCTACCTCTGGCTCGAAGAGGTGGAGGGTGAAGAGGCCCTGAAGTGGGTCAAAGACCGCAGCGCCGAGGACACCGCTGTGCTCGAAGAGGTGCCGGTCTTTGGTGAGATCCACGAGAAGCTGCTCGAGATCTATAACTCGCCCGACAAGATCCCGGGGGTCTCGATCTCCGGTTCCTGGCTCTACAACTTCTGGCGCGACGCCGACCATGTACGGGGAATATGGCGGCGCACTTTCCTCGACGAGTACGTCAAGGAGGAACCGTCCTGGGAGACCGTGCTCGATCTCGACGCTTTGGCCGAGGACGAGGACGAGAATTGGGTATGGAAAGGCTCCAACTGCCTGCGGCCCGACTACCGCCGCTGCATGATCACGTTGTCACGGGGCGGGAGCGACGCCGCGGTGGAGCGCGAGTTCGACACCGTCGCCAAGGCCTTTGTCAAGGACGGCTTCGTCGTCCCCGAGGCCAAGGCACAGGTCAGCTGGAAGGACGAGGACACCCTTTGGATCGGCACCGATTTCGGTGAGGGTTCACTCACGACCTCCGGATACCCCCGAATCGCCAAACAGTGGAAGCGCGGCACCTCCATGGACGAGGCGGTCACCGTCTTCGAGGGCTCGGTGGACGACGTGGCCTCCGTGGTTTATAGCGATCACACCGCGGACGGGCGCTACGATCTGGCCCAGACCATCCCCGAGTATTACCGCGGAACCTCGTATCTCATTCTCGACGGCCGCAGGGTGAAGCTCGACTTTCCCGAGGACGCAAAGCTCTACGGCTTCTTCAAGGACCAGATGCTGCTCAATCTTCGGACCGACTGGGAGGTCGGCGGCAGCACCTATCCCGCGGACGCCCTGATTGCCATTGACCTGGATGATTTTCTCGGCGGGGAACGCGACTTCGAGGTTCTCTTTTCGCCTTCCGAAAGGGTCTCCCTCGGCGGCATCGGCACCACCGCCAACCACCTTTTGTACTCGACCCTCGACAACGTCCGCGGCCGGCTCTACAGGTTGATCCCGACCGATGACGGCTGGACCGAGCAGGAGATCGAGCTGCCCGGTCTCGGCACGGTGGGGATCGGCAGCTCCAGCCATGTCGACGACAGCTTCTTCTTCTCCTACACCGACTTCCTGACACCGTCGAGCCTGTACTTCGTCCCCGACGGTAGTGAACCGACAAGGGTCAAGAGCTCACCGTCGTGGTTCGACCCCGAGGGGATGACCGTCGACCAGTACGAAGCGGCCTCGGCCGACGGGGTGATGATCCCCTACTTCGTGGTCAAACCGAAGGGCTTTGAAGCAAATGGGAAGAATCCGACCCTGCTCTACGGCTACGGCGGGTTCGAGAACTCCATGTTGCCGTCCTATCTCGGTAGCAAGGGGCCATCGTGGGTCTCGCGCGGCGGGGTTTATGTTCTGGCGAACATCCGCGGCGGCGGCGAGTTCGGACCCGACTGGCACATGGCGGCCGTCAAGGAGAACCACCAGCGGAACTTCGATGACTTCACGGCCGTCGCCGAGGACCTCATCAGGCGCAAGATCACCTCGGCCGACCATCTGGGAATCCAAGGCGGCTCGCAGGGCGGCCTGCTCGTGGGCGGCAGTTTCGTCCAGCGACCCGAACTCTTCAAGGCGGTGGTCTGCCAGGTCCCGCTGCTCGACATGAAGCGCTACAACAAGCTCCTCGCGGGTGCGAGCTGGATGGCAGAGTACGGCAACCCCGACACCGACGACTGGGACTACATCAAGACCTGGTCGCCGTACCACAATCTCGACAAGGACGCCGACTACCCCGAGGTCTACTTCTACACCTCGACCCTGGATGACCGGGTCCACCCGGCCCACGCCCGCAAAATGGTCGCCAAGATGACCGACATGGGCCACAAGGTCTACTACTACGAGAACACCGAAGGTGGTCACTCCGGCGGCGCCAACCTCAACCAGTACGCCTACTCGGGAGCCCTGGCTTACGCCTATTTGTGGATGATGCTCCAGTGAAGAACCCCGCACTCTGCGCAGCCGAGGCGGTGGGCGTCACCGGCGCCCACCGCCACGTTTTTCTGTGTTGCGACCAGGCCAAGCCCAAGTGCTGCGATCGCGAGGCGTCGCTCGAATCGTGGGGGTTCCTCAAGCGGCGGTTGAAGGAGCTCGGGCTCTCGGAATCAGGCGGCGTGCTGCGTACCAAGGCCGATTGTCTGCGGATCTGCACCGATGGCCCGATCGCCGTCGTCTACCCCGACGGCGTCTGGTACCGGGGCTGCACCCCGGAGGTCCTCGAGAGGATCATCACCGAACACATCGTCGGTGGTGAGGTCGTGGAAGAGTTCATGATCGTGCAGCACAAACTCGAATAACCGGGCGCATTCATCACAACCACGAAGTCACGAAGGGGTCTCAAAGATAAACTCGTTGGCGGCTTTGCCGCCTAATCCCTGACCCTTCGTGTCTGCTTCGTGTCTTGGTGTCTTTGTGGTTGCGACGGTGCGATCGTTTATGTGACGAGTGCGACGCCGGCCCAGACCATGGCTCCGAGGATGAGAAGCGGGATCAGCACCACGAGACCGATCCCGAAGACCAACGGACCAACGACAACCAGCACCACCAGCGCTCCGATCAGCAACCCGATCCCCTTGACCAACAGGACCATCGGAATCAGGGCAATCTTGAGCACGAGCTTGAGCAGCCCGCCGACGACTGCAATCACACCGAATACCACCGCACCGACTGCGATCAACGCCAGAATTCCAAACAGCTCGAACATGGTGCGTGCCTCCTGACATAGATTACGGAGAGTCGAGGCGAGAGGTTCTCAGGTTTCACCGAGCGGTTCCGAGCTGGCGTCGACATTGGAGTCCTGAAACACCGAAATCCGTCGCAACCACGAAGACACCAAGGCTCGAAGAATTCACGAGGATGAACAAAGCTTGGCGGCAATGCCGCCAAGCTTTGTTCACTTTGTGTGGTCTTTGTGTCTTCGCGCCTTTGTGGTTTTGACGAATACTCAGCGCCTCATGATCGAGTCGAGGATCATCATAAAGGCCGCCTGCTGCTCGGGCTCCGCCTTCTCGATCACCGCGAGACAGCCGGTGTCGTCAAACTCCTCGTGCAGTCGATCAGCCGGATGGGATGAGGTGATAATTATCCGTTTGAGGTTGACGCCGATGCTGCGCGCCGCCTCGAGGACCTCCTTGCCGTCCATCCACGGCATCTCCCAATCGAGCAGGAGAAGGTGGATTCCCGGGTCCAGGGCCTGGACCCCTTCACGCGGGTCGCTAAAGGTCTCCACCGCGACCCGTTCGCCATAGCGGCCTTCCAGCAGCCGCTTCCACACGGCGCACTGGATCTGCGAGTCATCGATCACCACCGCGCGACGCGGTTGAACATCCGCCATCGGCTTCAGAGTAGCAAAGACTCCGGCGGTTCAGTCGCCAGTGACGATTTCGACTTCGAACCCGAGGCCGCGGACCTTCTCGGCGAGCATCGAACGATCAAAGCCCGAGCCGCGAACGCTGGCGCGGCCCGCTGCAAGGTCGACCGTAGCGTCCTCGACACCCTGGGCTTCGTCGAGGGCCCGCTGGACGCTTTGGACACATCCGTTGCAGCGCATCCCGGCCACAGCCAGTTCCAAGACATCGACATCCGGCATGGTGATCATCTTCACATCTCCCCGTCCCATGGGCTGCGGTTGCGGCCAAAGTGCGTTGACAAGCAACAGAATGAGCAGGATGGCGCATCCCCGGCCGAAGAGACCGGATCCGGCCTCCTCTCCATGATGGTCGTGAGCGCCCGCCTGCGAGACTGCGGCCGGCACCATTGCGGATGGATCGATGAGATCCGACGCCACAATTGCATCGACGGCAATACCCGTTGCGAGGGCCCCGACTGCCACGCTCAGCAGAAAGATCATCACCGACCGCCGCCCAAGCACCCGCCACAGGGTGGTCAAGGTTGCGCCATTGGTCGCCGGTCCGGTGATGAGAAAGACCAGCGCCGCCCCCGGGGACAGCCCGGCATGGATCAGCGAGAGCGCGATGGGAGTCGAAGCGGTGGCGCAGACATAAAGCGGGATCCCCACAGCCATGGCGACGAGCATGGGCCAGATCCCACCACCGAGAGTCGCCTCGAGGGCGCGGGGCTCGATCAACGCGGAGATCACTCCCGACAGCAGAATCCCGATGATGAGCGCGCGCCCGATGTCTCGGGGCAGCGTAACCAGACCGTAGGTCAGCCCATCGAAGAGGGTCTTCTTCCGCGGCTCCTCTTCATCTTCACAACAGTCGGATCTACTCGAGCAGGCCGCCTTTGGAAGCTCATCCACGGGCTGATCATCGTCGTTCCGGTCAAAGGCATAGACGAGACTGCCCCCGAGGAAGCCGGTGAGCAGGGCTGCGATGGGTCTGACAACGGCCATGAACGGTCCGAGCAGGGCGTAGGTCACGGCGATGGAGTCGACACCCGTCTGCGGGGTCGAGAGCATGAACGCCGTGGTCGCTCCCTTGCCGGCGCCATGTTGGCGAAGCGAAGCGCCGACCGGGATCACTCCGCACGAGCACAGCGGCAAAGGCACGCCGAAGAGGCTGGCCTTGAAGACCTGGCCGAGTCCGCGATTGCCGAGGTGGCGCTCGACCCATCGAGGGGAAATCATCACCGAGAGCAGACCGGCGACGGTGAATCCGAGCAGCAGATAGGGCGCCATCTCGACGAGCATGGCCCATGAAGCAATGATGATGGATTGCAGGATTTCCATCATTTGCTCAGCTTGTAGATGAGATCCATGAGCTCCTCATAGTGCTGCTCTCGCTCCTGACTCTGAAGGCCTTCGGTGACGCAGGTCTCGAGGTGGTGACGGACGACCAGCTTGCCGACCCCGCGGAGCGCTTCGTGAATTGCCGAGATCTGGGTCAGAACATCGATACAGTACTTCTTCTCTTCGATCATCTTGTTGAGTCCGCGGAGCTGGCCCTCGATGATGGCCAACCGTCGGCGGGCGCTTTCCTGGACTTTTTCGTCAATGGCCATCAATGCTCCCTACGGTCGCGGGTTAGAGAGTTAGGATGTTAGAAAGTGAGCCGAGCTGGAAGCTCGATGGAGATTCCGATCTTCACTCTTTTACCTTCTAACCCCCTAACTTCCTCACTCGATGACAATACCATACCCCCGGGGGGTATCTTTCCTCGTAAATCACCGACAACCGCAAACTGAAGATTGCAGGACTCGTTCGCGATAGCTACACTGTCGGTCCTGAACGCACCACAGACCAAGGAGGTAACAGTTATGTGCGAGGAAATGATCCAGGCACAGTTGGGGCACAAGATCCCCGACTTCGAACTCGACACCTACGACCCGACCATCCGCAACTTCGGCAAGTTCAAACTTTCGGAGAACATGGAAGCCGGAAAGTGGACCATTCTCTTCTTCTACCCGGCCGACTTCACCTTTGTTTGAGCGACCGAGTTCGCTGCTCTGGCAGAGCAGCAAGACCGATTCAAGAAGATGGGCGCCACCCTGGTGACCGTCTCCACCGACACCCAGTTTGTTCACCTCGCATGGAAAGACCACGAAAAAGAGCTCGCGGATGTGAAATACCTCATGGGCGCAGACCCCACCGGCGCGATCTCGTGGCTCTTCGGTGTTTATGACGAAGGCTCGGGGTTGGCGCTCCGCGGCACCTTCATCATCAGCCCCGACGGCACCCTCTTCAACTCTGAGGTCAACTTCTACAACATGGGCCGCAACATCGACGAGCTCATGCGCAAGTTCAAAGCCAATCTCTATCTCTCCCGTAAGGCCAACGAGGGTTGCCCGTCCAAGTGGAAGGACGAAGGCGACGCCACCCTGACCCCCGGCCCCGAGATGGTCGGCAAGGTGCACGAGGCGCTCAACAAGTAGAGCAAATTCGATCCGTTTCAAACCCCGCCGATCGGCGGGGGTTTTTTGAATCCGGAATCACTCCCTAGACAACCGCGACCTCGGGCACTACGTTGTGAACAATCACGTTGCATGCAACCGACACACGATCCATAGGGAGGCACTCGTTGAGAACTCTGACCATCACGTTGTTGATTCTCGTCATCTCAGGCTCGTGGGCCGGAATCTCGGCCCAGGAATTGGTCGTCAACGGCACCTTTGACGACAACGTGGATGACTGGGATCTGCAAAACCTGACCTTCGGTACGATCGAGCACCACTCACTCGACTCCGGAGGGGATCCGCTGTCCGGATCGGCACTCATCACCAACAGCTTTGCCGATCCAAGCATGAATCTGGCGACCGTCCAGTGCATCCATCCTCTTCCGCCCGACCGGGACTACGTCTTCGGTGGATCGATCAGAATGGCCGACGGAACAACAACCACCGGTATTTCGAGCATCCAGATCTGGTTCTGGGACGATGCCAACTGTTCGGCTGGTCACGGCGGATCAGTGGTCTCGCCCCCGGCAACCACAAGCGACATCGGCTGGAAAGAGGTTCGGGCGACCGCCACGGCCCCGCCAACCTCCATCGCCGCTCGGCTGACCCTCTGGAACACCAAGAATGAGGCCGGCGGTGATCTCGGAATCCACTTCGACAACGTCTTCCTGAGGACCGCCTCAATCTTTTCCGATGGATTCGAAACCGGCGACACGGGGCAGTGGGACTGACGAGAACCCTCGGGCGAACTCGATCACCGAATCGACGTGACGCATGGTCACGAGTGCTTGGGGGATTCTGCCGGGCGTTGACTAAAGCCTCGCACGTTGCCCCTCTAAGAGGCGCCGATAGAGACCATCCTCGAGCTCAAGCTCTCTGCTGCTGCCACGTTCGACAACGCGCCCTTCATCGAGGACCAAAATCTCGTCGAAGCGATCCATGGCCACCAGACGGTGGGTGATGACGATGGTGGTGCGTCCATCAAAGAACTCCACCAGTGACCCCATCACCCGCTCCTCGGTGATGGGGTCAAGACCCGTGGTCGGCTCATCCAGCACCACGACAGGCGGATCACGAAGGATCAACCGCGCGAGGGCGAGCCTTTGGCGCTGGCCCCCCGAGAGCTGCATCCCGTGCTCGCCGATCCAGGTGTCCCAGCCATCCGGGAAGGCCCGGATGGTGTCAAGCAGATCCGCTTCAACGGCCGCCTGATCAAGATCGATCTGCCGGGCATCCGGTGCTGCGAACAGAAAATTCTCCCGGATGGTGCCGGTGAAGAGATCCGTCCGCTGGGGCAGCACACCGATGACATTGCGAAGGGCCTCGAGGGAGTAGGCGTCCAGAGATGTTCCCGCAAGCCGGATCTCACCATCGGACGGATCCCAGAAACGCAGCAACAGGTTGACCAACGTCGATTTCCCGGCGCCCGAGGGACCAACCACGGCGATCCGGCCGCCCTCACGAATCCGGAGATCGATGTGACTCAAAGCCGGTTGGTCTGCCCCCGGGTAGGTGAACGAAACTCCACACAGATCAACGGTGAAGCCGATATCCACCAAGACATGGGCCGACGAATCAACGGGTTCGTCCACAACCGGCCTCTGGTTGAGGACGGCAAAGACCCGATCGGCCGCCTCGAGCTGTTCGGAGAGCCCACGAGCCGCCGCCGGAAGCGGCTGCACCGCCTCGAATGCCGCCATGGCGACCAGACAGACCACCGCCAGACCGACCCCGGTGAACCGCCCGTGACCGACCATGGGGATGGCGACAACCAGCACCAGCCAAACGGTGGCGTGGGTGGCAAGAACCACCCCGGCCGCGCCCCCTGCCTCGATCCGGGCTGCCCGCAGACGGAGATTCGATGATTCCCGCGAGAGATCATCGATCCGCCACCGCTGAGATCGACCCCGACCGAACGCCAAAAGATCGGCCATCCCCTGGACGCCATCTGCCACCGCGGCCGCCAGTTCGACTCGCGCCGTCGTCAATCGATGGGCGACGGCTCTTCCCACGAGAATGGTCCCGACGGGGATCAACACCGCCGCGGCGGCGAAGGCGACGACAAATACAACCGCCAACTCCCACGCGTAAGCGCCGAGGAACAGCCCCGTTCCTGCTGCAACCGCGGTCGCTACCATGGGCGGCGCCACCGACCGGATGAAGAGTTCCTGCAGCGACTCCACATCGCTGACCGCGCGGGTCAGAAGATCAGACGACCGAACCTCCATCGTCTGCGCCGGCACCAGCGGTTCGAGTGCGCGGAAGAACCAGCACCGAAGGCGTCCGAGCACACGCAGGGTCACATCGTGCGAGACCAACCGTTCGAGATAGCGGAAGAGGCCCCGGCTCAGTCCAAAAAAACGGACCCCGACGATGGCGACCTGAAGATCCGCGATGGAGGGCTGGAGCGCGGCCGACGCGATGAGGAAGGCGGCGGTCCCCATGAGACCGACCCCGCTGCCGATGGTGGCGACCCCAAGGGCCACCGCCGCCGCCATCTGCCAGCGAAAGACTACGAGCAGGCGGAGTAGACGGAGGAACATGTTCATGCTCCCCCTCCGTATGCCTGAACGAGCCCCCGGTAGAGTTCGCAACGCCCAACCAGCTCCGAGTGGGATCCCTGATCGACCACCCGGCCTCCATCAAGTACAACGATCCGATCGGCGGTCCGCACAGTGGACATCCGATGGGCGATGATCACCGCGGATCGACCATCGAGCAGACCCGTCAGACTGGCATCGATCTCGGCCCGGAGACGCGGATCGAGGTCCTCAACCGGCTCGTCGAGGATGACGATCGGCGCATCGGCGAGCCACGCTCGAGCCACGGCCAGCCGTCTGGTCTGGCCGCCGCTGAGCTTCGCCCCGCGTTCGCCGATCCGGGTCGCCCCCCCTTCCGGAAGGGCGGCGACGAATTCGTCTGCTTTGGCGGCGCGAAGAGCAACCGCCATCTCATCCGGCGAAGCCTCGGGCCGAGCAAGCCGGAGATTCGCTTCGACGGACTCGGCGAAGAGATGGGGATGTTGCGGAACCCAGGCAAACCTACTCCGCCACTCCTCGGGGTCGATGGCGGTCGAGTCGATCCCATCGACCGAAAGCGAACCCGCGTCAGGATCGATGAACCGAAGGAGCATCGACGCGACTGTGCTCTTGCCGGCCCCGGACGGGCCGACCAGGGCGAGCTTTTCCCCAGGGGCGATGGTCAGATTCACGTCATCGAGCGCCGGGCGGGCCGTCCCGTCGTCGGATGGATAGGCGAACGACACCCCATTCAGTTCGAGGGTCGGTCGGTCGGGCATCGCCGCTTCCCGAAGAGACCCGCGGTTCGAACCGCCCTCTTCCAGCAACTCGAAGAGACGAATCGTCGCACTGACCCCGGCAAGACCGGCGTGAAAGGCCGAGCCGAGCCGCCTCAGGGGCAGATAGAACTCGGGTGCGAGCAGAAGAACAAAGAAAGCCGACTCAAAGCCGAGCCTCCCACCGAGCAGACGCAGACCGATCTCCACCGCCACGACCGCAACGCTCAGGGTCGCCACCAGCTCGAGGACCAGTGCCGACAGAAAAGCGATCCGCAACACCGACATGGAGGACGAACGGAAGGCCTCGCTGACCCGTCCGATGGCCTCGATCTGCGCCCGTGACCGGCCGAGGATCTTGAGTGTCGCCAAACCCTGGATGGTATCGAGGAAGAAGGCGCTGAGCCGCGCCATGTCGAGCAATTGGCGCCGCGAAAGGGCATCCGCGGCCTGACCGATCAGATACATGAAGACGGGGATGAGCGGCGCGGTGAGGATCAGCACAATCCCTGATAAAAGGTCACGACCAACGACCACAGCCGCGACCGTCAACGGGATCACCACCGCCAGGGCAAGCTGGGGCAGGTAGTTCGAAATGTACGCGTCCAGGGCCCCCACACCGTCGGTCAAAAGGGTGACGACTTCACCCGTGCGTCGTCGCCCCGCCGCCACCGGGCCCTGACGCATCAACGATGCAAAGACCCGGCTTCTGAGCTCAAACTTGACGCCGGCTGCAGCGTGGGCCGCCGAGGCGTCGGTTGCCCACGACAAACCCGCCCGGAGGATGATTGCCACCGCCAGCCCGCCGAGGTTCGGCAGCACCGCCGCCCGATCCGCACCACCGAGAAAGACCTCGGCTATGATGTGCGCCAGCAACCAAGCCTGGACCACGGTCACGACGCCCGCGAGCCACCCGAAGGCGACGCTCAGAATGAGCGCCGAGCGGTGCGGGCCTACAAGCGCAAGGAGACGTCCATCCAGGTGCATCGTGGATCAGGATACGCCGACCCGATGCGATCACGATTCACCACAGAGGCGCAGAGGGGCGCTTCAGACTCCTTCGTAATTTCTTCGTGTCTTTGCGTCTTCGTGTTTGCGACGTTGCGATGTTGCGATGTCTCTGGGTCTCTTTGTGCGCCTCTGTGGCTCAAACGAAAACGTCGCGAGCGACCAAAAAACCGGAGAAGGTCTCCCTTCCCCGGTCGGATCTTTGATTGGCGAGAACCTAGTAGTGCAGATGCGAGTCCGGCGTGATCCGCTTCCTGAAGATCCAGTAGGTCCACGACTGGTAGATCAGCACCACAGGCACCAGCAATCCGGCGACGATACTCATGACCTTGAGCGTGTAGGGACTCGAGGCGGCGTTGTAGATCGTCAGGCTCCACTCGGGATCGAGGCTCGAGACCATGACCCGCGGGAAGAGAGCGATGAAGACCGTCACCGTGGCAAAGACAACGGAAACCGCGGTGAGAATGAAGCTCCATCCGTCGCGCCGGTTCGAGATCGTCCAGCGGGAGGCGAAGAGCGCCATCACCGCCACCGCCGGAACCACGCCCGGGTTGAGCCCGAGCCGCTCGTGGACATCGGTCATCCAATAGGTGCCCGCGACAAAGGCGAAGAGGAAGAGCACCGCCGGGTACCACAGCTTGCTCGCATACGCCCGTGCGCGATCCTCCATCCCACCACCCAATTTCAGAGTCAGGAAGGTGGCCCCGTGCAGCGTGAAGAGGGTCAACGACGCGAGGCCGCCGATGAGCGCATAGGGGTTCAGAAGATTGAAGAAACCACCGACATAGGTCATGTTCTCGTCGATGGGTACTCCACGGATGAGATTGGCGAGGGCCACCCCCCAGAGCAGGGCTGGGACGAAGCTGCCGAAGAAGATCACCCAGTCCCAGGTCTTTCGCCAACCGAGCTCGTCCATCTTGGAGCGGAACTCGAACGCGACTCCACGCACGATGAGCGCGAGGAGCATGAGCACGAGGGCGATATAGAAGCCCGAGAAGAGGGTGGCGTACCAGTGCGGGAACGCAGCGAACATGGCCCCACCCGCGGTGATCATCCAAACCTCGTTGCCATCCCAGACCGGGCCGATGGTGTTGACGATCATCCGTCGCTCGGTGTCGGTCTTGCCGAGGAAGGGGTGGAGGATGCCGACGCCGTAGTCAAAGCCTTCAAGAAAGAAGAACCCGACGAAGAGCACGCCGATGAGAGCAAACCAAAGAGTGTTGAGATCCATGTCGTCCTCCTTCCTTCAGACCGTGCCGGCCGTTGCCGGCTCCACTGTGTCGTCCGGAATCCCGGCGGCCGCATACTTCTTGAGCAGCACCACATCGGCCACCATGAGGATCCCGTAAACCAGAGTGAAGGCGATGAGCGAGAAGAGCACCTCACCGACACCCACCGAGGTCGAGACCCCGTCGGCGGTCTTCTGCAGCCCGAAGACGATCCACGGTTGCCGGCCGACCTCGGTGAAGATCCAGCCTGCGCTGTTAGCGATGTATGGCAGTGCGATTGCCCAGAACATGAGCTTGAGATAAAGGGCGTTCTCGGGAACTCCCTTTCGCGCCACCTTCCACAGCCCGAAGGCCGCCAGCAGGAACATCAGGGTCCCGGCACCGACCATCATCCGGAAGGTCCAGTACGAGATGGCCACCGGTGGAACATAGTCGCCGGGGCCATAGGTAGTCATGTATTCCTCCTGGAGATCGTTGATCCCCCGGACCTCGCCCTTGAACCGGTTGTACGCGAGGAAGCTCAGCAGACCGGGCACCCGGATGGCGAAGACATCGCGGCGTTCCTTCTCGTTGCCGATGGTGAAAAGCGACATGGCCGCTGGGTCCTCGGTATCCCACAGGGCCTCGGCCGCCGCCATCTTCATGGGCTGGATCCGGGTCATGTACTGGGCCTGGCTGTGGCCGACCAGCATGGACATGACGACGCCGATGGTGGCGTAGAGAATGCCGATCCGGAACGACCGTTTGAAGACCTCGAGTTGATCCGACCTCCGCAGCAGATGCCAGGCGGAGATCCCGGCGACAAAGAACCCCGCGGTGGCCACCGCAGAGAAAAAGACGTGCGGCCACTGGACCCAGACGTGGCCGTTGGCGAGCAGGGCGAAGAAGTCGTCCATTTCGGCGCGACCGTTTCTGAGGACATAGCCCACCGGCTGCTGCATGAATGAGTTGGCGACGAGGATCCAAAGCGCGGAGATATTCGAGGCGATGGCCACCAGCCACATCACCGTCGCGTGGAGTTTCTTGGAAATCTTGTCCCAGCCGAAAATCCAAACCCCGATGAAGACCGACTCGACATAGAAGGCGAGCAGGGCCTCGATGGCCAGGGGCGCACCGAAGATGTCGCCCATGAAGCGCGAGTACTCCGACCAGTTCATCCCGAACTGGAACTCCTGGACGATCCCGGTGACGACCCCCATGGCGAAGTTGATGAGGAAGAGCTTGCCCCAGAACTTCGTCATCTTCTTGTAGGTCTCGTCCCCGGTTCTGACATACATGGT
>CBESWV010000091.1:0-13590 GCA_965533305.1 uncultured bacterium | reverse complement strand
GGTCCGAACCTCTCAATCCCCACCCGAACGACCACGCTGCCCGTGCGACGCTGGGGCGTCCCAGAAGGCCGGAGTAGAAGGATTCGCCTTCAGCAACAGTTGTGGGGAGAACACGACAAAAACCCCGCGGCCAAATTGACGTACACACAGTGTGGCTGCAGAAAAGTTGCGTTCACTTATATTTTTTGGAGAAGGTATGCGATTCAAGACTCAGGCTCGCGTAGTGATCGGTGTGCTCGTTCTGTTGACCGTTGCAACGGTCGTTTCCGCCGTCCAACCCGCTCTCTGGCTCCGCTATCCCGCGATATCGCCGGATGGTGAGACCGTCGTTTTCAGCTACCGAGGCGACATCTACCGGGTGTCGTCGAGCGGTGGGCAGGCGACGCCCCTGACCGTCCACCCGGCGCACGACACCATGCCCGTTTGGTCGCCCGACTCTACGAAGATCGCTTTCGCCTCGAATCGCTACGGCAACGACGATGTTTTCGTGATGGATGCCACTGGTGGAACCGCGACGCGGCTGACCGTGCACTCCGCCCCCGATCGTCCGACGAGCTTCACGCCCGACGGCGAGATCGTGCTCTTCAGTTCGGCGCGGCTCGACACCGTTTCGTGTGTCCAGTTCCCGACCCGAGCTCAGCCCGAGCTCTACGAAGTCTCGATCGAGGGACGCATGCCGAAACAGATTCTGAGCACGCCGGCGCTCTTCGCGGTCTATGACAGTGCAGGGCAACGGTTGGCCTACACCGACGAGAAGGGCTACGAGGAGCTCACTCGCAAGCACGACAACTCTTCCTTCGCGCGCGATGTCTGGTTGTATGATCAGACGAGCGGCGAGCACACCCGACTGACCGAGTTCGGCGCCGACGATCGCCGGCCGGTCTGGGCCCCGGGCGAAGAATCGCTCTTCTTTCTCTCCGAGCGCGACGGGACCTTCAACATCTGGCGGATGGAGCTCGATGATCCCTCGCACCCGGAGCAGATCACCGAACACACCACGCATCCGGTCCGGTTTCTGACCGGCTCTGTCGGAGGCGATCTGTGCTACGCCTTTGACGGCGAGATCTGGGTCCGCTCTGCCGGTGCGGATTCAAGTTCCAAGATCGAGGTGATGGTGGCCACCGACTCCCACCACAACGAGATCGATTTTATCGATGTGTCCGGCAAGATCACCGAGTTCGATCTCTCCCCCGACGGCAAGGAAATTGCGTTCATCGCCCGAGGCGAGCTCTTTGTCACATCGAGCGATCACGCCACCACCCGGCGCATCACCTCGACCCCGGAACAGGAGCGGTCGGTCACATTCAGCCCTGATGGGCGGAGCTTGGCCTACGCCGGTGAGCGTGGGGGAAGCTGGAACATCTACCGGACCGAGCTCACCGACGATAACGAACCGAGCTTCTTCAATGCGACCGCCATGGAGGAAAAGGCGGTGCTCGAGACCGAGGCCGAGACCTTCCAGCCCCACTTCAGTCCCGATGGCAAGGAGATCGCCTATCTCGAGGAGCGGACCGAGCTCAAGGTGATCAATCTGGCGAGCGGCGAGAGCCGCTCCATTGTGGCGGCCGACAACAACTACTCCTATATCGACGGCGACCAGTGGTACGAGTGGTCGCCCGACGGAAAGTGGTTTCTGGTTCAGTTCCTCAGCCCGGGCCGCTGGTCGCTCGAGGTCGGTCTGATCGCCGCATCGGGTGAGTCCGAGTTGGTCAACCTGACCAAGAGCGGGTATTGGTCGGTGACCCCTCGATGGGCCATGGATGGCGAACTGGTCTACTGGCTGTCGGACCGCCACGGCACCAGGATGCAGGCGGGGTGGCCGGCCGAACTCGATGTCTATGCCGGATTCTTCAACCGCGAGGGCTGGGACCGTTTCCGTCTGAGCGAGGTCGAGCTCGAACAGCAGAAGGAACGGGACGAGAAGGCCGAGAAGAAAGACAAGAAGGATGACGGCGACGACAAGGACAAGGACAAGGACGACGAGGCCGAGGACGATGATGAGATCGAACTGCCGGATCCGGTCAAGATCGATCTCGACGGGTTCGACGACCGCAAGATCCGGCTTTCGGTTCACTCCGCCGATCTCAGTGGGGTCGCGGTGACCCCTGACGGCGAGAAACTGCTCTACCTCGCCGCCTTCGAGAAGGGCTACGATCTCTGGGTTTCGGAGCACCGCAAGAAAGAAGTCAAGCTCCTCGCCAAGCTCAAGGCGGATTCGACCGGCGGTCTCGTGATCGACAAGGAGGGTGAGAAGGCCTTCGTGCTTGCCGATCGGAAGCTCAAGGTGATCGAAATCGATGGCGGCAAGGTCAAGCCGGTCTCTCTGAGCGCGAAAATGGAACTCGACCCCGTCGCCGAGCGGGCCTATTTCTTCGAGCACGCCTGGCGCCAGACGAAGAAGAAATTCTACGTCGAGGACATGCACGGCGTGGACTGGGACTTCTACAAATCCGAGTACTCCAAGTTCCTGCCCTACATCGACAACAACTACGACCTCGCTGAACTGATATCTGAGATGCAGGGCGAACTCAACGCCTCCCACCTGGGGAGCGGCTACCGGCCGAAACGACCCGATGGCGACGCCACCGCGGCCCTGGGATTCTTTCCCGACCCGCAATACGCGGGTGCTGGCGTGAAAATCGCCGAGATCATCGAGGGCGGTCCCCTCGAACGGGACGAAACAAAGATCGAAGCCGGTGTGGTGATCGAGGCCATCGATGGTTCCACAATCGGCGCCGGTGAGAACTGGTACCCCTTGCTCAACCACAAGTCGGGCGAGCTCATTCGTCTGTCCCTGCTCGATCCCGAGTCAGGCAAACACTGGCAGGAGACCGTGAAGCCCATTTCCGGGGGATCGCTGCAGCAGCTTCTCTACCGGCGCTGGGTTCGTTCACGGCGTGCCGAGGTTGATCGGCTGTCCGATGGCCGGCTCGGCTACGCCCATATTCGCGGAATGGGCGATGGCCCCTATCGCGAGATCTATGAAGAAGTCTTCGGGCGTCACACCGAGAAGGAGGGGATCATCCTCGACACCCGCTTCAACGGCGGCGGCAACCTCGTCGAGGCGCTGACCACTTTCCTCAGCGGCGAGGTCTATGCCACGTCGGTGCCCCGTGGTCGCGTCATCGGCACCGAGCCGGGTGGGCGGTGGACCAAACCCTCCATCGTCGTGATGAACGAGGGCAACTACTCCGACGCCCACTGCTTTCCATTGGCCTACACCGGTCTCGAGATCGGTGAGACCGTGGGGATGCAGGTTCCGGGCACCTGCACCGCGGTGTGGTGGGAGACCCTTCAGGATAGTGCGCTCTTCTTCGGCATCCCTGAGGTCGGGCATCTCGACATTCACGGAGATATGAGCGAGAACAAGCACCTCGATCCGGATCACGAAGTGGACAATGACCCGGCCCTCGAGGCGAAGGGACGCGATCAACAGCTCGAAACGGCGGTGGAGGTTCTGCTCGGCGAGATCGCCGAGTAGGAAGCTCTCGGCCCGCGTTTATCAGGGTCGGGAGGGGCCCGGAGCACCATTGGCAATTGTGGTGCGGGCGTCCCGCCCGCTCGAAGCCGATGAGCTCTTCAACGAAAGGAAGCTGTCCGGCGGACGGGGTCCTCAGGGATTCAGGTCGTAGAGGATCCTATCCTCGCCGTGCTTTTTGATTCGTTTGTCGAAGTGTTTGATGAGCTTCTGCTTCCGGAGAAAGAACTTGGTCAGTTCGGCGGATGTGAGGTAGGGCTCGAGGCGCTTGCGGATCGTCTCGTCGTCGGTTTCCTTCAGCGCCCTCCAGAGTTTTCTCTCGCACATGTCGAGGTGTTCGACGTCAAAGAGAACCGAGGTCTCCCGGAAGGCCCGGGTGTGGTCGATGAGCCAGAGGTTCCAGTTCTCGTCGATGAGGAGGTTGCCCTGGTTGCGGTCGGTGTTGGCGATCATGGCGTCAAAAACCCACATGATGGATTTCTGCTTCCACCATGTGGTTTTGTTGGGCGGTCTGAGACGACCCTCCTCCAACATGATGTCCTCGGGGGCCGTCCCCTCCATCCAGATCTGAACCGTGCTACCGACTTCGCCCACAGATCGCTGGACGGTCGGTGGGACCCGGCCGATACCGAGCACTTCGCTGAGCTCATAGGCCGCTGATTCGAAGATGTATGAGTCTCGGTATTTGACGACCATTCTCTGCGATCCGGTTTTTTCCTTCTCGGTGACATCGATGAGCCGCATGACCGCTTTGAACCGAACGCCCTTGAATTCGATGTTGAGTTTGATGTTCTTTGCGACGCCCCGGCTCATCTGCTCTCGCTCGACGATTTCGCCTGTGCGGAGAGCCACGAGGATCGTCGCGTTGTCCTGGAAGGGGAGGGAACAGCCCTCGGTGTCCTGGTAGACGTAACCGGTGGGATACACGGTGGACTGGGCAGAGGAGGGGCCCGCGACAAAAAACCCGGTCGCGACCAAGGTGAGAAGCGTGAAACGTCCAAAAACACGCCAATGATCTGTTGGTTTCATCGTCTCAGCGTACCAGAAATCTTGTCTCCGAAAACCCTGCCGACGGATGGAGAGAGGCGACCTCGAAACCGTCAGTACCAATCGAGGAGGCGGACCTCGATCTCGGGATTGACGGCGACGGCTTTTTTGAATGTTTCGAGATCGCTCATTCCACCCTGGCCGCGGTAGTGGTAGGGGTAGACGATCTTCGGTGCAAACTCGAGCACGGCGTCGGCCGCGCTCTCGACGGTCATCGTGTATGGCAGGTTCATGCAGACAAAGGCGGCGTCGATGTTTGTGAGTTCCCGCATTTCGGGGATGTCTTCGGTGTCGCCGGCGATATAGATCCGTTTCCCCCCGATGGTGACGACATACCCGTTGTCCCTGCCCTTGGGATGGAAGTCCCGCCGATCTTCGGTGAGATTGTAGGCGGGGACAGCTTCGATCTTGAGCCCTTTCTCCTCGAAGCTCTCACCGTTGGCGAGGATGTGCATTCGGCCGGGAATGCCCTTGCCGAGTTTCTCGGCCACCGTCGTAGGCGCGAGCACCACCGTATCGTCGGTGCTGATCGTCTGCATGGTCTCGGCGCTGGTGTGGTCGCCGTGGATATGAGTGATGAGGATGAGGTCCGGTGGCTCGAAATCGCCGAAGACTTCCGCGCCGCCGACGGGATCGACATAGATGACCATGCCCGGGCCGGTCATGACAAAGGTCGCGTGGTTGATCGGGAAAACGGTCAACTCGCCACCATCGATGGCGATGGTGTCCTTGGCGAGTTCGGCAGTCGCGCCCGCCGCGATGAGAACGATGACGGTCGCGGTCAGGATCACAGTGGCGAGTTTCTGGGTGTGCATCTCTGCCTCCTTGCGGGTGGTCGTTCTCGATCGAGAATAACACCTAAGATGAGCGATTCTCGGCGGCGATCTGCCCCAACCTCTTGCGCTCTGACGTTTTCAAAAATACTCGAGATACCAACGGGTATGCCTCCGTTTTTCGCAAACGTCAGAGCATCAAGATCTTGGCGCATCTCATCCACCAGAATCGCTCACCTTAGGTAACAGTGAGACGGTTGACTCCGATTATGTCACTCCCATCCAGGGACCCGGCGCTGACCGAGTGGGATGAAGTGTCCGGCGGTGAGAAGGAGCAGAACCCGATCTCCGGCCGGAATGGCGCCTGTCCCGATGAGGCGGTGGAGCGCCGCGACCACCGCCGCGCTTTCGAAACTGGCCGGAACACCGATTCGACCGCAGTCGGAGAATCTCGCGAGGATCTCCTCTTCCTCGACAGCCACGGCCGTGCCGCCGGAGTCTCTGATGGTGCTGAGAATGCCGTGGCCCATGATGGCGCCGGGGACATCGAGACCGTCGGCGATGGTCCCCGAGGACTGCACCGGCCGCACCTCGGTCAGACCCGCATCGAAGGACTCGACCACCGGGGCGCAGTTCTTCCCCTGGATGGCCACCATGCGCGGCAGTCGATGGATCTCGGGGTCGATGAGACCGAGACCGATCAACTCCTGCATCGCCTTCCAGATCCCGACCAGACCGGTGCCGCCGCCGGTGGGGTAGAGAATCCAGTCCGGGAGCTGATCGGCGCCGAGGTCTGTGAAGATCTCGAGACCCATGGTCTTCTTGCCCTCGAGGCGGCCGGGTTCGAAGAAGGTGGACATATCGACATAGGCTCCGGACGCGAGTTCGTCGGCGACATCGTCGCGCATCTTCTTGCCTGCGGCGGCGATGTTGGAGCCGTGGAACCGGACTACGGCGCCGAAGTAACGGGCTTCGCGGTGGTAAAGGCCGTCCTCGTATCCTTCGGGCATGTAGACCAGGCACCCGGGGAGCCCAAGCCGGGCCGAGAACAGGGTCGCCGCCACGCCTGCGTTGCCCTGGGTCGGCAGGCAGAATCGTTGGGCGCCGCAGGCCCGTCCGAAGGCCACGCCGGCGGCCAGCCCGCGGTCCTTGAAACTGCCCGATGGGTTGGTGCCCTCGTTTTTGGCGAGGACCTTGACACCGAGTTCCTCGCTCCAGGGTTTGATCTCGACGGTTGCGGTGAGCCCGACATCCGCCGCAAATGACGGCTCCGGACCGATGGCCGGCAAGAGATCGGAGAACGACCACATGCCGAGGGATCTCTGGGTTCTTCCGAATTCGACCCGATCGAGGTCGTACTCGACGACGATGGGTTTCCCTGGAGGGGGACAACAGGAACACAGACCGATGGGCTTGGAGAAACCCTTCGTATCGATCTCTTTTCCGCTCATGGAACACACCAGGCGTTTGATTTTCGGGTTGATCTGCAGTCCCGCGTTTTTTGTCATCGCTCCTCCATCCATGCATTATGGCCGAAACACCGACAACCCTAGCTGCTCGTTTTCGTATAACTTGAGGAACCCGGCCGACCGCAGCCGGACCCGCGAATCGTTCGGCGAGATCGACTAGGCTGGATGTACGTGGAATCCCGACCCATTCGAGAGGGGTGTCAGATGTTCATGAGGTTCGTCATTGCTGCTGCGGCGGCCGCGGTCTTCTCGATCGGTGGCGTGCACACCGCCGCGGCGCAGTCGACTCCATCGGCCGGAGAGTTGCTCGCGGGTAGGCTTCTGGGCGCCACCGGTGATTCGCGCCTTCCGATGGAAAGCCGGACAGTCCTCGCCTTGAGCGATGAGATGCGGCAATTCCTCGACGACAACGTGAATCCCGGCGCGACTGATGTTTTCAAGTTGCAGCAGTTGATCGACGCGATCATGGGCAAGACGACCTTCGGGTTGGAGTACGACGAGAATACCCGAAACGCCGCGGAGACCTTCCGGCTCCAGCTGGGAAACTGCCTGTCGTTCTCGACCATGTTCGTCGCCCTCGCCCGAAGTGTCGGGTTGAAGGCGAATTTTCAGGAGGTGGATATCCCGCCCGATTGGTCCATGAGGAAGGATGTCTTCGTTCTTAACCGGCATGTCAACGTCACCGTCGATCTGGGAGCGGCCGGAACCCACGTCGTCGACTTCAACATCAGCGAATTCAAGAGCACCTACGACGTCGACACCATCTCCGACAAGCGAGCCATCGCCTATTTCTATAACAATATGGGGGTCGAACGGATGCAGGACGGCGACATCGTCGAAGCGGTGGCTTTTTTTCGTCACGCCATCGTCGAGACCGACCGGAGCTTTTCCCCGGCGTGGACGAATCTCGGGACCCTCTATCGAAAATACGGTCACTACCCTCATGCCGAAGCAGCCTACCTCCAGGCCCTCAGAGCCGACAAGAGGGATGCGGTCGCCATGAGCAATCTGGTCCGACTCTACGAAAAGATCGGTGATCCGGACAAGGCCGAAAACTATCAGAAGCGAGTCGACGAACACCGGATGCACAACCCGTATTTCCGCTTCAGCCTCGCCCGCGAAGCCTTCTTTGATCGTGACTATGAAGCTGCCATCAAGCACCTCAAGGTCGCCATCAGGGAGCACAAGAACGACGATGAATTCTATTTTCTCCTCGGTCTGTGCTACCTGATGAATGGAGACGAAAAAGAGGCGCGAAAATGGACGGTCAGGGCCGAAGAGGTTGCGGCCTCCGATGAAGCTCGGAGGAGGTATTCGACCAAGATCGAGACCTTGAAGGCGGCATCGGAGAAGGTGGATTGAGCGCGGGATTCACACGGGTTGAATGCCGAGGGGAAACGATTCGAGACATGGGAGTGAAGAGGTTAGAAAGTTAGAAGGTCAGCGCTCGCTTTGCTCGTTGTTAGGAGGTCAGCGCTCCCTCCGGTCGCTGTGAGGAGGTCAGCTCTCCCTCCGGTCGCTAGTCAGCGCTCGCTTTGCTCGCTAGTGAGGGGTGAGGAGTGAGAATGCTCTCAGCGTCTAACGTCTAACCCCCTAGCCCCCTAACTTCCTAACTTCCTAACTTCCTTACCCCTCACTCCTGACCCCCTGCTGCCAGATGTCAAGAAAATGTATCCTCCGACCGACGCTGACTTCGGGTCGCGTTATACTGAGCCCGAGACGACCGCTGCTCGCTGCCCGGCCAAGGTCACGAGATCCGTGGTTTCTACAAGGGCAGGGACGATGGAGATCATCGCCCGCCGATACCCAAGGAGAGGTGTTCACGATGATGAACAAGAGATTCGCGCTGATTTGTACCCTGGTTATATTTGCGATGACCGCTGGAATGGCGGAAGCAGCTACTTACAGAGGCAGGCTCCTCGGTGTCATTGTCGATCCGGACGGCAAGCCCATCGAAGGTGTGACGGTGAGAGCCACATCGGATGACGTTCCGGATTTCAACGAGACGAAGACCACCAACAAAAAGGGTGTTTTCAAGATTGATTTCGATGAAATCTACGTGACCTATAAATACGAGTTCTCCAAGAACGGATTCATCACGCTCATCACCGAACAGGTGTGGAGCAAGGATGGTTCGGCCCGGCACTATTTCACGCTCACTCCCGGCAACTCGGGATCGGGATCGGGAGCGATCGGTGAGGCTCCGGTTTTCACCACGAGCGAGGCGGCCCTCGCGTATCAGGAGGCGGTCGCCGCCTTTGAAGCCAAGGACTGGGCGACGGCCGAGACCAAGATCGAGGAGGCTCTGGAGCACGATCCGGAACTCCGCCAGGCCTGGGAGGCTCTGAGCGTGGTCGAACTCGAACAGGGGGACTACGGTGAAGCAACCCAGGCCGCCGAGAAGGCCATCGAGATGGGCGCGACCGATGTCGCCATTTTCCGGACTCGTTGGGAAGCCTATCGGCTGGCGGGTGACGAGGCCATGACCGCCGAGGCGCAGGCCGATCTGGAGAAGTTTGGGCTCCTCGCCGAGGAGGCGAAGAGAATCTACAACGAAGGAATCGCGCTTTTGAAAGTCGATGACAAGGAGGGCGCCTTCGTCAAGTTCGAGCAGGCTCTTGACGCCGATCCGAACCTCGAACCCGCCCTCTTTGCCGCTGCGACCACCGGGCTTGAAATCGGCAAGGCGGAGGTGACCGCGGCAGCGGCCGAGACGATCCTGATCAACAACCCGGGTAACGAGGATGCGCTGCGTCTGCGCTACAACGCGGCGCTGGAACTCGAGGACGACGAGATGCTCATCGATGCTCTCGTGGGTCTCGCTTCCGTTGAGCCCGAGGCTGCAAAACAGAACCTTTGGATCCTGGCCATGGCGGCCTACAACGCCAATGACAATGAGAAGACCAAGGACCGGTTCGGTAAGGTTCTCAGCGTCGATCCGAACAACGCTCAAGCGCACTATCTCCTGGGACTCGTGTACCTGGGTGAGGGGGACAATGCGAAGACCAAGGAACACCTCGAGAAGTTCCTCGCACTCGCACCCAATGACCCCGATGCGCCATCGGCACAGGAGATTCTCTCGTATGTCGGCAGCAGCTGATCAGTGAGTCAATAGAGACAACGTCTCAGTAAGCCCGCGCCGCGGGCAATACGGAATCCCGGGCAGTATGTCCGGGATTCCGTATAAAAACCCGAGCGGTTAATAAGAGTGGTTTCGCGGTTGTGATGACCTGTGTCCGAATCGGTCTCCTGCGATGGTGGCGGCTGCCATATTTACGACACGGGAAATTCAGTTGAAGTCCATGTTTTGCTTGAGCTTAGAGTCGTCACGGGAGATTCGCCGAGAGAGCCTGTGCCGAGATGTGGTACAAAGACCTGGCATCGAAACACCGATGCCGGGTCTTTGACAAATATGGCACGCTGTTTGCAACTCTTTTCATGTCTATATGTATTGCTGCGAATCCCAGTCACCGAAAGCAGATGAAAGTCTGAGGAAAGACCTCAACGAAGGTCTCTCCGTTTTTGGTGATTCAGTGCAGATCAACAGTGATTTTTATTTCATTCGGGAACCACGGTGTAGGAGGACCTTGGGACCCACATCAGTTCATCCAACACGTACCAGAAACCATTAGGAGGAGGAAGTATATGTTTGATAGGAAGTTTAGTATTCGTCTGGCGTTTCTGATCGGCCTCGTGGCCGTCGGACTTGCCGCCCTGCCCGTCATGGCGCAGGAAACCGATGAGCTCACGGACGATATGATCGAGCAGGCGATGGAGCGCTCCTTCGAGGGCGAAGTCACCGTCACCGGTTCGCTCATTCCGCGCGCTGACCTCACTGCTCTGAGCCCCGTGACCGTCATGGAGGTTCCGCAGGAGCTGACCTACTCCGGTACGGTCCGCATCGAGGACCTCGTGACCAGCATGCCGCAGGCATTTGCCGGGCAGAACTCGACGGTCTCCAACGGCGCCTCGGGTACGGCCACCATCTCCCTCCGGCAGCTCGGTTCGGTCCGCACCCTCGTGCTGGTCAACGGTCGCCGGCTGCCCCCTGGCGATGGAACCGGCTTCTCGTACGCGCCTGACCTCAATGTCATCCCCGCGCCGCTGATCAAGCGCGTGGACGTGCTGACCGGTGGTGCGTCGACCGCTTACGGTTCCGATGCCATGGCCGGTGTGGTCAACTTCGTCATGGACACCGATTTTGAGGGTGTTCGCGGCGGGGTGCAGTACTCCACCTACAACCACAACAACAACAACCAACTGGCTCAGGACATCAACGCCGAAGCCGGTTTCAACGCACCGACCGGATCAACCTGGGACGGCGACGGCATCAACGCCAACATCGCCCTCGGTGGCAAGTTTGCCGACGGCAAGGGCCATGCGTCGGTCTACCTCGACTACCGCAAGCTCAGCGAACTCACCAAGGGTTCGCGCGACTATCTGAACTGCTCGGTGGCCGCGACCGACGACGGCCCGGCCTGCGGCGGTTCCTCGACCAGCCCCATGGGCCGCTTCCGCCCGTTCAACGCCGACGGCTCCACCCACGACCCGCGTGACTACACAATCGGTGGCGCCAACGGCGACCAAATGGTCGGCGGCTTCCCGATCTTCAACTACGGTCCCTACAACTACATCCAGCGGCCGGACACGAAGTGGAATGCCGGCGCCTTCGCCAACTACGAGATCAACAAGCACTTCGACGTGTACATGGAAGTCATGTACATGAACAACCACACCGACGCGGAGATCGCGCCGTCGGGCAACTTCAACAGTTACATCCAGATCAACTGCAACAACCCGATGCTGAGCGCACAACAGCACGACCTCATCTGCGGCCCCGACACCGGTTATGGTCCCACCGACACAGCCGATATGTGGATCCTTCGCCGTAACGTTGAAGGCGCCCCGCGGTCCAACGAACTCGGCCACGCCAACATCCGCATGCTGGGTGGTATCCGTGGTGAGATCAGCGACGAGTGGAACTACGATTTCTACTACATGCACGGTCAGAACAACGCGTACGACTCGTACAACAACGACCTCAACGTCGACCGTATCGGCAACGCCCTCACCATCATCGAGGATCCCGACACCGGTGAGTGGGTCTGCGCCAATGATGCCGACAACGGCTGCGTGCCCTGGAACATCTTCACCAACAGCGGCACCGGGGCGACGGTCGACGACTTCCACAATGGCGTGACCCAGGAAGCGGTCGACTACATTTCCACCGTCGCGGTGGCCTATTCGACGTCTTCGATCGATGTCTTCAACCTCACCTTCACTTCGGACTGGGAGAACTACGGCATCGCTCTTCCCTCCGCGAGCGAAGGCGTCCAGATGGCCATCGGTGCCGAGTATCGCGAAGAGTACATCAAGAGCACCCCTGACGAGGTCTATCGAACTGGCAGCGCTTCCGGTCAAGGCGGCAACACCGAGCCGATCTTTGGTAAACTGAACGTCAAGGAACTCTTCGTCGAGTTCCTTATTCCTCTTGTCCAGGACGTCAAGGGCGCCCAGGACCTCTCTCTCGAGCTCGGCTACCGCTATTCCGACTACAGCACCTCCGGCGGTGTCAGCTCCTACAAGATCCAGGGGAGCTACGCCCCGACCCAGAGCTGGCGTATCCGCGGTGGCTACAACCGCGCCGTCCGTGCGGCAAACCTCTCCGAACTCTTCCGGGTGCAGGGCTTCAACCTGAGCGGTTCGACGGACATCTGCGCCGGCGACACTCCGACTGCCACCGCAGCCCAGTGCGCCAACACCGGCGTCCTGCCCGGACAGTACGGCAACATCGCAGCCAACCCCGCCGGCCAGTACAACACCCTCGAGGGTGGCAACCCCCTCCTCGATCCCGAGACGGCCGACACCATCACAGCAGGCATCGTGTGGACTCCGCAGTCGATCCGCGGTCTGTCCATCACCGTCGACTACTACAACATCGCAATCGATGAACTGATCGGTTCCCTCGGCGCCGATGACATCATCCAGACCTGCGCCCTCACCGGTGACCCGGACCTGTGCGCTCTCATCAATCGTGATAACCAGGGAACCCTTTGGGCGACCCAGGCCGGTTACACGTTTACCGCCAACTCCAACATCGGCAAACTCGAGGCCGAAGGTATCGACCTCAACTTCAACTACCTCCTCGGTCTCGGTAACTCCGGTTACCTGGCCATGGACCTCATGGGCAGCTACGTGCTCAGGAACAACTTCAGCAACCCGTTGGTGGACTATGACTGCGCCGGCTACTTCGGCTTCCAGTGCGGTCAGCCGAATCCCGACTGGCGCCACCGTTTCCGCGCCACCTGGGAAACCAACTTCCGTCTGAACGTCTCGCTGGCGTGGCGCTATGTCGGAGAGGTCATCAACGACGATTTCAGTGACAACACCGACCTTCGCAACGAGGGCAACCATACGCTCTGGGAAGTCAATGGCATCGACAAGATTGATGCGTTCAACTACTTCGACCTCGCGGCGTCGTACACCCTCCGCAACGGCCTCAAGTTCACCGTTGGTGTGAACAACTTCCTCGACGAAGAGCCGCCGCTTGCGCCGGATCACGCCGATGACAACGGTATCAACATGTACGGTATCTACGATCCAGTTGGCCGCTACGTCTTCGGTAGCGTTCAGTTCAACTTCTAATCAACTTCACTTCGGTGATTCTGGCGGCCCTTCGGGGCCGCCTTTTTTGTGCTCGATGCCGGAATTGAGCATGAAAACCATCGCAATCACCGCGGTCTTAACGGGAAGACCAACAAGGATTTAGCCGTGGTGGTCGGGCTTTGAAACACAAAGGACACAAGGGACGACGAAGGGTCCA
>CBESWV010000090.1:0-14014 GCA_965533305.1 uncultured bacterium | reverse complement strand
ACTCCGTCACGGACTCACCAGAATCCCTGCGATGAAAATTGAGAATTCATAATTCATAATTCATAATTGACGTATGTCCGCCGTCTATATCGCCCTACCCGTTGCTCTGCTTCTCGCGATCGCCGGTGTGGTCGCCTTTATCTGGGCCACAAAGAGCGGCCAGATGGATGACCTCGAAACCCCGGGGCAGCGGGTGCTCTTCGACGACGACCCGGTCTCAAGGCCCGACGATTCAACCGAGGACCCCGAACCTTGATTCTTGCAGAACCGGCACCCACCAACTTCCCCACCCTGAACACTCTCCTCCCCCCTATGCCGACTCGGTGACCGGAACCGGGTCGGTTCCCACCTGTGCAGGGTTAGGAGGTGAGGGAGTGAGGAAGTGAGGAGGTTAGGAAGTTAGCGGGTTAGAGAATGAGCATGGCGTCCCCATAGGAGAAGAACCGGTACTTCGAGGCGATCGCTTCCCGATAGGCATTGAGGGCGCGGTCGCGACCTGCGAACGCACTGACCAGCATGAGCAGGGTGGATTTGGGCAGGTGGAAGTTGGTGAGCATGGCGCCGACACCCTGAAACCGGTATCCGGGCGTGATGAAGATGTCGGTCCAACCCTCTCCGGGTTCGATCTGCCCGTTGCCCGCCGCCAGCGCTCCTTCGAGCGCGCGTACAGAGGTCGTGCCGACACAAACGACTCGGCGGCCGGTCGAGACGGCCTCGTTCACGACCCGCGCCGTGTGCTCAGAGAAGCAGTACCACTCGCTGTGCATCCGATGATCGGTCACGCGCTCGGCCGTGACCGGGCGGAAGGTCCCGAGCCCAACATGCAAGGTCACGAAGGCCCGCTCAACGCCCCGGTCCTCGATCTCGTCGAGCAGCTCGCGGGTGAAGTGGAGACCGGCCGTCGGCGCCGCCACCGCGCCGGGCGTCGAAGCGTAGACCGTCTGATAGGTCTCGCGATCCAGGGCGGTCGCTCCCCCCGGCCGGCTGATATAGGGCGGCAGGGGCATCTCACCGATTCGATCGAGTCGCTCGAGCTCGAGTCGGGGCTCGAAGACCACGGCCCATCTGCCCTCGTCGCGCCGCTCGACCGGAATGACCTCACCACCGTCACTCAGCACCAAGCGCTCACCGACCCGGGCCCGTGCACCCGGCCGGAGCAGGCACTCCCACGCCCCTCCCTCGAGCTCGCGCAGAAGTAGAACCTCGAAACGCCGGCCGGTCCGGCGGTTGGCATAGACTCGGGCGGGAATCACCCGCGTATCGTTCATCAGCAGCAGATCACCCGGCTCGAGAAGCCCGGGGAGATCTCTTACCTGACGGTGATCGACTCCCGCGGCGACTCGATCGAGGAGCAACAATTTCGCCCCGCCACGAGGGGCCGGCTCCTGCGCGATGAGTTCACTCGGCAGATCAAAATCGAAATCGTCGGTTCGCACCGGCGCATTCTACGGCAGAATAGGAGTGAGGACCCGTGGATCGTCAGAGATTTGGTCGCCGAGGGGAGTGGGCAGCGCTGCTGCTGCTCTTGCTCAAGGGATACCGCCTGCGTCATCGCAATTGGCGCGGCGCCGGTGGTGAACTCGATCTGGTCGTCGAAAGACGACATGAAATCGTCTTTGTCGAGGTCAAGGCGCGATCGACCGATCTCTATGGCGGCGCGATCGGGGCGGTCGACGCCCACAAGAGGCGAATCCTGACCCGGGTCTCCTCGGCCTATCTCTCGCGCAACGATCTCTGGGATCGTCCTTGCCGTTTCGACATCGTCACAGTTGAAAGGAAGAGCGAATTCCCGTTCTGGAAGATCCGGCACTACACGAATGCGTTCAGTCCCGATCTCGGCCGGCAGCTGTGATCATTTCTTGAACCACCTCTTGCGGGTCACCGTTTGCGGTTCGTCCCGGCTGCCGAACCGGCCGACATTGCCGCTCGCATCCCTGGCGACGACAAAGAACCGAACGCTCTTGTTGCCGTGCAGCTCGGGTGACACGACAAAGTTGTAGATTCCGTCCCCGGCCGGCTCCAGAGGAATCTGGAGGTATCCGTCATCGGTTTCGTTCCGAGCGTGGACGACGACCCTCGCGACATGATAGTCGTCGGTCACCTTCAGCGGCACGATGATCGTCTCGTTCTTCTTGAATCCGAGCTCCACGGCGGTGGCAATTTCGATGACCGGCGCTCCCGCATCCATTTCAACGACGCGAGCTTCGAGCACCGACCTGGCGCGATCAACTTCGCCCTGCATTCTGGGGTCGGGGTTCATTCTGTCGAGAATCACGAGACCCGCTTCCGGATCGCCGGCATCGCCCCTGGCAAGGGCATTCGCGATCAACGACTCCTCTCGTCGGTTGTGATCGATCTGCTCGTCACACCAAGCGATCCGAGATGCCGTGCCCGCGCGCGCGGGCCAGACCTGCCGCAGGCCCTCGAGAACGGCAACCGCGTTGGAGAACTCGTCCTGGGCAATCAACGCCTCGGCCTCGGATTCCAAGGCCGCGGCCGATTGCTCCCTCAGCTCGGGAGCGCCGGCGTATCCCGGCAGCAACTCTTGGAGCAGCCCCGCCTTTTCGACGGCTCGGAGAAAATCACCGTTCTTGTGGGCCTCCCACATGTCCGCGTGGAGACCCAGCACCTGCCGACCGCGCTTGAGATCCCGGCTGAGGCCGTCGATCTCCAAGATCTCGTCCCGTGGCATCCCGCTCAGCCCGGCGACTCCACGCCGAATCATCTTCACACTCCCATAGACAATGCCGGTCTGGAGATCCTCAATCGCCTCTCCCCGATCCGATGCCTCGGCAACCGCCATGACCAGGCTGTCGTAGAGCGCAAACTCGTCGGAGCTGAATGAAAACCCTTCCCCATCGTCGAGGGCGTTCAGTGCGTTCGCCGCCCCGGCCAGATCGCCCGCATCAACGAGCATCTGGATTGCCAGCAGATCGTCGAAGAAGTTGTCGTCCGGTGGAGGTGGGACCAGCGTCTCGGCGGATTCGCGTGCTTCGAGTTGGACCGCCGTTGCTGCGATGGGCCCCTCGTCATCACCGATTGACGGCCAGGTGAAGGCAATGATGCTCCCGAGAATGATCACCACTCCTGAGACCACCGCCACTTCGACACGCGAGACCCGGCGCCCTCCGGTGGTTGAATTCTGCAACTCCGGGGCGACCGCGGCAGGGCCGCCATCACCGGCGCCGACAGCATCCGGAACCCACACATCGACGGGGATCGGATTGTGGACATCCGTATCCTCATTGTGGTCGGCATCATCGAGACTCGCGGGCAATTCAGGGTCATCAAAAAGAACCTCGGGCCATCCGTCCTCATCCAACGCAGCGACATTGGCGCCAACCATCATCGTTTCGGCATTGGGGATCGGTGGTTCCGGAGATGGTTCGGCCGCCACCCCAGAGGCCATGGAAGGGTCGAATGCGGGGTCCGTCTTGTTGGAATCGAACGACGCCCTGGGTGGTGGAGTCTCGATCGGAGTGGGGGGAGCGACAAAGGCGGGCGGGTCGGGCAACGCGCGGATCAGGGGATCCCTGAGATCGGATGGTGATTCGCCCCTCATCATGGGATTGGGCTCCATGATCGTTCCGAGAATCTCCTCGAGAGGCTCGGCTTCGGGAAGCATCGACCGCACCGCGGCGGGCAAGCTGACGCGGGGGCGGACATGACCGTCTCCCTCGATCTCGGCGCCGAGGACGCCGCAAGCGATGACACCAAAAGAAAAGAGGTCGGATCTCCACGCCTGATCCGACGGCAGCAGATTGCCTTCGACCAACTCTGGCGCGAGGTGTGGATCGATGGCCGGGATCGGTACGCCGGAGCCCGCATGCAGGAGGGTGGCGCTGGTGCCGAATCCCAAGACCATCGCACCATCGTTCGATGGCTGGTTGATCACAATGATGTTGGCGGGTTTGAGATTGAGGTGCGCCGAACCAACCCGGGACAGATCCTCGATGCAGGAAAGCAGATCGAGCAGGATATTGATGGCTGAGAAGGCGGAGAGATCCTCGATGGAATCCAGGGGTTCACCTTCGATAAGCTCCATCACGATGAAACCATCGCCTTCCGGAGTCAGGCCGTGGTCGGTCAAAACGGGCATTGCATGAATGGGCATCGACCTCGCGGCCTCGGCCATCTCGAGAAAGAGGCCCCTGACCTTGTCCTCAGCTTTGGGCACCGCGCAGCTGACCATCTTGATGGCGACATCTCGCCCGAGTTCCGGGTCTCCGGCGAGAAACACCGCACCCGTCGCCGATGTCGCCAACACGTTCTTGAGCTGAAGCTCCTCGAGGATCTGCCGCGTATCGATCACCACTGCCTCACTCTCGCTTGATCAGTTTTCCGCGCACAACCGCACGATCAACGTATTTCAAAGAGGCTGGAAAAACCGTGGTGTGGCTCACGCGAAACAGTGGATGGCGGTCATTGACCGCTGCGATCGGTGATGCGCAACACGCACCGATCAGGGCGAATTCGGGAGAAATCTCGAATTCCAGACCGATTCTTGATTTGGCTGAAATCAATCCTGGCGGGCGTCCGCGGGCTTTTTCGCCGGCGATCGGATGACTGGGCTGAACTGCTCTCGGACCCCACCGAGGGAAATGCTCTCGATGTAGTAGAAATAGTCCCTGCTGGGATCGATGGACTCGTCGACAAAGACATAGTTCTGCGGCTCATCCGTCGTCCCCGCCCCGGGCAACGGGTCGGTGGTGATCTTCTCGAATGGGCCGTCTTCGCTGAGCCCGCGGAAGATCTCGAAACCGAAATTATCCACCTCGCTCGCGGTGGTCCACTTGAGGGTGTTGACCAAGGGTTCGTCCGCCGGATGGTCTGGCGCCGCGTCCGATGCCGTCTGAACCGCTGCCGGTTCGGCCGGCAGGTCATCTCCACCTGACGAAACACAGCCCCCGAGAATCCCGATGACAAACCCGACACCAACGATCAAGCAGCAATTCTTCATCTATCGCCCGTTGGCCGGGGCCGCGGACTTTCTCCGACGAATACCGCCCGCGATTCCCTCGTTGTCTCCAGGTTCCCCATCGACTGCGCCATCCCCTGCGAGACTCGTTCCGCCGATTCCGTCGATTTTGAGCTTCTCATCCCAGACATAAACCCGGACACCCGCCAGCTGATCCTGATTCTCCAGAACTCCCGGATCCAGCGCGATCATGAACTTGGTTCCGCTGACCTCGGTCCGGTCCTCGCGCAGGATGGTGCCGTCGGCGGCAACCCAGTCCGCGATCAAACTGCCCGTTTCGACCGGCACCGGCATCTCGACCGTCAGCACCAGGCCGCCGTCGGCCTGTTCGAGGTCAAGATCCAGAAAGTGACCGGGCGCGGCCACCGGGACCGCCGGATCGCCGAGCAGGTTGTAGGTCTGGACCAGGACATCGCTTTTGAACTTGTGTTTCGCCCGCATCACGGACTCGCCGATGGTGTTGCCGGGAGTCGTCAATTCCTCCAGCAGGGTCTCACCCATGATCGGCGAAGGGCTGTTTCGCCATGAGGCCGCAAAGACCGCGACGGCGCCGCGTCCGGGAATCCTGATCAACTTCTCACCGATGGAGTCCGCGGTGGGGTGATCGAAGGGGGCCGAGTAGCACGTCAGGCTGAGCACCACCGGCAGCCGGTCATTGTCGGCAAGGGTGTCGAGGTGTTCAAGGGTGAACAGATCGTGATTCTTCTTCAGATCCGGCGGGCCGGTGCGCCAGATATAGCGACCGCCGTGGCCAATGAAATGCACCGCGAACACCCCGCCGTCGAGGATCTCGACGATCCGCTGGGTATGGTGTTCGTTGGCGGGCTCCGAAGGGTGGGGGTAGATCTTCGTGGAGAGATAACCGAGTTTACCGTACCGCTCGGCGGTGGAATCACTGCGTCGCTGGAATGATCTGCTCTCATTGGCGATGAACAGGAGATTGCGCTTCCACGGCCCGACCGGTGGGGCGGAGGCGAAGCGGATGGTCTTGTCGATCACCTGCTCGAGTTCCTCCGCGCTCGCCACCGGGAACCGACCGACGGCCATGTCCGGGAGCGAATCGCCGTCATCGAGACAGACAAACCAGGTATCGCTCGCCGCGTGACCCTCGAGAGTCGGATAGCTCGATGTCGGCACCAGGTTTCGATGATTGAGATCGGCCCCTTCGGTATAGTTCGTGCTGCTGTTCTTGACGAACCGCTTCATCTCTCCGGTTCGGTAGGTCCAATCCGCATAGTTCGCGTCATCGACGGAAAGGTTCTTGAAGTCCCAACTCGCGTCCCCGGAGAAGAGGACGAATCGGGGCGCAGGAGCCTGCCAGTTCGAGTGCGCGTACTGAAGAAAGTCTTTGATCGACCGCGGGTCGAGGACTCCGAAGTTGAACTCGTCGTAGATGTCCTGGACATCCACCACCGCGACGGAAAGCCCGCGCCCACGGTGAAACTCGGCAAGCCGCAGGGTTTGCTCCAGAAGAGTCCTGTGGGCGATCATGATGTAGTCGACCTGCTGATCATCGTTCCGCAGACCCGACGGGTGATCGAGAATCACGTCGTTCGGCGGAGCGGCGGAGGAGGGTTTGAGCACCGCAAATCCACCTTCGTCCACCTCGATCTCGGCCACGAGCGATTTATCGGAGCTGCGGTATCGCACACCGCTCGCCAGGTAGAGATCTATGGGCGTCGCGTCGTCCGCCTCGACCGCCACTCGGTAAACCGGTCCGTCGCCCACCGGAAACAGCCTGAGCTGATCATCCCCAACCAGTGGAAGGTGCTCATACTCCACCTCGATCCAGTTGAGGAGCACCACGTCCACCACGAGATCGCCGGACTCCGGATAGACCCGTTTCGGGATCTTGACGGAGAGTTCGTTGGGCCCGTTCAGGATTCGTTCAGCCGGAACCACCACCTCATGGATGAAATGATCCTTCCCATCCCAGGTTGCGCTTTCGACGGCAACACCGTTGAGAAGGATTTCAATCTCGTGGTGGGGCAAGGAGGCCCGTTCGCGGTGTCGTGGTTCCGACCATCCCCTGAGTCCCAGCCTAAGATGAACGGAGTTCTCGGTTGGAGCCGTCGCTTCGAAGACCGATTGGAGCCGCGAGCGAATCCGTCCGGCCGGGTCCCCGTCTTCCCGGGAAGCCTCGCGAATCGACTCGGAGAGATCGACGGCTGAGGGTGCGTCGCCGCGCTGGTGATTTTCGTTTCGGGCAAACCCCTCGAACACGAGTTCCTGTCGAATAGGCTCCTTGTCCGCCACCGAAATCCGTTCCCAGTACCAGCTCTCCCCCGGATCGTCCGCTCTCGTCCGGAAACGCACCATCACCCGGTCGGACTCCAGGTGGTGTTTCGCCACGAACCTCACCGGATCGTCGGTCGGCGTCTGGGCCGCGGTGAGACTCTCCCCACGCCACGGATCCTCATCGTCAAAGGACATCCGATAGCAGTTAAACCGCGAGTACGGGTCGAGGTACGAGTAGCTTCCACGGAGGACCTCTCCCATGAAATACACCCGATCGCCCGGCCCGAAAAGGCCGTCGCCGCCATCGGAGACCCAGACGGCGACCGGCGCGCCAAAGTTCCGCAGACCGATCGCCGCCGACGGGAGGGGACCTCCCAAACCGGATTCAACGAGTCGTTCGAACGTGACTTCGTAGACCCCGGAGTGCTCGACGTAGATCTTGAACGCGGGGTCGGCATCCGCCGGCCTCGCGGCCAAGGCCATCGACACCAGTGCGGTGCATATCAGCGTCAGGGAGGTACGTACGGTCTTCACAACCCAGGGAGTATACCGGTCCCACAAGTACCCGTACCCGTGCCCGATCCCGTTCCCGATCCCGTTCTCGATCTCGTTCCCGATGGCCGTATCCGTACCCGATGGCCGAGACCTCGTCCGCGTCCGCTCCCTCTCATCTGTGTGATCTGTGAGCTGGGGAGGTGCGATGGTCCGGGATCGGGATCGGGATCGGACGCGGACTCGGAGGCAGACTCGGACGCGGTCCCTGACGCGCTCACCCCAACGCAAACCACATCAGCATCCCGATCACGACACCCGTCGCGGCCATGCGCGCCGGTGACGGGCGCGGTCGGAAGCCCGCCTCGATCCACGCCACGAGGCAGCCGACTCCGACAAACGCCGCCGGCAGCATCTGAATGCGGTATCGCGTCTTGACGTGCAGGAAGAGAAAGAGCACCAGGTTGAAAACGAGAAACAGGACGAGGGTCCGAACCCATCGGTTTGACCGGCAGCCGCCGAGGACAAGCCCTGCCGAGGACGCCACGAAGAGCAGAAGGATGGTCGCCGTTGTCGTCACCCTTGCCACCCCGCTGAATGCGGGTCCTGCGCCGAGGTAGCCGGCTTCCGATTGTCGTTGCGCACCCCCACCGGGGAGTTGGTCGATGAAATAGCAACCCGCGTGGAACAGCCGGAAGTACTGTTTGGAAAACTGGTCTCCGAGCACGGTGAACCATCCACGATCACGGATGAACTCACGAATTTGAGATCGCAGAATTCGGTCGCGATCGGCGTAGGTCTCGGCGCTGGCCTCCCATCGCTGGTACTCGGGCCAGACCACATCGTGGCTGAAGCTCTCGCGACCGACATCGTTGAGGCCCACCCAGATATTGAACGCGGCCGAGTTGGCGATCATGGGTGAGCCGGTTCTATGGGCGTTGGCGACGACCGTGGGAGCCACCGTCGCGGCCGCCATACCGAGCACCAACCCGATCCTGACGACCGCCTGTCCCGGGCGGCTCCCCCAGACCATCATCAACAGAAGCACCGGGACAAACGGCATCAGCAGGCTCTTGCTGAGCAATGCCAACCCGAGGACGACTCCGGCAACCGCGCACCAGATTCGACTCTCCCCGCGGACGACCATCAGCCACAGCATTGCGCTGAACAGGAAAAGGTGGAGCACCTCGGGCCAGAGATAGTGGCTGAACGCGACCAGGGGCGGGTAGCCGAGGGTCAGGACGACAACCGCGATCCCCGCGGCACGCGAGCAACAGAGACGCCGGGCGAGATCCCCGAGAAGGACCGCAGTCGCGACCAACAGCGCGTTCTGGACCAGGACGACGACGGCCAGCGATCCGCCGCCGAACCAGAGCAGCCCGGCCAGAAACTGTGAATACAACGGTGGCCACAACGGTTCCAGCCACCAGCCGGGGTCACCGGCAAGAAGTCTCAGAGCCGAATTGAGGTAACCGTTCTCGTCTCCCCAGAGGGTCCGTGGAACCGGATAACGATCGAGGTACCACGCCACGACCTGGACCAACGCGACCCACGCTGCGGCCGATACGACGGCCCCCGGCCACCACCTACGTTCCTCGAGGGTGATTCCGTTTGCAGGAACCCTCGGCGTCCCGATGACCGGTGGGGCGGGCACGGCCCCTGCGCTCAGGCCTCAGTCTCGAGGACCGGGGTCTTCTCCACGCCCTTGCGGAACGTTCCGGTGATAAGCGACACGAATCGCGACTTCATCTGTGCGTTGGCCAATGCCTGTTTCGCGGGCGGCAGCTTGACCAGGGTGCGGAGCAGTGCGCCGAGGGTCCGGTGGCTGAGTTTGCCGGGATCGTTGAAGAGCAACTCTTGGAGTGTGCCGTGCTCGATGGCCTGGATCGCGATCTTCTCCATCACGTTCTCCGGGGTGTAGATCCGCTGCGGCGCCTCATCGAGTTTGACCCCGTCGAAGTCACATGCCGTGTAGCAGACCCCGCAGCCGAGACAGTGAACGGCATCAACCTCGGCCCGCCGCTTGCGCTTGGGGATCTGATCGGTCGGGTCCGCCGGCACCAGTGCGATGGCGTCAATGGGACAGGCCTTGGCGCACTTGCCGCAGCCGCTGCAGAGTTCGTCGTCACAGCTCGCGATGTAGTTCGAGCTCACGACCTTGGTCATCTCGGGCAGGGTCCGGAATGCCTCCATCATTTCGCAGCAGCACGAGCAGCAGTTGCAGATGAAACCCGGCCGGTTGCGGACGTTGTCCGCCATCTGGACGTTGCCGTGCTCACGGGCATAGACCAGCACGTCCATGGCCCGTTCCTTGCTGATTTCCTTGGCAATGCCGGCACGAATGAGATAGTCGGCTCCTGTACCGAGAGCGAGACAGTGGTCCAGCGGGTAGTCGCAGCGCTTGCCGAGGTGGAGCTTGACGTGGCGGCAGTGGCAGATTCCCTCGGCCCAGGAACCTGCTTCCTCGATGATGGCCGAAGCCTTGTCGAAGTCGAGGATCTCGCTCCACACTTCAGGCTCGAGGGCGTCCTCGTTGACGAGCGGCCGTGCGATAAAGGTCTCGCCGTCGGCGAGCATCCGCATGAAACCCAACTCGGGGTCATCACGCATATAGGCCCACATCAGTTCGGCGACCTTCTTCTGATCGATATCATCGCGGATCCGCATCATCGAGAACTCGAAAAAACCGATGATCGTGGGGTTGAGGTAGTAGACCGTCGACCGGTCGTCACGCGGGAGATCGACCACGAGGCCCTTGGTCACCAGCCGGTCGAGGATTACGCGGGTCTTGTCCTTGGAGAGCTTGGCGTTTCGGGCGATGGACTTCAGCGAAGCCAACCGCAATGGGATCCCCGCCGCTACCCGGCACTCCTCCTCGGTGAAGAGCTCTTCGAGAAGCTCGAAAAAGGCCCGATGGGCCGGCGCCCCCACCGGCATCTTGTCCAGTCGTTGTTGCAGATCGAGGTACGCGCGTTTACCGGCAAGATGACCCATGGGGGTATTGTATCCCCTACCCGTACCCGCGTCCGCGACCGAGTCCGTGTCCGAGTCCGAGTCCGTGGCTGTATCCGTTCCCGATCCCGATCCCGTTCCCGTGTCCGTGGCCGTGGCCGTGGCCGTTCCCGTGATGATCCGCTCCCTCTCCCGACCTACCGAGTCCGTGGCCGTGGCCGCGGCCGCGGCCGCCATCCGGTCGAGGAACACCCGTGACGAGTCCTCCGGTGCCACCCGTAGCATTGATCGGCACCAACGATCTACCTTCGCCTGAGACGCTCACAGCCGAACAATGCAACAAATGGCACCACGCCGCGCGTACCGGGTGCATAGCGTCTCCACCGTCCGACTCCGAAACCGCAGTTGGACACACGAGAACCGCGCCACACCGGGACGTGCCGGGCTCGGCATTGTGCAGGTAAGACGTTCCGGAGCCGCGTCCCGTTCCGCACAATGCCCGTGCCGGGCACTCCACGGGTTCAGCGCTGGTTACAGTGCGCTCCAGCTAAGAGAGAGGCCGCCGCTCGCACAATCAGCGTGGTCACAGACCTTCCAATTGACCACTGAATGACCACGCTGATTGCGCGACGCTGGGACGCCAGGGGCGGCCCAGAAAGCCGGGGATGAGGGGCGGGTCGCTGGCACGGTCCGGTCGACGAGCACACGTGACGAGTTCTCCTGCCGAAGGAGACTGGTCCAGAGGTGACTCACCCCATCTGATCCTGCATCTGACGACTGATCTGGCCGACCCTTCGAAAATAGAACGCATACACCACCACAAGGGCTGCAACGATGCACCAACCAAGAACATCCCATGAAGCTGCCGCGGGGTTCCCCGCGGCTCGAAGGACGTTCTTTACGATCACAGTCCCAAGCATCATGGCGATACCGATCTTCACCAGTAGAAAGAACCTCAACTGCGTTCCCTCCAACTGCTCACCAAGACGCATGGAAACCTCAGGATTTCTTCTGAGACTCGGAATATACGACGCGATCGAAGCAACGCCCGCCTCCGGACGAATACCGCGATAAAGGCCCCATGCCACCACCGCGCCCTGGAGTCCGAAGTAGATAAGAACGCGCGTCCGGTCGCCTGAAAACGTGGACCCGGACACAAACCCCACGTTCAACAGGAAAACGGCGGTGGCGACAAACGCCAGCAGCGGCAGTGCCTCCATCGCTGGGTGATACCACTTCCGGAAGGCTCGGCGTTCGAGAGATGCTCGCCGCACACCCGTATTCGGATCCGCATCGGCCAGATCACGCATGACTCTGCGGTCGCGCTCCTGACTTACAGCAAAGACTACGGCCGACCCCACCGACACCCCAACGATCAACATCTGGGCCGTCAAGCGATCGTCGATGAGCCCAAAGGCAGCCAGAAGCACCACGCACGCAAAAAAGAACCCGATTCCCATCCTCACGACGGGCGCCTTTCGCGCGTGATCGGTCACCGACCTGGGAATCGAATACGTCAACCTCGACGTCTCCTCGAGGACGATCGAACGATTCGCCAGAACAGCGAGAACCTGAAATAAGGTGATCTGGGCCAGGACAACGAGGACGAGAATCACGAGGGTCATGTTGCTCTCCTTTGGTTTCAAGCGCGTTCGGGCATCGATCTGAACCGTTTCACCAGGGCGTCGATCAGGTCGCCGGGATCAACACCCAGGTGGGCTGTTTCACGGAGAATCCTGTCCGCCATCTCATCGAGACGCCCGGCCAGTAACCTTCGGGAGTTCTCCCGCGCTTCGGGGGCCACCCGGGTTCCCCGCCTGCCCGCGGTTTCGAGAACGCCGTCCCTTTCGAGCGCACGATAGGCTCTCGCAACCGTATTCGGGTTGATCTCCAGATCGTTCGCCAATTGGCGGACCGATGGCAGTCCCGTCCCAGGTGTCAGATCGCCCCGGCGAACCAGTCGTTGCACGCCATCTACGATCTGCTCATATATCGGGACCGGACTGCGGGTATTGACTTCGAGAATCAGCATTGAAACTCATTTGTACTACACATACTAGTACAATAAATACAAACCTTCGATTTGTCAACCTTCGGGGCGCCAAAGCCGCTCGAGCACCGGTGGAGCGTCGGAGGCGGGCCAGAAGGCCGGAGATGACAGACGGGCCGCTGCCGCCAGGCGACCCCGGTGTCTCACTCTCCCCGCGCGATGGCTTCGTGACTCCTTCGTGGCTTCGGGTCTTTGTGGTTGCGACGGCTCTTTCTCCTACGCCTCCTCGCCCACCAACTCCTCCTTCACCTGACGCGACACCCTGACTTCTTCCTCGTCGGCGCCGAAGAGCTCTTTGAGGTCCTCGAGGATCCGATACAGGGTCGGGATCAGGATCAGAGTGATGGCCGTGGCGAAGACAATGCCGTAGCCCAGGCTCACCGCCATGGGGATGAGGAACTTGGCCTGCATGCTGGTCTCGAAGATCATGGGTGTCAGCCCGAGAAAGGTCGTCGCCGTCGTCAACATGATGGGACGGAACCGACGTTCACCGGATTCTCGGATCGCCTGATCTACCGTGGCCCCTTCCGCGCGCCGGCGGTTGATGAGATCGATGAGGATCAGCGAGTCGTTGACCACAACGCCCGTCAGCGCGACCATTCCGAAGAGCGAGAGCATGGTCATATCGAGGCCCATGAGCATGTGGCCGAAGACCGCACCCACCAGCCCGAAGGGGATCGCCGACATAATGATCAGCGGCTGGGTGTAGGACTTGAAGGGGATGGCCAGGAGAGCGAAGATCGCCAACTGGGCCACCAGGAAGTTCACCTTCATGCTGTTCAGGCTTTCCTGCTGTTCGCGCTGCTCACCTTCAAAGTCAAAGCTGAGGCCGGGAAAGTCGGCGGTGAGGGTCGGTAGGACCTCTTCGCGGATATCGCGCGAAATCTCGTTGGCGTTGGCCACACCCTCCTCGACATCGGCGGTCACGGTCACCACCCGCCGGCGATCGGTGCGGTTGATCACCGCATAGCCGCGTCCCTCCTCGACATCGGCGACGGTGGTGAAGGGCACCTCGGAGCCGTCGGGAAGGCGGATCCGCATGGCGTCGATGTCACCCCGAGATCGTCGTTCCTCCGCGGGGTAGCGAACCATGACCCGAATGTCATCACGGCCCCGCTGGATCCGCTGAACCTCGCGGCCATAGAAACCGGATCGCACCTGTCTGGCGAGATCCGACAGAGTGAGACCCGCGGCACGACCCGCGGGGGTGAGGGTCAGCTTGAGCTCCTTCTTTCCGGGGAGGAAGGAGTCGGCGACATCCTTGGTGCCCGGGTACTCGGCAATGATGACCTTGAGGCGATCAA
>CBESWV010000089.1:0-14057 GCA_965533305.1 uncultured bacterium | reverse complement strand
TACTTCTTGATCGCTCCGTCCAACTTCGGCAGCACCATGAAGATGAACCCCGCCACCGCGGCCGCGAGGCTGGCGAGGAAGATGAAGAACCACATCGGTTCCATATGGTTCTGCACGCTCCCGAGGAAACCCGAGAACTTATTGCCGATGGAGGTCGCCAGGAACCAGCCGCCCATGGCGAGACCCGCGAGTCGCGCCGGAGCGAGTTTTGTCACCAGTGACAGACCGATGGGTGAGAGACAGAGTTCACCAAAGGTAATCACGAGGTAGAACACGGCCATCCACAACCCGGCCACCTTCACCGAACCGCCATCGGTCATGGATCCAGCCACCGCCATGATCAGCAGCGCTGCGGTGGTGAGCAGCATTCCGTAGAGCAGCTTGTGTGCCGTCGGAACCTGTTTTCCGATCTTGAGGCGCCAACCGAAGAACCATACAACGAGTGGTGTCAGAGCGATGACCCAAAAGGGGTTCCAGCTCTGGTAGACCTCGGCGTTGACCACCTGGAGGAACTCACCAGGCTCGAGGTACTCGGGCTCGTGCCCGAATCGGCCGCGATAGCCATCGTAGATCGCGTCATTGGTCCCCTGATCGACGACGAAGATGGGAATCGGGTTTTCACCGACGTTCTCACGCAGCAGGACGACCTGCTCGATGGGCGCCGCCCGATCGGCAAGCCCAACGGTAATGACATCTTCTCCGTGTGCGCCTTTCTCGGTCCGAACATCAACCTGGTCGTCGGCGTAGACCTTGACCGCACGAGCCATCCACGCGGGATCGACTCCATCGTTGTCGCCGTCGAGGCCGACACGCTCCACCGCGATCCCCTCGAATCCGTCCAAGGTCGCCACCGCACTGCTCTGCATCCGGCTCTGACCAAACTGGTTGGCGATCTCCGATGAGCTCACCACCAGAAGGCTCTCTGGATTCGGCCGCGGCACGTCTTCTTCGGCATTGCCGTAGTAGCTCGGAAGGGCATCCTGCTGGATATACGTCACCCCCGAGGCAATCCCAGGCCGCCGATCGGTGTTATCGCGCGCCCACTGGGTCATGGCGCTGCCGTTGAGGTGCAGGATCATGAAGAACGCACCGCCGGCAACAAAGATCGGCAACAGCGCCAATAGCCCGGGTCTCTCCTCTTCGTTGGCGTTGAGTCCGAGACGGACAAAGAAGATGATGACGGGGATCATCCCGACCAGGAATCCAAAATCAGACGGACGCACAATCTCCATGTCGAACTGCTTGGCGATGAAGTAGCCGATGATCCCGACGACAAAAGCCGGCGCCAGGATCTTGCCGAAAATCTCGCCCATGCTCGTGTCGCCTTCGCTCCGCTCCGGCTGGCGGTCGGCCTTTTCCAGTCCCTTCCAGAAGAAGGCCAGCAGGACCACGGCAAAGAGAACTCCGAGACCTGCGGCGCGGAAGGTCCACAGCCAGCCCCATTGGTTTCTCACCCAGGGGGCGACCACCAGGGTCGCTGCCAGGGCGCCGATGTTGATCCCCATATAGAAGATGTTGAATCCCGAATCCCGCTTGGGGTCGCCCGGCTCGTAGAGGTTGCCCACCATCACCGAGATATTCGGTTTGAAAAAGCCGTTGCCGACGATGAGACTAATGAGACCCATGACAAAGAAGTTGAACCCCGGCATCCCCATCATGAAAAGACCGCCGGCCATGAGCAGGCCGCCGATGGCCACCGATCTGCGGTAGCCGAGGTAGCGGTCGGCGATCATCCCGCCGAGGAAAGGCGTGAAGTAGACAAAGGCGAGGTAGAGGCCGTAGATCTCGTTGCCCTGGGCACGCGGCAGACCGAGGCCGCCACGTTCGGCATCGATGGTATAGAGCAACAGGATGCCGACCATCGTGTAGAAAGCAAGACGCTCCCACATTTCGGTAAAGAACAGTGGGAAAAGCCCCTTTGGTTGTCCAAACGCCATATGTGTCTCCTTCAGATTGGTCTCGATCAGCAAATTACAGCAAGACCGATGCATCCTACCTCAGCCGCCGAAAGATCAGAAATCGTGACGGCGTCTTAGACAAACCAGACCGACTCTCACCGGCAACGATCGGGATCGAGTTGCGGTAGGATTCCCACGTGGTACGAAAAAAGAAAACCGATCGGCCGCCGGTCACGCCGGAGGTGCGTCGCCGGGTCTTGATCCTCGCCGTGGGTTTCCTTCTGGTGCAGATCGTCGTGTTGCCCGGCTCCGCGAGTCCCTTCCGCACCCCCAAGGATGTTCTGGCTCTCATCCTGTTGCTCCTCATTCCCGGTCTCAGCGTCGCCGGCCAACTCCTCAAGGGACGCCTCGTTTTTCGCTGGTCCGCACTCGCCACTGTGCTGCTGGCCCTACCGGTCATCCAGGCGGTGTCGGGTATCTGGAGCGCGAGTCCACGACTCGCCCTGACCGCATCCCTCCACACCGCCATCTGGATCGTCGGAACGCTCTGGATCGCCACCGGCACTGGGAAGGAGCGGCTCCGGCTCGTCGACGCCACGGCCCTCGGCGCCGCGATCTCCGGTGTCGTCCTCATGGCCCAGGCTGCTGGTCTGGCGGTCTTCTCGCTCGGTCCTGCGGGCCCGAGCGGGCGGCTGAACCTCACCGGTCTCACCGGGAATCCCGCGGATCTCTCCATGGCCGCAGTGTTGATTCTGCCCCTGGTTCTGACCGCGTGCGTGGGCAAGATCGGGTCGCGGTTCCGGTGGTCTCTGGCGATCCTCCTCACCGGGGCGGCGGTCGTCTCGCAGACGCTGACCGCAATTGTCGCTCTCGGGCTTGTCTGGATCACCTGGCTTATTCAACAACGATCGCGGCAGCTTTGGATCACCGCGGCTGCAACCGCGATGATTCTTGTCGCGGTTGGTCTGTTCACCGGTCTGGACGAGAGAATTCACCGCCAGACCCAACGCCTTGAACACGGCGATTGGTACTTTCTCCTCTCAGCGCGAAGCGACGGCTGGACCGCCGCCTGCGAGATGGTGAGAGACAACCCGGTCTTGGGAACCGGCGCCTCCAACTTCAGCCATGCCTACTACCCGGCAAGGATCGCCTGGCTGGACCGAACCGGTTCCATCGGACGGCGGGCCGAATTGGCAACACATTTTCGCTTCTCCCACTGCGATCCGCTGCAGATGATCGCCGAACTCGGGTTCCCGGCACTGATCTGGATGATCGCGCTCCTGGTCGCGATCGGAAACACCAGAACCCGCGGTGACCCCCTGCCGGCCCTTGCATTGGCGGCGTTCACGCCGTTCGCCCTGCTCAACTTCCCCACCCACCTGGCCGTGAGCCTGGTTCCGTTGGCCCTCACCTTGGGCCACATCCTCTCCACCGGCCGCGAGGTGGTCATTGAACCCCGGCCGTGGCCACGGCGCGCGGCGGCAGCTTTGCTCGTGCTCGCCGTTCTGGCCGGATCCTACTGGCAGCTTCACCGGCTGATGCTCAACCTTTGGCGTGGAGGTCTCAACCACGCGGTGACCGTGATGCAAACCCTCGAAGAACCACTCAGATCGCAACAGGCGGCGGTGATCGAGTCACAGATTCTGCCCAGGATGCCGGGGTTGGACCAAGCCCGCCCATGGCTCTGGAGGATGGTCGGACAGGCTCGACTCGCCCGCGGCGACGATCTCGGTTCCGAGGCGGCATTCAGAAGCGCCATGGGCTTCTGGCCGCACGAAGAAGCGGAGTTCGGTCTCGGTCTCTCCCTCGCGGCCCAAGATCGCCGGTTCAGGCAGCAGGGCCGCACCCTCGACTCACGAAACCGACGGGGAGAAGCCATCGTCTATCTGGCTCGCGTCTGCCGCACCAACCCCGCCCTCCTCGAACTCATCGAGGACGACGACCTCCGTCATTCGGTTGCGGAAATCGTCAACGCCGGCGACCGGACGAACCGGTGAGAAAGGCGGACGGACCCGCTACTGCTCTTCGAGCCGAGCAGTCGTCATCCTGTCCACTTCGCAGCCCTCCCTGAGGACAAAATCACTCGGGTGGAGATCGAGGCACTCCTGGCGAATATCTGAAAAAATGCCCTCGTCGAGCATTTCGTTGCCCGGGTTGCGCGACGCCATCGCGGCCTGGCTTCGATACTGGAGCGCCTGACAGAATTCAAAGGAGTCGTCCCCCATTGCTCTTTCGGATTCGCACCTGGCTGCGACGATCTCATCATCGGTCAGAGGTTCTGCAGGCTCGGACGCATCAGAGGGCAGCGCCTGCGCGGCTTCCGGATTCTGAACAACCACCAACTGGGCCTTGGCCTGATCCAAGAGCTCCCGGCATCGGGTGACTTCGGCATCCGCGGTTCTGAGCATCGCCCCGCCCTTGGTGATCTCGTCGCGCACGGTGCCACTGGCGCCGGTGCAGCTCTCTTCGGCCTGGAGAGCGATCTCGAGAACCGGTGCAAACCCGTCGGACAGACGCAACAGGGAGATCGAATGGACCTCGGTTTCCAAATCAAAGGAGGCCGATTCCATTCTGCTCATGAGTTCGAGGTCGCGGGTCGCCGAAGGTACTCGGGCCTGGGTCACCAGTTCACCGAGCAGATCAGCCGCCGCTGAGCAATCAGCGAGCAGGCTGCCGAAGAGATTCTCGTCCGCCCGCTTCGCCACCTCGGGATCTTCGACCACGCCCTCTTTCAGGACGATCGCCTCGGGGTTCAACTTGATGGCGCCGGCGACATCACCCAGACTCTTTGTCTGGGACCAACCCGTTTGGCTCATCAACAGCACGACCACGATCAGAATCACAGTCCCCAAGCGCATGATCCCTCCTATTCGAGTCCCGAAGCGACCTGACCCACCGATTGTATCACCCGCTCTTTGAGACAGTTGCGCGGCTCCACCCAGGATCCAACTGCCCTGTTGAACAGTCCGCCGAGGAATGTCAACAGCGCGTCATTTGTTCAAGTCTGAGATGGATCGTGCTTGCCCCGATGATGTCCGGGCCGTATCCTGATAACAGAACTCGGACCCTGAAGGGCCGAGTCGGAGGCAATTCAATGAAAACCCAACAGCAACGAGTTGTATCTCTCGCTGCCCTCGTGGCCGTATTCGGCGGGGTGTTCCTCGCACCCGCCCCCGTTGACGCGCAGGACGTCGTTCTCTCCCCGGTTCCAAAGGACAAATGCTGCCTGACGAACTTCCGCTTTTCGGGCACCTGCGAGGTCACACCTCGCCAGGGCCAGTACTGCGAGAACATCCTCTCGTACCTCAACAACATCAACAGCGCAGGTGACGACTACTGCACCTCGACCTACATCCGCGGAGGTTGGACTCTCGTGGACTGCGGATCGGGCGCCGCCGCCGGAGCCATCGGTCACATGGACGAGCAGTACATCGAGACCGAGCAGCCTACGCCCGCCACCGTGACATCGCCGTCGAGAGCCACCAATTCCAAGCTCCCGCAGGCGAACACTTCGGGCCCCAGCGACTTGGGCGAACTCAGGGTCTCGGATGCCAGCGTCATTCAGGTCCGCCTCGAACAGCCCCTCGATGGGAACAACCTGGTCGCGGGCCAGCAGCTTTCCGGTCGCCTCGAAGCCGATGTGCTGGGCGCCGATGGCGAGATCATCGCCCCGGCGGGATCGATGATCAGCGCCCGGGTGGGCGCCGAAAACGCGTGGGACACCCCGAATCAGGACAATCTCCACCTCCACCTTGTCGGCACGACGACCTCGGCCGCGGATCTCTTTGGCACCGCCGAAGTCAGCCCCGGTCCGAGCGAGACCGACGAGGGTTCTGTTCACCTCACGGGAGACCTGGTCGAGCTGTCCGAGGATTCGGTCCTCACCTTCAAACTCCAGGACATCTCCGAACAACCTGCCGACATGAGGGTCCTCACCACCGCGACCGGGGTGTGGATGGAGGCGTTCAATAGCGGCGACGCGGTCACCATCGCCGGTCTTTCGTCGGATAACGGCGCGCTGCTGCCGCCGAACGGCCGGGCCATCGTCGGCCGCGACGCGATCTACTCCTATTGGAAGGACCTCCTGAGTGATTCGAAAACAACGGTCGAGTTGGTCAACGTCGAGACCGTGGTCGAGGGCGATCTGGGCTACAAGGCCGGCCGTTTCGAGCTGGTGGATGCCGTGACCGGTTCACCGCTCGACCAGGGCAAGTACATCCAGATCTGGAAACGATCGTCCCAGGGCTACTGGGAACTCCACCGGGATATGTGGAACAGCAGTATCATCTCGGGTTCGTAGCAGCGAAACCGCAGCAACGATGAAATCGATCGCGCCGGGCGTTCATCGCCCGGCGCGTTTCTTTGCCAAGGGCCGGCGATCAGCTACGCAGCGTCCCGCCGCCGACGTGGCGAACCCGGTGAGACGCGGGGCGCGGCCGAACGGACACGCGCGATCAGCCCAATGCCGCGGTATCCAGCTCGAACGCATCTTCGGCAGGCTCGAGCTCGGGATTGTCGAGAGCGATGACCTCCGCCGGCTCGGTTTGAGTTTCATCGCTCCCGAGCCGGGCCATGGCGATGACGAGATCGGTCGTGAGTGAAACAGATTCCCGCTCCGGCTCGACATCGATAAACTCGATTTCAATCTTCTCGGGTTCAAAACGAAGACCCTGATCTTGGTCGAAAGGGTTGCGGTGGTCGTGGCGGTTCTTCGCGATGGCATCGGGGATGCCCCCGGGGAACGCCCTGCAACGACCTCCATCGGCGGATCGATGGCGACACCAGACGCACTGAGAAATCCCGAGTTCGCCATCGGTAAAGTGCACATCGCCGCGCTGCGTCCGGTTCATCGTTCGGCCTTCCCCGCCCTCCGGGTCGGGTGCGTTCCACCCACGCCGTTCACTCGCTGCCTGGGAGTCTTGCAAACCCGATGCCTGATTCTTGAGCGAGGGAGTATCTGGAAGAGTGCCGTCATCGTCCCACATCGGGACATCTAATTCGCCGAACCGAGGGCCTACGGTCGTCGACCCTCGACCGGTCGAGGCGGTGGCGCTTCAACGGTTTCGCACTTCGACGTGGTTCGAATCTCCACATCATCGACCCACCAGCCGATTCGGGCATCGGCACGGTCACAACCGAGACGCCAGCGAAAATGCACCGTCAGGCCGACAAAATCGGCAAGGTCGATCACCGTTTCGGTCCATCCGTTGTCGAAACCGGTCCAGGCCCTCTCGCCTCCAAACGGGTGGCCCGTACCGACGCTCACAAAACCGGTATAGGGGCCGCTGAGAAATCGCTCCTGGTTGTCCCCCACCGTCGCACCATCACCGAGCAGAATATCGTGCCACGTCGATCCGCCATCGGTGCTGAACTCAAAGCGGCCACCGTCCCAGAACGGCTCGAGATCATAGAAATGGAAGAAGCTGATGACCGTGCTCTCGTCTTCGATGGCGAATCCATCGACGAGGCCGAGTACCTGATCCTTGACCCGCGGCTCGTTCTGACAGAACCACGACCGGCTCCCGCTGTGGGTGAAGTCCCCGACCACCATCCAGGGCTCGGTCCCGCTGTCCTGGCTCGACCCGACACCCGTCCGCCACGCCGCGAGATCACCCTCCACCGAGTCGCTGAAGTGGACCTCGTCAGGGCCCGTCGTCCACCCGGAGTGGGTCACCCGATTGCCGTCTTCCGCCAAGCTCGTGCCATCCACCGCCCGCACCACGTAGTGGTAGGTCTCACCATCGATCACCGCTAGGTCCCGGTATCGCGGGCCGGCCACGTGTTCTCCGACGAGGGTGTCGGGCCCCGGCTGGAATCCCTCTGATTCCGAACGATACACGCGGTACCGAACGCCGGCGCCCTCACAACCGGGTGTCGCCGGCCTCCAATCGAGGTCGATGGCGCAGCCGGCGTCCCGTGGATCCGTGACCGCGTCGAGACCCCAAAAGTTCGGTCGCATGGAGCATGGTCCACCCGCGATGATCGTCACCGGGGCAGAATCGTCGGACAGACAATCCCCGGCGGCGACCGCGAAGACATAGGAGTAGGTCGAACCACCCGACGCCGAGGTGTCGTGATAACTCATCTCGGGAGCCTCGACCACCACGATTGTTTCGAACGGGCCATCACCTTCCAGGGCCCGGGAGATGATCGTTTGATCGACACCGCCAGAGGTCTCCCACTCGAGCAGCACCCCTTCATCGGTTGCTTCGGCAGTCAATCCGGAGGGCGGCTCGGTGATCGGGCACGACCGGCACTCGTATTCTTCGACCACCCTGATCTTGTCGAGCCACCAACCCGATCCGGAACCGGCGGTCTCATCACAACCGAGCCGCCACCGGAGCAGGACCCGATGCCCGGCGAAATCGGCGAGATCGACACGCGAGCGGACCCAACCCCGGGAATCCCCGGTCCATCCGTCCGCGAGGAAGAGCGGATTTGACGGCGCCCCGATGGAGTCCGGATACCCACCCGCCAACCACCGATGCGGATCGGCGGGGACACCCTGGCCGTCGCCTTGGAGGATATCCATCCAGTCGAGTCCGCCATTGGTCGAGTACTCCAGGCGGCCGCCGTCGCGGCGATTGTGCAGACGGTAGCGGTGATCGAAGACCAAGACCGGCTCTGATCCGTGAGGAAGATCGATGGGCTGAGCCGTCAGCAGAACCTGGTCCTTAACCCGATCTTCTTCAGCGACAAACCATGCCCGGTCACCCTCCCAAGCATCGTCCTCGGTCACGCCCCAGGGTTCGGTTCCGGTGTCGGAGCTGGAACCCGGTTTCCGGGTCCAGCCATCCACCGCTCCTTCGACATCCTCATCGAGGTAGAGATCCAATGGACCGACCGGACTTGCGCCAAGAACCTCCGTGTTGCCGTCGTCGAAATCCTGCCCATGGTGGGCAGCGCGAACGATGTAGTAGTAGTCCCGGCCCCAATCCAAACTCTGGTCCGGCCACCTGGAACCCACCACATTCTCCACCAGCAGGTTGTCGGGACTCGGTTCGAAATCAGGTTCATCGCCGCGATAAATGGAGTAGAGGGTCGACCCCGGACACCTGGGTTCCGCCGGCTCCCAACTCAGCTGAAGGCTGCAACTCGCACCCGGCGGGGACTCCACCGATGCGATCCCCGCAAAGACCGGCGGCAACAGACAATCACCGGTGGCCGTCGCCGACGCCTCCGCCGAATTGACCGACCAGCAGCCTCGGTAGGCCCGCACCACGTAGAAGTACTCGCTGCCTCCGGAGACCTCGGTGTCGACAAACGAACCCACACCCGCCGCGAGGGTCGTGATGGGGACATAAGGGCTGCCCCCCGAGGTGTCGGAGCGGGAGATTTCATAGCGGGTCGCGCCCGAAACCGCCGACCACGACAGCCGGATCTGGTTGTCTCCGAGGTGCTCGACCTCTAACGTCGTTGGTGCCGGGGGCGGTTCATCGCACGGGCCGGCGTCGCCGGAAATCACGAGTGCGAAGTCCTGACCATCGAGGCCATCGGGCAAGGAGGGAACGTTGACGCCTACGATCTCGGCGATCCAGATCCCCGGTTCGGGGAACTCGATCCGCACGACCTCCACGTTGTTGTCGACGTCTCGCTCGGTCCCGGGATCGGGAACCGACCATCGACCCGAGAAGACGTTCCCACGATAGACCGCGCCGCCGGGGCTCGTCAGCACCAGGTCGAGATCGTTGACCAGCGGGTGCTCCGCGTCTTCCTCTCCGGGCACATCCGTCCACACCAGGGCGAGTCCAAGCGAGGCGGCCGAAGAGCGCACCACCACCGGCGTGCTCCACGACCCGCCCGTGACCAACTCGTCGGTTTCGTCGGCGTCGATGAATGTCATTGCTCCGGCGTCGGGGCCGACCACAACCGCGGCGAGGTCGACCCGGCCCCAACCCCGATCGAAGACCGATCCGACTCCGCCATCATTCGCAGCACCGATGAGCGCCGCCTTGAGGAGCGCCGGGCTCGGATGCCGACCGCGCTCGCGCCAGAGATACTCATACAGAACCGCCCCGGCGCCGGCCGCCACCGGGCACGACTGCGAGGTGCCGCTGTTGATCGCGTACTCGGGTCCGGTCCAGCCTTGGTCCCACAACTGCACTGCATAAGGATCCGCCGACTCGACCGACAGGACATCGGATCCCGGAGCGACCAGATCGGGCTTGATGCGCCCCTGGGAAGGGCCGCGGCCCGATGTCGTCAAGACCGTCTCGGGATCGGGTCCCGATTGATGCCCGGGCACCCACGCGCCGCAGCGGTCGTTCTGCACCGCGCCGAGGGTGATCACGTTCTTCGCAGTCGCGGGCGAGGTAATGGTTCCCGGATCCGGTCCCACGTTGCCGGCCGAGAAGAAGACCGCCAGGGGCTGGGCTCCCTCGAGTTGGGGATCGGCGTCGCGGACCGCGGCATCTGCTTCGCGGGCGGCCGCCGTATACCCGGTCACCGGGTCTCCGAGACCGACCTGGCCCCACGAGTTACTGCTCAGCTGAGCGCCGTTTCTCACGGCCCACGCCATCATCTCGTCGACCTGCCCATAGCCCTCATCGAAGATGTTGTTGGTGACGAGTTCCGCTCCCCATGCCATCCCCCGCACCGTCGGCAGTGCCTGGGTAAGATCACCGCAACCGGAGGTGTTGACCGGAGAGGATGAAAGTCCCCGTCCGACGAGGGTACCGGCGGTGTGGGTCCCGTGTCCGGTGTCGGAGTAGGCCATTCGGCCGGCGGTCGCCGTCACGGCGTCGACGAGATCGGGGTGGCTGAGATCGACACCCGAGTCGTTGTGGGAAACGGTGACACCCTCACCGTTGTAACCCAGATTCCAAACCGGCTCGACCGCAACCAGACCCGGGCGGGCGGCCAGGTTGTTGTGCAGTTCGATGCTGAAGGCCGGCTCGACATAACCGATCTCCGGATGATCCGCGAGCAGGTGGATGAGGCCACCCGGTTCGAGTCGAATGATTTCGGCACCACCGATGGCGCTCTTGGTTTCACTCGAGAGCGGACGACCGCCAAAGCCGGAGAGATGGACTTCAACCGGAGTCGAACCGCCTTCTCCGGTCAGTTGCCGCACGAGCGACCGGTGGACCCGCGCCTCCATGGGCAACAACTCAAGGCCTTTGATGATCGGGAAACCCTCCGAGGTCGTGATCAGCAGTGCGGCTTCGAGACCGGGCCGGTCGGTCTTGACCACCACGCCGTGGGGACCCGCAGCGGCCAGAATCTCCACCCCGACGGTTTCAAATTCCGAGCGCCAGCGCTGATCCATGGGACCCACCAGATCGAGAACGATGACACCCCCGGCAAATCCGGAAGTGTCGCGCAAAGACCCCGGCTGACCGGTCCAACCCCTGAATCCAACGGGATCCGTTGCGGAGAAGACATGGATTCGAGCCGCGAACTCGTCGGGAAGCTCGCCTTTCACTCTCACGAGCGACATCCGGCCGTATGCGTGGATGACCGTCACGCCGGAGTCGATCTCACCCAGGAGTTCATCCGGTACCAGCGCGTGGAAGCCCGTTTCGCGGGTCGGGGCCGATGAAATCACAATCGGCTCGGCGTAAACCGACAGCGTTGTCAGAATCAGCCAGCCGACCAGCACAAACCGTATGAAGAAAATCCCTGCGTGCACTCCCCTACTTTAGTCCATTTGACGCACCGCCTCGGACGAACCACAATTGCGCCATCGTTCGCGAGAGGCCAAAGGTGACTCCCATGACAAGAACCATCGATCGATTCAGTCTGTTGCTCCTCACCGGAGTACTTGCGCTTTCATCAGGCTGCGCGAGCTTTAACCCAACGCCCATCGACCAGGTCGGATTCAAAGATCGGGCCGCCACCCAAACCAAGAACGGGATTTCGGTCACCATTGCGGTGCTCTCGGCGGACGAGACCCATGCCGTCTTCGACACCAAGCTCTACAAAAAGAAGATCCAGCCCGTCTGGGTCGAGATCACCAACGAAACCGACAAGCCGTACGCCTTTCTCCCGCGCAGCGTCGATCCCAACTACCACTCCGCCATGGAGGTCGCGCAGAAGAGCCTCAAGACCTGGGCCAAGAAGTCCAACAAGGCCAAACGAAAGTTCTACTACACCAACACCATGTCGTTCCTGGTGCCACCCAGGCAGACCCGGTCGGGTTTTGTCTTCGGCGACAGGAGCAGGGGCGTACGCTGGATGGACGTGGCGGTCATCGGTGAAAAAACCGCCGAGAGGTTCGAGTTCATCATCGAGGTCCCCGGCTTCAATGCGGATTTCCAGAAGCTCGAAGATATCGTGGTCTACGCCGAGGAGGACTACACCGATCTCGATGAAGACCAGCTTCTCGAGTGGATCGAAAAGCAACCGGCATTCGTCACCAACAAGGACGGCAGCAAGACCGGCGACCCCTTGAATCTCATCGTCATCGGCAAAGCCGATGCGGTGTGGCCGGCGTTCCTCCGCATGGGATGGAATCCAACCGAGGCCATGACCACCGGATCGGCTCTCAAAACGGGTGTCTTCGGCATCTTCGGCGGCGGCTATCGATACGCTCCCATCAGCGATCTCTATGTCTACGGCAGAGCCCAGGACATCGCGCTGCAGAGGGTGCGCAACAATATCCACTACCGCAACCACCTCCGTCTATGGGAGGCGCCGGTCAAGTACAAGGGACTGCCCGTGCTCATCGGCCAGATCAGCCGCGACATCGGCAGCCGGATGACCACCAAGAGCTCCACCCTGACCACCCACCGCATCGATCCCGATGTCGATGATACCCGGGCGTCGCTGATCCAGGACTTCCTCTGGGCCCAGGCTCTCGAGGTCTTCGGCTTTGCGGGCGGGGTCGGAAAGATCTCCATCGAGGAGCCGCGCGGCAACCTCACCGGCGACATCTTTTTTACCGATGGCGAACGAGCGGTGATGCTGCTCTCCAAAGAATCCGTCGACTACGAGCACATCGACCGCTTTGAGTGGCACCAACCATTCATTGAGGACTCAGTCGTCGAGCCCGCCCCCACCATCGACGAGGAGTGATCGCTCCACCGGCGGCAATCGCTCCCACGACCGGCCGAGCCAGGTGACGCCCTCGAGAAAAGCCCGCGCGCGCTCGGTCTGCGGACAGACCTTCCGCAGCAGCTCCCAGAAGGCCGGCGAGTGATCGGGGTGATCGATATGGGCGAGTTCGTGCGCCACCACGGATTCGAGCACCCACAACGGCATCTGACGGAGGGCGGCGTTGAGCTGGATCGTCCGGGTCCGGGTGCTGTAACTCCCCCACCGCGAACGCTGTTGAGTCGAGAACCGAGCGGCGACGATCTCCGGCTTGTTCGAGAATCGCTCGGCGACGCGGCGAGCAAGGGCGAGAGCATCATCCGCATGGTTGATCTTCCGCGCCCGCTCTCGTCGAATCATTCTTCGCGCGAGCTCGGTGATCGCCTCATCCAACTCATGATTTGAAACCCACCGGGGCGCGCTCACCCGAAGTTCGTTCCCCACCATGCGAACGTTGATGTTCTTGACCCTCTTTCGCGTGACCCGGAGATCGAGGGTGACACCATCGATGGTGATCGAGGGGTTGAGAGCCGTCATGACGGGAGTGTACGCGAAGTCCGACGGCCGGTCCCAGCGCCAAAATCCTTGAAATCCCCCCTCCGCTCGAACAAGATGGACAGGCGCACCGAGAAACGTCATTTTTGAAGGCTCTTAATTTGAGACACCGTCGCTGCGTCGGATCCACTGATCCACGCCCATCGAAAGGTCAGGAAATGGTATCTTCCCGCCACCGAGCCGCCACCCTCCTCACCAGCCTTGTTGCGGCGTTCGCCTTCCTCGGGATCGCATCCAACGCATGGAGCCAGGCGTGCTTCTACCACATCCGGAACCTGAACTATAGCCCGACCAACTGCAGCGCCCAGCCGGAAATCGATCGCGTCTTCAGGCTGCAGACCATTACGTGGAAGGGCAACAAGTATCTCTTCATAGATGAAGGCAACGAGATCAAGATTCGAAATATCGATGATCCCCTGAACCCAGGCTCGGGCGATTCCTCGTTTTTCAACATCCAGAACGTCGGCGACTCCGACTACGATCTGATGAGCTTCTCGGTCTGCGACGACTGCCGTTACGGCATCGCGAACTACAAAGCCGCCACGGTCCTCTTTGACCTCGGCACGGGGG
>CBESWV010000088.1:0-14103 GCA_965533305.1 uncultured bacterium | reverse complement strand
TGAGGTCTTCCGACCCTCCTCACCATCAGGCCGGCGAGACACCGGCCCTACAATGAATTTCAGCCCTTTGTAGTGCTGGCGTCTCGCCGGCACAGAGACCTCGAACCATCGGGAAATAGGATTTTTGCAAGAGGCTCAGTCGTCAAAGAATCGTGGTTTACAGATCCAGCGCCGGTTTTGTTCAGATCATCCCGTGACCGACCACAGCCTCGATTCGCCAGCCGCCGCTGACCTTCGCGAGAATGACGGTGCCCGCATCCGAGATCTGAAACTGGAGTCGATCCGGGTCACCGACCAGCAGGAGACTCGCAGCACGATTGAGAAACGGCAGGTGGCTCACGATCATGACCGACCTGCGTTCAACCTGGACAGTGTCCGCCACGGGCGAGGGATCGTCATGGGGGTTGAGCCCGGAAATCTCCCGGACGTGGGCCGCGTGAAGACCGAGCCGTGAGCCGAAGATCTTGGCCGTTTGTCTCGCCCTGAGTTTGGATGAGTGCACGATCTCTTCGACTCCGTAGCCACACCCATCGAGCCAAGTCGCCATCTGTTCCGCGTGTTGCCGGCCGGTGATGGCCAACGGACGCTGAGGATTATCGAGGGTGCTGGTCGACTCGCCGTGTCGGGCGAGAATGATCTTCTGCGTTGAGATCATGGAGAACCGCCATTCATACAACGAGAATACCAGCAACGGTTCCTGGAAACGACCAGATCTTGAGAATCTCCGGGACGCTGATTCAAGACCACACCAACCACACATCGGTGACCTCGACGTCCTTTTGGAACGGCCGCACCTCGACAATCTCAACCTGATCCCCCGCTATTTCCGATTCCTCGGCGATCCGATCGATCTCATCCTGGAGTTCCTCGGCGAGATCTTCAAGTTCAAGCTCGAGGCGCTCGATCTCGTGCAACGACTCGGTCACCGATCCCTCCGCGGTCTGACGCATCCGACGCTTTCCGGCAGCGGTCTTGACCCTTGCGGCCGCCTTTCGCGATGCCGACCGGATGCTCTTCGAACCGAGCAGCACCGAGAACAGGCTCTCGACAAGACCGAGGGATTCCTCGGCCTTGCGCGAAGCCGCCGTCTGCCGGTCTCGTTCGAGCTCGTCACGTTCCCGAGCAAGTCGTTTGTGGATGCTTTTCATCTTCTTTTCGTAGCGCTGTCGCATCCGTGCCTGAGTCGCATCATCCGCCCGGTCCGCCACCTCGAGGCAGCGCAGGACGAACGTTTCCTGATTCTCTTCAACACCCGCGGTCAACTTGAGCTTCTGGTTGGCCAGAACCCCGACCGGTCGTCTCGCCCTCCACCCGACAAAGCTGCGTCCGGCTCGAGCCGCCTCGGTCCCGAGTTTTCCAGGAGCGGCTTTGGGAAAGACCATGCCTTCGGGGGGTTCGTCAACGAGCTCGGGCAGTTCTTCGAGAAGATCAGCCGCGTCCCAGCGCAGTTCCCCGTTTTCGTCAACAGGAACCCACCAGTTCTCATCCACAGTCCGGCTCAGATCAAGACTCTTGCGGCTGATGCTGACAGAGTTGCAAATCACGATGCACGGCTGCGCAGGACCCCTACCGGACAATCCGAATCGTGTGCTTACATCCTGGGCAAGCACCGGCGGTGAGGCCGTTCCCGTTGCTCTGGGCGAAGACGACGATTTCGTTGGGGGCTCCTGGGCAGGTCGATGGTTCTCCCCCAGCGCGGGCTTTCTCGCCAGCGGCGCCATCTCCGCGAGTGTTACGGGTCCGCGGAGATAGCTCATGGCCCATCGAGACGAGAAGAAGCGGACCCGAGGCTGCTCGCGGACGTCATCGAAGAGGAATTCACGCTTGCCGAGTCCGGCAACCACGTCATCGGCATCCCGGCCGTCGTCGAGGACGTCGATGCCGAGTCCTTCAAGTGCTCGTTCGCGATCACGATCGGTGATGAGCCTGCCGACAAGTTTGACACCGGCGTTGCCGAGGGCCTTGTAGTCCAGATCGACGGGGTTCTGGGTCGCGAGCCATGCACCCACTCCAAACGCCCGCCCTTGCTTGAAGAGCGTCAGGAGCGGTCTCTTGGTTGGCGGATTGGCTGGATGCGGCGGCAGAATGCCAAAGACCTCATCCATATAGAGAAGCGCGCGGAGGCCCGATGAGGCCGGTTGCCGCCGCATCCACGCCACGAGCTCCGAGACCAGCAACCCGATGACGAACAGCCGTTGGCGTTCATCGAGATGCGCCACCGAAATGACGCTCGCCCTTGGACGTTCCCTTGTTCCCAGCAATGCCTCCATTGTCAACGGCGTTCCCCTGGTCCACGCGGAAAAAGCCGGGCTGGCGAGGAGGGTATTGAGCGCCATGACCAACTTCATCCGATCATCGCGCGGGTAGAACACATCCAGGGGCAGCGCACCCAGTACTTCGATGGGTGGGTCGGCGAGACTCGTGAGCAACCCTCCCAAATCGAGATGGTCACCCCTCGTCCAGTGTTCGAGGATCACCGATGCCATGAGCACGTGGTCACGATCCGAGAGCGGGTCGCCGCCGCGTCCCACGAGGGAGAGCAGCGCCCCAACCACTCCGTTGACGCGGTCGGTGGCGGCGTCGAAATCGGCGGCTGGATCCCACTCTTCGGGAGCGCTCAGAGCCGGGAGGATGTCCAACGGCGCCACCGATGCGACACCCGGGGTGAAGAGCTGCCACTCGACCCCGTCTTTGACCATCGCCATGTCCGAGGAGCCGAGCCCGGAACGATCCAGCCCCAATCGCCATTTGTCGGCCTGCTCCCTGGCGACGTCCTCGGGCTTCCGATCCCCCACCTCATCCGCCGGCAGCCAGGGTTTGAATGAACCCGGCTCGAGATCCGGGAAATTGAGCAGGAGGTCCACCATGTCGCCCTTGAGATCGATGATGAGGAGCGGGATCTTTCGTCGCGCCAGCTCCTCCAGAGCGACGATTCCGAGTCCGGTCTTTCCCGAGCCCGTCATCCCGAGACAAACCGCGTGGGTCGTCAGGTGATCCATATCGAGGTGGACGCGATCGATGCCGTCGATTTCGCTGCCGAGGTAGAGTTCGCGATCTTCCATCGAGTTCCCCTCTGTCCGTCAAGGACGCGTTCTTCCGCTGGGTGCCGGGAGTATATCCGGTCCTGATATAGTTCAGTGCAGCGAGTGATCAATACACGAGTGCAATGAACCACAAAGGAGCAGCACATGGGTCTGTTCGATCTCTTTGGAAAGTCGTTCGAAGATAAAGTCAATGAAGCCATCACCGAAATCAATGCCATGAACCTCGGTGTCCGGCACCTCGGCGCCCAGGTCAACGGCAAGGTCGTGACCCTCACCGGCGAAGCGCCAAGCCGCGACGTGGCGACCACGGCCATGCAGAAACTCGACGAGTTGGTATCCCCGGACAACATCATCAACACCATCAAGGTGGACAAACCGGCACCGGAGCCCGAGGTGCTGGTCGAGGTCGAGGCCGAGGTCGAACCTCCGACGGAGCGCTACCACATGGTGGCGGCTGGCGACACCCTCGGTCACATTTCTCAGAAGTACTATGGCAAAGCCGGCGCGTACATGAAGATCTTCGAGGCGAACCGCGACATTCTCGACGATCCGAACCTCATCAAGGTCGGTCAGAAGCTCAAGATTCCGGAATAAGACGGACGCCTTCGGCAGCGGCGCAGGTGGCGAGCACGCGGCCGCCGTTGGACGCTTTTTCCAATTCGGAGACGATCGCTGTTCGTGTGCCGGCAGGATGCCAGACAACAATGCTCCCACCGCCTCCGGCGCCGCAGGCCTTGACCGCGGTCGCTCCGTGGTCGAGGGCCACACCGATCAACTCGTCGAGTTCAACAGTGCTCACATCCGGAGCCAGCTGGCGCCGAGCCTTCCACTCACGTCGGATGGCCACACCAACCTCTTTTTCGTCCTGAGCCAGCAAGGCGGTCCGGCAATCGCGGGCCGCCGACGCGATCTCGTCAAAGGCGCGGGTTGTCGCAGCATCGCCATCCAATCGTCGACGGACGACCTGCCAATTGACCATCCCGGACCGGTGGCGGATCCCAGAGTAGAAAACCGTCATCCGCTCGCTCAACCACCCGGGAGCCACATCGAGACCCTCAACGCGGTTGCCGCCTGCGTCGATGTGGAGGGCGAGGACCCCACCGCGGACCGCGGCCCAATGATCCTGTTCGCCGGTTGGAAAACCGACGACACGAGCTTCCAAATCGCGAACGAGCGCTACCAGCTGCTTTTCGTCCGGCGCCAGGCCCATCAGTGCGTTCAGCGCCCGCATCAGCGCAATGCCAAAACTCGATGAGCCTCCGATCCCCGATCGGAAGGGCGCCTGAGAGATCACTCGGATCCGGACGCCACCTTGCGGCACCACCGAAAACGACACCGCGGCGGTGAGGTCCGTGATTGCCTGTGCCGGCGAGAACCGCATCACCTCACCCTTTGGGGACGTGTGCAGGACTGAACCCGTTTCGCCGGCGAGATCCACCACCAGTTCAACCTCGGCGGGAATCGCGATGTTGACCGTAAGCGATCCCGCGTGAAGAAGGCCGAGGGGCCAGATGTCGAGGGTGCCCCCGGCGAGATCCACTCGGCATGGCGCGACGGACCGCACCGAAGTCGGTCGATTGTTCAACATCTCGCTCCTATCGGCGCCTCGCCGCCTTCGAGAAGATCGAGAACCGCCAGGGCGTGTCCTAGGAACCTCTGGAGGCGATCGTCCTTGAGTGGTTTGACCGGCGGCGACGAGATCCTCAGCGGATTGATCCAGCTCCCATTGTGTTTGACTCGATAATCCAGGTGTGGACCTGTCGAGAGACCGGTCGACCCCACATAACCGATCACCTGGCCTTGGGAGATCCGGACGCCCTTCCTGACGCCGCTGCCGTACTTGCTGAGGTGGAGGTAGTTGGTCTGGTATCCGTTGGGATGGCGAATCCTCACCATGTTCCCGGCGCCCCCGTTCCGCCCGGCCAGGGTCACGACTCCGTCTGCTGTGGCGTGGACCGCGGTTCCCACCGGCGCACCGTAGTCGACACCGTAGTGCGGCATCCGCTTTTTGAGCACCGGGTGAAATCGACTGTTGCTGAAGCTCGAGGTGATGCGGCTGAATTTGAGGGGCGAGCGGAGGAACATCTTTCGCAGCGGATGGCCGTTGAGATCGTAATATCCCAGCCGACCTTCCTGATCCGGATAGATCACGGCATCCATCGCCCTGTTCTTGTTGGTGAACCGAGCGGCGAAGATCGTCCCGTAGCGATAGAATTCGCCCTCGATCCGCTGCTCGTCGACGACCACCACAAAGCTGTCTCCCTGCCTCAGGTCGCGCAGAAAATCGACATCCCAGCGGAAGATATCGGCGATCTCGACCGCCAAAGCGGGCCGGCCTCCGGCTGCGTTGACCGCTTGGAAGAGGGACGACTCAACAATCCCCTCGAGTCGAACGACCTCGCTCACCACCTCTCGCTCGACCCGCGATGTGGTGATGCCTTGGGTGGTTGCTTCAAAAACGAGCTCAGACCGCTGATCGAGGACCACCCGGAGTTCCTCGAGATCGCCACCGGGACTCCGGATCCCGTCGAAGAGGGTGCCGGGACGCAGTCTGCGCGAATCGATCTCGCCGCTCAGGGCATCCCTCCAGGCGATCCAACCATCTCCGGCCAACCGTCGACTCATGCTTTCGATCGTGTCGCCGGAAGAAACCGTCACCTGAATCGGAGCTCGGTAGGCTTCAATTGGAACCACAACAACCGGGTCGACCGGCTCCCCCGCCACCTGCCGGGTGCCGTCGCAGGATGCGATCAAGACCGAGAGCCCCATCCAGACGCCAAGCCACGCAATACGACGGGCCCATAGACGTGCGGGTCGGTTCAGCTGCTCGGACCGCGCGATCACCCACCACCCCATGCGCGGATGGACTCCGGCGTCACCTCGAGTTGTTCGATCACGGTTCCGTCCCCGGATATGACCAGAATCCGCGGGATCGAGACCACACGATTCTGTTTCAGCAGGTGACCGAATCGGTCGTGGAGCCACTCAGTGTTGCTGCCCTCGAGGGACTCCTTCGCCTCACTCAACGATTCCTGCACGACCACGAGAATCACCTCGAGATCCTGCTTGTGGGCGGCAGCCGTGATGGTCGCGAGGTTGTCCAGGGTTATGGCGGCATCGGGCACCCATGACGCCCAGAACAGCACCGCGACCGGCCCGTTGTCTTCGAGCCATTCAGCCCATACGATCGGTCGGCCGTCCGGCGTCGTCACCACAGGTCCGGCGGCGGAAGAACCCACCGTGTGGCCCGTGATGATCAATGCCGACATGATTGCGGCAACCGAGAAGTGGCTGAGCCGTTTCACGCGCAGAGTATACATTTTCGAATCCAGCCCCGGGGCGATGATCTGTCATCTCCGCCGCCTTCCCGGGTGTTTTGTGATCTTGGAACAACCGCCTGCTCTCCCGCGTTTGCCGAAGTGCGGCATTGCAGGTAAACTCCCATCGAGGTGGTCATGACACAAGCTATATCGACCGGCGAAAAGGACTTCGATACCGATGTTGCCATCATCGGATCCGGCTTCGGCGGCTCGGTTGCCGCATTGCGGCTCTCGGAGAAGGGCTATCGGGTCACCGTCATCGAGAAGGGCAAGCGCTGGAATCCGGAGGATTTTCCCAAGACCAACTGGAACCTCCGCAAAGCGTTCTGGATGCCCCGCCTCGGATGCCGTGGAATCTTCGGCCTCCATCTCCTCCGGGAATCTCTGATCCTCCACGGCGTCGGGGTCGGCGGCGGCAGCCTGGTTTACGCGAACACCCTCTTCGAACCGCCCGAAACGGTGTGGGACGATCCTCAATGGGCCGGGCTCGAGGACTGGCGAACCATCATGCCCAAGCACTTCGCCACCGCTCGGCGGATGCTCGGCGCCACCACCAACCACAAGCTCGGGGAACCCGATCTCGCACTCAAGCGAGCCGCCGAGCGTCGCGGGCTGGGTCACACCTTCAAACCCACCGATGTGAGCATCTACTTCGGTCAGCCCGATGTCACCGTCCCTGATCCCTATTTCGAAGGTAAGGGGCCCGACCGAACCGGCTGCAACTTCTGCGGCGGCTGCATGGTCGGCTGCCGTTACGGCGCCAAGAACACTCTCGACAAGAACTATCTCTATCTCGCGGAAGAGCTCGGCGCGGAGGTGGTGCCCGACACCCAGGTGGAGCTCGTGGAAGAGCTCTCTGGCGGCGGTTACCGAATCCGCTGGAAGCGCCCGAAATGGCCGTTCACCCGCCGCGGCTCCATGACCGCCCGCAAGGTCGTCTTTTCAGCAGGGGTTCTCGGCACGGTCAAGCTCCTGATGCAGTGCAAAGAAGCCGGTGCGCTGCCGCGGATCTCCGACCAACTCGGTAACGTCGTAAGAACCAACTCCGAAGCCCTGTTGGGAATGACATCCCGAAGCAGGGATGACCTCTGGGAAGGCGTCGCCATCGCGGCCAAGGTTGAGGTCGACGAGGTCACCCACATGGAGGCGGTCCGTTTCTCGAAGGGCTCCGATGTCATGCTTCTCCTCGGCACCATGCTCGCCGACGGTGGTCCGGGACTTCCGCGACCGCTGCGTTGGCTCTGGAACGCACTGCGTCACCCCCTCGATTTCTGGAGGGTGACCAAGCCGTGGGGCAAGGCCAAACACTCGGTGGTGCTCATGGCCATGCAGACCGCCGACAACCACACTCGGCTGGTCCGCCAGAGACAGTGGCTCTGGCCTTTCAGCCGCGCCCTGACCTCGCAACCCCACCCCGGTCAACCCGGGATCCCGTCATATGTGCCGGTCGCCAATGAAGTCGCCAGAGAGGTCGCGACAGAGCTCGACGGCGTCGCCCAGAACAGCGTCAACGAGGTCTTTCTCAACACCGGGTCAACGGCTCATATCCTCGGTGGCTGCGCCATCGGATCGGGTCCCGAATCAGGGGTCATCAACCCCGACGGCGAGCTCTACGGCCACGAGGGACTCTATGTCATAGATGGTTCGGTGATCGGTGCCAACCTCGGGGTGAATCCGTCGCTGACCATCACGGCCTTGGCCGAGCATCTCTGTTCGAGGTTCCCGGAGGCGGATTCGTCGAGGTGAGGTAGTTAGGAAGTGAGGAAGTTAGGGGCGAGGCGCGTGACCGCGAGCAAAGCGAGCACTGACCTCCTCACCAGCGACCGAAGGGAGCGCTGACCCCTTACTAGCGACCAAAGGGAGCGCTCACTCCTCAGGTCCGACTCCTGACTTCTAACCCCGTTGCGCCTCGCGACACAGGAAGAGCTATCATTTCGGAAATGGAAAGCGCTTCCATCAACGGCACCGTCACCCGTCTGCTCTACTCGAGCGATGACAGCGGGTGGTGCGCCGTTCGCCTCAGTAACGATGAGCGCGGCGCCTTCGCCGCGACGGGCCCGCTTCTCGGTGTGAGGGAGGGCGATGAACTTCGTTTGACTGGTCGATGGGTCGAACACCCACGCTTCGGCGAACAGTTCCAAGCTGAATCCTACGTCACTGTCGCGCCATCGACGCTGGAGGGAATCCGCAGATTTCTCGGCACCGGTCGCGTCAAGGGAATCGGTCCGACCATGGCATCGAGAATTGTCGATGCCTTTGGGCTCGACAGCCTGGAGATCATGGACCGTGACCCCCAACGGCTGCTCGAGATCCACGGCATCGGTCGAGCAACCCTGGCCAAAGTCCAGGCCTCGTGGGAGAAGCACCGCGGAATCCAGCAGATCATGGTCTTCCTCACCGGCCACGGGATCGCGCCCGGTGTCGCAGTCAAAGCCTATGGCAAATACGGCGCCGCCGCGGTCGATGTCGTGCGCGAGGATCCATTCCGGCTCGCCGAAGACGTCTTCGGAGTCGGTTTCAGAACCGCCGATCGAATCGCCCAGCGCATCGGCATCCCCGCGGACTCACCCCAACGTCTCCGCGCAGGCCTGCTCTTCGCCCTTTCCGAGGCCTCGGTGCAAGGGCACGTCTTCCTTCCTCGATCGAGACTTCTCGAAGAGGCATCGGCCCTCCTCGAGATCGAACAGACCCTCCTCGAGCCGGTGCTCGATCAACTCCAACAACGCCAATCGGTGGTCGCGGTGGTCCGAAGCGACGACGAGACGGCGATTTTCACCCTCCGACTCGAGGCAGCCGAAGCCGCTGTGGCCAACCATATCCGTGAACTCCTGAGCCACGGCGCCGATGGGGGCACCATCGATGTCGACCAGGCCGTTGCCTGGTATCAGCGCGAGGCCTCCATCGAGTTGGCAAAGAACCAGCGACAGGCGCTTGCCGCCGCCCTCAACGGACGGGTCCTCGTGGTCACCGGTGGTCCCGGCACCGGCAAAACGACCCTGGTTCGAGGGATCACGCAGATCTTCGGCGCCCGCAAACAGCGGGTTCTCCTCGCCGCACCGACCGGCCGCGCAGCCAAACGACTCACCCAGGCCACCGGCAGCGATGCCAAGACCATCCACCGGCTCCTCGAGTTCAACCCCCGCAGCTGGACCTTCACCCGTGATCGCGAGAATCCCCTCGAAGCGGATGTCGTCGTGGTCGATGAAGTCTCCATGCTCGACATCGAGCTTGCCGCCCACCTCCTCGAGGCCATTCCCCCCGGGTGCCGGCTGGTCCTGGTAGGCGACGCCGATCAATTGCCGTCGGTGGGCCCCGGCAATGTCCTCCGGGACCTCATCGCATCCGGTGTCGTACCCCTCGTCCGGCTCGACCACATCTTCCGCCAGGCGGAAGCCAGCCGCATCGTCGTCAACGCCCACCGCATCAACTCCGGCCGGATGCCCATCGCCGAAGGCAACAACCCTGACGCCGACTTCTTTTTCGTCGCCCGGGATGATCCCGTCGAAGCAGCCGAGCTCGCGGTTGATTTTGCGGCCAGACGCATCCCGAACCACTTCCACCTCGACCCCGTCGACGACATCCAGGTCCTCGCGCCGATGCATCGGGGCGAGCTCGGGGTGAGGCGTCTCAACGAACGCCTCCAGGAGGAACTCACACCATCCGGCCCCGAGATTACGATCGGTCCGAGGAGATTTCGCCTGGGTGACAAGATCATGCAGGTGCGAAACAACTATGATCTCGAAATCTTCAATGGGGACATCGGTCGCGTCGAGTTCTTCGATGAAGACTCCGATGAGATGGTGGTCCGATTCGATGGACGCGCGGTGGCCATTCCACACGACAACCTCGAGGATCTCATCCCCGCCTACGCCTGTACGATCCACAAGAGCCAGGGCAGCGAGTACCCCGCCGTGGTCATCGTTCTCCACCATCAACATCACATCATGCTGCAACGCAACCTGCTCTACACCGCCGTCACCCGTGGGCGCAGGCTCGTTGTCATTGTCGGCAGCCGGCGGGCGCTCGCGCGGGCGGTCGACAACGCCACCCAGCGCTCGCGCTTCACCCTCCTCGCAGACCGTCTGGCCGGACGAATCGGCTGAGCTGGATCGCGGACGCCGGCGGAGATTCCCGATCCAGCGTGGTACGCTTTTTTGCAGCAGACATCTCTCAATTGATTCGGAAGGAGACGCAGGCCATGGGTCTCAACATCAACGACATCCCCTTCAGTTGGGTTCGAAAGGAACTCCGTCTGGTTCAGCCTCTCGAACGCGGCGCCACCGGGATGGCCGTCCAACGCGTTCAGGAGTGGTTGACCTTGAACGGGATCGCGGTCGTGGTGGATCGCCAGTTCGGCCCCGCCACCCAGTACGCGGTGGGTCGATTCCAAACCCGTCGCGGGCTGCCCAAGACCCGCGTCGTGGACACGCCGACGTTTGCAGAGCTCACCGATCCTCTCAACCGCGCGCTTTCCCCACCGTCAACGACACCCTCCGGTGTTTCCTCTGGTGTCGTCGGCGCCGCCCGCCAGCACCTCAGGGAACGCCCTCGCGAGGTCGGTGGGACCAACCGGGGCCCGTGGGTCAGGGTCTATATGGACGGTTCCGACGGACCCAGGTCCCTATGGTGCGCCGGCTTCGCGAGCTTTCTCGTGCGCCAGGCCGCGTGGCACACCGGCGTTCCGCTCCCCATGAGACCGACATTTTCGTGCGATGTCATCTCACAGGATGCACAGACCGAGGGTCGATTCATCGCGGAATCCGAGATCACAGCCAACCCCGCAGACCTCGATGACCTGCCGCGCGGTTCGCTCTTTGTCCAACGCCGTACCGCCACCGACTGGAACCACGTCGGGATCGTCATCGCCGCCGTCGACGAGATCATCGAGACCATCGAGGGCAACACCAACGAGGGCGGTTCGCGAGAGGGCTACGAGGTCTGCCGGAGGATCAGAAACCTCACGGACAAGGACTTCGTCACCCTCGAAGGGTGAAGGAGAAATTATGAGTTATGAATTATGAATTGAGCCTCTTGCGGAAATCCTCGTTCCCAACGGTTAGTGGTCTCTGTGCCGGCGAGACGCCAGCACTACAAAGGGCTGAGTTCCATTGTAGGGCCGGCGTCTCGCCGGCCTGATGGTGAGGTGGGTCGGAAAACTTCAGTGTCCGATTCTCGAATTTTTAAAGAGGCTGAATTTTGAATTATGAATTTCGCTGCACCTGAACCACGTTTGCCTCCCTGAAGCGGGTGCGATGTAATTCATAATTCATAATTAAAAATTCATAATTTGCGACGGTCAGTCAACTTCGAGCGGCCTCCCCATGGCCTTCCAGCTCAACAGTCCTCCCTTGAGGTTGGCGACGTCCTCGAATCCGAGACCCAGCAGCCAATGCATCGCCCGCGTCGACCGGCGCCCCGAACGACAGATCAGGAGAATCGGCCGGTCGCGCGGCAACCGCTCGGCGTCTTCGATGATGTGTCGCAAAGGAATGAGTTCGGCCCCGGCCAGGTGCCCGAGAAGATACTCCTCGCGCTCCCGAACATCGACGAGCACAGCGTCCTTGCGGTTGGCGCGAAGGGCGTCCTCGAACTCCAACACGGTGAATTGCCGTTCGGGGTAGTGGAATCGCGTCGGGTAGGCGGGAAGACGAATATCATATGGGTGCTTCTCGAGGGGTTGGCACTCGGCGAAGACCCGATGTTCGCACTCGTAGATACACACCGCAGGGTCGATGACCTTGTCGAAAAGCCAGTCAATGGCCTTTTCCTGCTCGAGGAAACGGTCGCCGCCCAGCAGGTCCTCGAATCCGGAGGCCGCCATGATCCTGCGCACTTCAGGGCGCACCTGGACCAGGAAGACATCTCCACCCGCATCCCGATAGAGCCGAACGATGCCCTCGAGGACATCGATCCCCGCCAAATCGCACTGGTGGACACCGTGCATCCTCAACAGCAGGTGATTTTGTCCCGGATTGGCCTCGTGGTTCGCCAGGAGTTCGTCCTCGACATGGCTGGCCGCACCGAAAAAGAGTGCTCCACGGATATTGATCACACCAAGTTGGTTGCAGCACGGCGCGTTGTCGCGTTCTATGAAATGCCGAAAGGTCGGATCCGGTACCACGGTGTGAACCGTCGGCAGACTCGACTTGTAGATGTAGATGCCGAGCGACAGAATGACCCCGGCCAGGACTGCGAACTCGAGGGGGAAGACCAGGGTCGCGACAAAGGTGGAGACCATGATTCCGGTTTCGCTGCGCGAGGTCTTCCTGACCCGTCGAACACCGTGCCAATCCACCATGCGATAGGCGATGACCATGATCATCCCCGCCAGCGCCGCCTTCGGCAGATAGGCGGCGGCGGGACCGAAGGCCAGGACACCGGCCAGCACGAAGACACCGCAGAAGACGCCGGAAATCTGAGTCCGCGCCCCCGATTGGAAGTTGATCGCCGATCGGGTGAAGGATCCCGAACAGGCATAGCCGGAGAACAAGCCGGCGGCGATGTTGGCCATCCCCTGTCCGACCAGCTCCTGGTTGATGTCGAGACGCTCACCGCTCTGACGGGAGATTTCGCGAGCGATGGAAACCGCTTCGACCAGCCCCATCGCCGCCACCGCCATGGAACCCATCACCAGGGCGCCCACCAGATCGTCCCTCCACATCCAACCGAGGGAGAACGATGTCAGATGGGGAATCTGCCGGGGAATCTGACCGATGACCGCCACTCCAAGCCGATCGACTCCGACCACCGCCACCAGGATCCCTGCACCGATGAGAGCCATCAGGGCAGCCGGAAGACGCGGAGCCATTTTGGAAATGATCACCATGGCCGCAAGGGTCCCGAGCCCGAGCAGGAGGCTCTGCCAGTGGATCTCGCTCAGGTGCTCCACGACTCCGACCATGGAGTGCCACAGATGAGGGCTTCGTGGGAGATCGAGCCGGAGCAGGTTCTTGAGCTGGCCCGCAGCGATGAGCACCCCCGCACCGGCCGTGAAACCAAGCAGCACCGCCCGCGATGCGAAATTGACCAGCACGCCGAGCCCGGCAAAACCGAAGATGATGCAGAACACGCCCACCATCACCGCCATCAACGATGCCGCCATCAGGTACTCGGCCGAACCGATGGCCGCCAATGGTGTAAGAATCGACAGAACTAGGATGGAAATGGCGTTGGTGGGACCGGTAGCGAGGAATCGCGAGGAGCCCCACAGCGAGCCGACGATGGAGGCCACCGCGGCGGCATAGAGTCCGTAGGATGGCGGGAGTCCGGCGATGGAGGCATAGGCGATGGATTGCGGAATCGCCACCACCGCCACCGTGAGCCCGGCCACCGCATCGGGGCGGATTCTGACACTCTTGTAGGAACGCAGAATCTCCACCGGTCGAGCCAGTGCCTCCGCGTACCATCTTTCGACAATTTCGGTTGCGCGCATCTGAATTACAGGATAGCCGAGTTGCTTGGTAGTCGTTACTAGTCGCACGCTGCGTCCGCAACCGGGGTCGTTTCCGTATCAGTGTCCGAATCGGTGGCCGTTCCCGATCCCGTTCCCTTTCCCGTTCCCGTTCCCGATGCGATGAACCGTTTCCGTTTCCGTTTCCGTATCCGTTTCCGTGTCCGAAACCGAAACCGCCGCCGCTGCCGCGGTCACGGTCTCAACAACGGACGATGCCACAGGTCCGATCGAGGAACACCCGTGACGAGTTCTCCGGTGCCACCCGTAGCATTGATCGGCAACGGCG
>CBESWV010000087.1:0-14190 GCA_965533305.1 uncultured bacterium | reverse complement strand
CTCGAATCAGGGTGTGGGGATGGTCACCTGCATTCCCATAGCCGGCCAGATGAAGATCACGAAGATCGTCACCACGACCATCAGAATGAGACTTGCCGGAATCCCTGCCTTGAAGAACTCACCCGATGTGAACTGTTTGCTCTCATAGGCGATGGCGTTGGGCGCCGCGCCCACGAGCAGCAGGAACGGCATACCCGCGGCAACCAGGGCGCCAAAGAGGATGACCTCGCCACCGACCCCGAGGTAGGGCGCGATCTTGAGAGCCACCGGCAGACAGATGGCAATGGCCGCCACGTTCATGATCAGATTGGTCATGATCAGGACAAAGAAGGTCACCCCGACAATGAAGACCGTGGCCGGCGCCGTCTTGAGCAGGCCCACGGCGTTGATGGCCATCCAGTCGGCGGCGCCGGTCTGGACGAGGCAGTAGCCGAGGCTCATGGCGCCGCCGAAGAGCAGAATGATATTCCACGGGACATTCTCGAGATCCTTGATGTCGAGGATTCCCAGGACAAAGAAGAGCAGCGTTGCGAGCATGATGATGCCGCTCTTGTCCACCGCCTTTAGGGCGGGGATGAAGGACCGCAGACTCATGGTCCCCACCGCGGCTATGACAATGGTCGCCGCCAGGATTTCTTTTCCGGTGATCCCGCCGAGTTGGGCGTAGAGATCGCGGGCGCGTTCGCGCAGACCCGGGATCGAGGCCCGCTCGGGTTTGTAGTAGACCATGAAAAAAGCCCACAGGACGAAGACCATCACCGTTCCGATGGGAGCCATGTACCAGGTCAGCTCGAAGAAGGTGACGTCGATGCCGGTGATCTCTTTGTAAAAGCCGAGGGCGACCGCGCCGCGGGCGGCGCCGAGCAGGGTGATGATGCTGCCGGCGCCGGCGACATAGGCCATCCCCATGAAGAGCCCCTTGCCGAAATTGGTCGGTTCATCGCCCTCGTCGTAGAGCCGGTAGATGGCGACGAGCAGCGGAAAGATGGTGGCGGCGACGGCGGTGTGAGCCATGACCAGGGTCAGAACCGCGGTCATGACGAAGCAACCGAGATAGATCATGCTCGTCTTTTCGCCGACCAACGCGAGCATTTTGTAAGCAAGACGCTTGGTCAGCCCGGTCTTGGTGAAGACCATCCCGATGACGATGGAGCCGAAGATGAACCACACCGAGGGGTGAAAGAACTCCTTCATGGCGAGCTCGGGCCCACCGATGGGATCGGTCTCACCGACAAAGAACTTGTCCGGTCGAATCAGAAAGAGCGCCTGGGTGACCACGATGGCGATACTGGTCACACCGATGGGCACAACCTCGAAGACCCACCACACCGCGGCGAGGCAGAACAAGGCCAACGCTGCCTTGCCCTGCTGCGACAGGGTGAAGGACTCTCCCATGGGGTCGATGGCCGCCGGCCAGGGAGGCGAGAGATAGACGGCGAAGAACAGACCGACGCCGAGCAGGAGGAAGAAGAGGCGTTTGGTGTCGATGGGAGTCGCGGGTTTTTTGAACAGGCTGAGCCCGGGTTTTTTGGTGGCGGTAGTGTCAGGCATCGTTGCCGCCCTTTTCGGAGCTGCTTCCGGTCTCGCCACCGTGTTCCATGACGAACTGAGCGACGATGTCGAAAATGTTGGTCATGAGAACCACTCCCACGACCTTCGTGCCGTCGAGGACGGCCACGAGGTCGATCCCGTGGTAGAGCATGGTGGTGATCACCGTCGACAGAGAATCGTTGATCTGCACTGCCCCGCGGATTGGGACCATGACCGTCCTGACCGATTCCTGGGAAGCGTCGAGGGCCGGCTTGGAAAACAGCGATGTCCAGCGGATGAAGATCTCGCTCGGGGTGCTCACGCCGAAGGGAACAAGAGCCTTGATGTGCTCTGCCGACTCACGGTCTTGGCGGAGGTGTGGGACCAAACCCTTGAGCAGCTCGCGGCGCCCCACAACCCCGACAAGCTCATTATCCAGATTGCGAATCAAGAGGTAGCGCGGCAGCATGAAATGGCCGTCCTCGAGCTTGATCGCTGAGGCGCTGAGGGCCACCATCGCCTCGCGAATATTGCAGTTTCCCTGACAGTTCGGATACTGGTCGAGGGTCAGCATGACATCGGCCGCCTTGGCGTCCTTCGATGAGAGCGCGAAGTCGGGGCTGGGCGAGAACTCGACCGTGTTCACCGAGCCATCGTCGGTGTGAATCGATGAGACCCCGCGGATCTGGCCGACAAACTCGATCACCTTCTCGCGGTTGATCTCGAACGACCGATCCCCGACAAGATGGACCTCGCCGTTCTTGACCGAGACCCGGGCCGTGTCCGGGGTGAAGGCGGAATTGAAGAAGAGCTCGGCTTCGATGCGTTTGACCAGTGCGAAATCCTGATAGTCACGAATGCACTGGGGTGTCGGTTGGTGGTCCTTGCCCCGCATGATTTCGGCAATCAGGTTTGCCGCGGTTTCGAGGTTCAACTTATCCAATTTGACCACGAGATCATAAAGATCGGGGTCGTTGACGTCGGCGTCGAAGATCTGCCGGCCCCAATGCAGGCGGTGATCGTCGGCGGTGCGGATATGCCGGTTAGCCTGCTCGCGGGTCAGATTCAGCCGGTGCATCGCCGTTTGGATTCTGTGTGGCATCGAAGCGACGATCCGTACCTTGAACGCAGTGCACAGATCCTGGAAGAGAAACTGTCCGGCAAGACCGTGATAGATGCCGTTGCCCTCCCCGAGCAACTCGGTGATCGTCGCTGAGGTGGCAAGCAGGTATCGGGTCTTGCGCTGGGTGAAGCGTTCGTAGAGGTTGGCCGGAAGATACAGACCACGGAGAAGCTCTTCCTCGGTCATCCGATAGGACTTGGCAGCTGCGGCCGAGGCCTCCTCCTGGCTGAGCACGGGCCAGCCTAGTTTGGCATGCAGCGATTCGGCAAGCTCGGTGCCGCCGCTGCAGATTCCTCGAGAGATGGTGATGATCGGCATGGGATCTACTCCTGGTTCTCCGACGTCGGTGAGAGACGAACTCGAGCGATCGGAGGGATTTTGACTTTGGTGAGATCATTGCCACGCACGGACGTTGTGTCCGACCGGTGACCCCGCCAAGAGCCGGTGCTGTGAGCCATTGAAAGACCACGGGCGTGATGGCGTTCAGCCATAGGTGTTCCACTCTAGTTGTTTGAGAAATTTTTCTCAAGGGCTTCGCGGCAGTTGTTTTCGCGAAATCGAACTCCGAGAGCCGGGGTGTCACACACAAAAAACAACGCCCCGCCGATTCGGCGGAGCGTCGAGTAGTGGTGTGGAGAGGAGGGACCTCAGTATCGATCAAGGTACCGATCGAGTTCCCAGCTGTGGATCTCCTTGATGTACTCGGCCCACTCGGTGCGCTTGTTATGCAGGAAATGATCGAAGATGTGATCACCGAGGGCATCCCGCAGGAGCGTGTCCTTCTCGAAATAGTCGAGGGCCTCGTCGAGGCTCGCCGGCAGCTGGTGGATCTTGAGCCGCTTTTTCTCTCGGGCCGACATATCGAAGATATTGCGGTTGACCGGTTCGCCGCAATCAATCTCGCGGTCGATCCCGTCAAGACCGGCGGCCAGCATGGCGGCGAAGGCGAGATAGGGGTTGCACGACGGATCCGGTGTCCGGACTTCGCATCGGGTTCCGACCCCGCGCCGCGCCGGAACCCGGATCATGGGCGAGCGGTTCTTTTCCGACCAGGCCACGTTGACGGGCGCCTCGTACCCCGGGACCAGGCGTTTGTAGGAGTTGACGAGCGGATTGGTCAAGGCAACCATCCCCCGGGCGTGGTCGAGCAAACCGGCGATATAGGCACGACCGACGTCGGAGATCTGGTACGGGGCGTCGGCGTCAAAGAAGGCGTTGCTGCCGTCAAGGGTGAAGAGCGACTGGTGGACGTGCATCCCCGAGCCGTTGACGCCGGCGAGAGGCTTTGGCATGAAGGTCGCGTGCAGCCCGTGCATCAGGGCAACCTTCTTGACCACGAAGCGGAAGGTGATGACCGCATCGGCCGTTGCCAGTGCGTCACCGTATTTGAAATCGATCTCGTGTTGGGCGGGGGCGACTTCGTGGTGGGCGGCTTCGACCTCGAGCCCCATGGCCTCGAGGACGAGCGTGATGTCTCGGCGCGCCTCCTCACCGAGATCGCGAGGGCTCAGATCGAAGTAGCCGCCCGAGTCGTGGGTGGTGGGGATCGCCGCCCCGTTGTCATCGGTCTGAAACAGGAAGAACTCGGGCTCGGGACCGGCCATCAGGTTGTAGCCCATATCTTTGGCCTTGGCCACGGCCTTTTTGAGCGCCCCGCGCGGGCAACCGGCAAACGGTGTGCCGTCGGGTAGGGCGACATCACAGACCAGCCGGCAGACCTTGCCCTGGTTGGCCTCCCAGGGAAAGACCTGGAAGGTATCCATGTCAGGGGTCAGAAGCATGTCCGATTCCTCGATCCGGGTGAAGCCCTCGATGGAGGAACCATCAAACATGATCTGGCCATCGAGTGCCTTCTCGAACTGAGACTCGGGGACCTCGACGTTCTTGATGATGCCATCGATGTCGGTGAACTGGAGACGCATGAAGTGGACCTTTTCGTCCTTCACGCGGGAGAGGATGTCGTTGGTTGAAATCGGCACTATGCAACCCCTTTTCATGTCGTTGCGCGAATTTTCGAGTGGTTTTCTTATGATGTCAAGTTAATTTTCGCAGAATCATAGTGTTTTTGTGTTCACTTTGCGAGCTTGGCGACGGATGCCTGAGTCCGATTCTCTCATCGCACCCTCGCATACGCGGGCCGGTACACTTGGTGGAGGGGCATTGACGCGAAACGTCTGGCGCGAATCGCCGAGGAGCTGCAAGCGGACGAGGCCGCAGGCCTGATCGGTGAGCACGAGGTTGAGGGGTCGGCCTTCGGTATTGTCGACAGGATCACCTCGGGTAAGAGACGGTAGGCAATTGCTGTGCAGGTCGAGACCCGCCTGTGTGAGGAGCCGCTGCCGCAAGTCAGCTTCGAGATATTGCGGAGAACTGGTTCAGCTTCTCGATCCGACCGAGGAGTAACAAGACCTCTCCCTCGTGAAAGATGGTATCCGCCGGTGGAGCAACCACGACGTTCTGTCCTTTGACGCCTTCGCCGGGGCGCACCACACCGATGACGTGAACCCCGTATTTGGCGCGAATGTCCAGATCGGCCAAGGACTTGCCCACGTAATCCGCCGGAACCGGCATCTCAATGACCGCCACATCAGGCGCGAGCTCGATGTGCTCCATCAAATCCGATGTCATCAGGCGCCGCACAAGTCGATCCGCGATATCGCGCTCGGGAAAGACCGTGACGTTTCCACCCAACTGTTGCAACACCTCGGCCTTTTCGTCGGTGTCGACCTGGGCGATGATGTGGATGTCCGCGTGTTTCTTCCGCAATATCATCGTCAACAGCACAGCGGCGTCAAAGGAACTGCGAAACCCGATCACCGCGACATCAACATCGAAGACGCCGAGATGCTCCAGGGCTTCCTCATCGAGCGCGTCCGCCTGTGCAGCCCGGGTCACATGATCTGCGATCTTCTGTAGTAGATGATCGTCCCGATCAATGGCGATGACATCAACACCGGCACGAAACAAACCGGTTGCCACCCGATACCCGAACTTGCTCAACCCGAGAACCGCAAAACTCTTTTTTGAGGAAACCACCATCAACCCCAATCAATCCAATTGCCATCATCCGATCATGATGTCGGTTTCTGCGAAATGAAACTTGAGTTGTGACCGTTCACCGATCAAGGATGCGGCGATGACCAGTGGGCCTACTCGCCCGACAAACATCAACCCCATCAACACGAGCAGACCATTGTCGGACAGCTGCGTCGTCACTCCTGTGGAGAGTCCAACCGTACTCAGTGCACTGACGACTTCGAAAAGGTGTTCCAAGAACATGCCGCGTGTCGTCTGGTGGGGGAGCTCGCCGAACTCGGTGGCCTGGAGGGCTATCATTCCGAGTACAACGACGCATCCGTACAGCACGATCAAAGCAAGGGCCTTCGCCACGAGCTCCCGGGGGATTCTCCTCCCCACAACCTCGGCTTCGGGTCGATTCAAAAGATGTGAACGAACGAGAGCCCAGAGCACCACCAGCGAGGTCGTTTTGACTCCACCACCTGTCGAACCCGGCGAAGCGCCGATGATCATGAGAATGATGACGATGACGAGCGTCATGTTCGTCAGGTGGGCCGTCTCAACGGTATTGAACCCAGCGGTTCTTGCGGTCACCGAGAGAAAGAACGACTGAACAAACTCGGCGCCAAAGGTCTCGGTGGCAAATGTGTTGTTCCACTCGAATACCAAGAAGACCAGCGTGCCGGTCAGGATCAAGATGAGGGTCGTCGTGACGACCAATCGTGTGTGAACCGCCAGCTTGCGCCGCACCCCACGGGTTGTCGCCCCAATCTGTTCGATGATATCCATCGCTGCGACGAAACCGAGTCCGCCGAGCACGATGAGCACCATCACCGTCAGGTTCACGACCACGTCCTCTCGGTACCCAATCAGGCTGCTACCGAAGAGGCTGAAACCAGCATTACAGAATGCCGACACCGAATGGAAAACGGCAAGCCATGCTGCGTGCCGGGGCTGAAAATCACTCAAGAACCTCAGGAAGAGCACAAGCGCTCCGGCGCCTTCGATCGACAGGGTGAACACGAGAATCCGCCTCACCAATACCGTTGGCGACACTCGGGGATGTGTGCCAAAAGTCGCGTGTGTCAGAACGGACTCGTAGACTCCAAGCCGCCCGCGTAGCGACAGAAGTATCCAATTGGACAAGGTCAACACGCCGATCCCGCCGATTTGAATCAGCAAGAGAACAGCCAGCTGACCGGCGAAACCCATATCACGAGACAGATCCACAACGCTGAGGCCGGTCACGCACACGGCACTGACCGAAGTAAAGGCCGATGTGATGATCTCTGGATGAGCCTGCCCGCTCCGATGGATCAGCGCCTGGAGCAGCACCGTTCCCGCCAGGATGAGCGCACCGAAGGTCGCCACAACCAACAGCGCTGGCCGGAACCGCATTTAGCCTGCCCTCTCGAACCGACTGATGCTCTCCTCGCTCCCCAACACCAACATCAGGTCACCCTCCCGAAACACGAAGTCGGCGGCTACCAACTCTTGTGGTGAAGGATCTCCTTGATCCTCTCCTCGGTCTCCTTCTCCACCAAAACCATTTTCGTTGCTTTGGCCTTGTGGATGGCATCGGTGAGCGACGACAGATCGACCGGCTTTTCGAGGAACTCGAGCGCGCCCTGCTTCATCGCCTCGACACCGTTCTCGACCGTGGCATACCCGGTCAGAAGGACGACCTGAATATCCGGACTGCGACGCTTGATCCGCTTCAACGCCTCGAGACCGTCGATGCCGGGCATCTTGAGGTCCAGGACCACCACGTCGTAGCTCTCGTCTTCCACCAATTGCAGCGCGTTTGCCCCCGAGTTGGAGGTCGAGACCTCCATCCCGCGGGTGCGCATCCGCTCGGCCAGGGTTTCGATGAACTCCTCCTCGTCGTCTACAAGAAGCACCTTTTCGTTCATGGCTGACTCCCACTGTCGCGTTCTTCATCATTCTGGATTTCGAGTATCAGTTCGCCACGTCGGCGATCCATCGACAGGTGCCCGCCAAGCATCGCCAACACGGCCCGGGCGCCCCCTCCTTCTCCGCCCAGATCGGTGTCGGAGTCCTCAATGCCCGCGAGGTTTTGAAAACGAATCTTGGCGCCGTCGGCGCGGGACTCGGCGGTGATCTTCATGATTCGCGAATCATCGACCCGCGGCAATGCAGCGTCGATGCAGGCGCCGATCAGGTCCTGGAGCAGAAATGGGCTGGTGATCACCAACACCGATTCGGCCGGCGCCGCCGTGTTGATGGTGATCTCGGCCTGAGCGGCCTTGCGCTCATACAGCTGGACGACCAACCCGATAAGATCCGCCAGATCGATCCTGATCCCGGTCGCGTCGACGCTGTGAGCCAGTCGATTCAACAGGCCGACGATCTGATTGGCCTGGCGGATCTGGTCGATGATCTTCCCTGCCTGGATATCGAGACGGTCCGGATCGATCGATCGTCCGGACTTCATCGCCAGGACAATGTCCTGAACGAGGCCCGCCTTCTCGTTGATGACCGCGAGCTTGTTGCGGATCTCGTGACTCACCGAAGCCGACATCTCGCCAAAAAAGCGGAGACTCTCTCCGGAAACGGATTTCCAGCAGTCGGAACTGGGCGTTGTCATGGCCCTGCAACCTCTTTCAAAGTCGCGACGAGGATCTCGATATCAATGGGTTTAACGAGGTAGTGGTCGGCCTCCGCCGAGCCGATTCTGAAGTCCTCCTCGGACCCGTGTCCGGTGAGGAAGACAAACTTCATTTCGGGCCGAATCCGCTCGAGCATTTTCTTGAGTTGGAAACCGTTGAAGTGAGGCATCTTGACGTCCAGGACAACGACATCGAACGGCTCATGCTCGGTGAGCGCCACCGCACCGTCTCCCGCCGTTGTCCACTTCGCCTCAATGCCTCTGAACGAGAGGCGTTCGGCGAGAGTCTCAACCAATTCTTCTTCGTCATCGACGAGGAGGACTCTCATCGTACGGTGCCCCCTTTTCCGCTTCCGGCAACCGGAAGTCTGATGAGAAAGCTCGCACCCTCATCGAGTTCGCTCTCGACCGACAGGGTGCCGCCGAGTTCCGTCACCAGCGAGTAGGTGATCGACAATCCAAGTCCGACCCCGCCACGGCCACGCTTGGTGGTATAGAACGGCTCGAAAATCCGCGCTCGTTGTGCCTCTGACATACCGCAACCATCGTCGGTCACCCGAATCATGATCTCGTCCTGACCTTCCCTGCCGGCTGCAATCTCGATGCGACCGCCATTTTCGACCGCAGCGAAAGCGTTGTTGATGACGTTGAGCAGGATCTGCTGGAGTCGACCCCGGTTGGTCGAGATCACTGGGGCGTCGCCATCGATCTCGACGACGACATCGATCGACCGGTACTCCGCTTCCTTGCCCATGAACCCAAGTACCTCGGTGATCGTCTCGCCGAGATCGACCGGCACCGGCTCGGTGTTGGTGTCACGGGCGAAGGTCAGCAACCGTCGAGTGATCGCGGAGCATCGGTCGACGGAGGCGTCGATCGATTCGACGATCCCTATGAGCTTTGCGTCAGCGGCGTAACGATCGCTGAATTCGAAGAGGTCTTTGATAAGGCCCGCCTTTTCCTTGATGATCGCGAGTGGGTTGTTGATCTCGTGCGCGACCCCGGCGCCGAGCCGCCCGAGAGAAGCCATCTTGTTCGTGTACTCCGTCTGGTGCAATGCCGCGACGCGCTGCCTGTCCGCCCAGTGGATCTTGTTGACGAGATAGCTCGTCACGCCCAGGACCACCAGCAGGATGATCGAAATACTTGCCGCCAACAACCCGATGAGTTGGCGACGCGTCGCGCTCCACGGCTCCATCAGCGCGGCCTTCTGTTTGACGATCATGAGGATGAACGGGGTATTTGGAATGTAGGAGTAACCGACGATGAGCGGCACCCCATCCGGTGCGAGGGTCTCATAGACCCGCGTCGTTTCCGAGTACTCGGGCACCTCGAGATCGAGAGCCTCGAGCACGTCGCCGTGCCGCCGCGTGGACGTCTGGAGAATACCCTCCCGATTGATGACGAACGCATCGCCCTCGCCACTCATCTCGAGATTCGACAGGAGCTTGTCGAGCAGCGATGTCTCCAGCGAGGTCCGCAGAACATAGAAGTCACCCTCCGGCAGGTCGTGCCGGACGGCGATCACCATGTGCGGCACGTGACGGAACCCAGCGAAGACGTCGCTGATATGGGTCGAGACCTGTTGAACGTCCTCGAACCAATCCTGGTCGCTGTAGTTGAAGCCGGCGAGGTCATAGGGGCCGACATAACAGAACTGCCGTCCCGAAGAGTCGATCACGCCAAGATCGACAAATCCCGTAAAGCTCGTCTGGAGGCCCTCAAGGATCTCCCCGACCCGGGCGCAATCGTGGAGTTCAGCGGAGCTGTTGTCCTGAACAATGAAATCAAGCGCGGCCATCCGTTCCACAAGCGAGAACTCGACGGCCAGCTTGATGTTCGAGACGACCTGGGAGGTGTGGAGCAGGATCTCGGACTCGGCGGACGACTCGGTCACCCGGTAGTCAATGGCGGTCATGACGGTGAGCGGTCCAACCGAGACGATGATCATCAGCAGCGCGGTCAACTGCCACATCCGGCGCAGGTTGAGCGAGTATCGCCGTGATTCCACCGGCAGATCGGGCTTCGACCGACCTTTGAAGCGGCCCCGACGACCGGCCCGCCCATCGTTGGTGAGTGACTTCTTCATCCCGAGTGATCTTCTCCATGGGTTCGACCGCGGGCCTTTTCGTTAGCCCTCTTCAGGGTTTCGCTGAGGGCATCGATGTCCACCGGCTTCTGCAGATAAGCAAAGGCGCCGAGAGCCATGCAGGTCTCGCAATCCTCGTCGGACCCATGGCCGGTGAGAATAATGACCTCGACATGCGGATTCGTCGCCTTGACGCGACGCAAGACTTCGACCCCGTCGATCCCCGGCATTTTCAGGTCGAGAATCATGACGTCGGGCTCATCGTCCTTGACCAACTGGAGAGCCGACTCACCGTCGTAGGCAACCGCTGATCCGACGTCGCGCATCTCCAGCCGCTCGGACAGCGTCTGGACAAACTCGCGCTCGTCGTCCACCAGAAGCACTTTGGACGGGGTTTCGAAGTCGATCCTCCGATAGATGTCGGTTCGGTAGAACTCCTTGCCGACCCGGGTCTTCACCGACCGAACGCCCTCCACCGGGCCTGCGATCTCCTTGAGTTCCTCTTCGAGGCGTCCGAGCATCAACACGTGTTTGTTGATGGTGAGGGTCACGTCCCCGTCTGTACAGTCGATCTCGGCCTGGTGGCCGGCGATGGCGAGCGCCGTTTCGACCCGGGCGCCGACCAGAAAGTCCTCGACCGCCTGCCGGGACTCGGCGCTGGGCTGCACGGCATCGCTGGCGAGACTCTCGACGATGAGCTTGACGGCACCGTCGATCGTGGTCTGGTCGGTCGGCAGGACGATGTCGTAGAGGGAGGCGTCCCAAGGATCGATGTTCCCGCGGTGGTCCAGGACCCACGCGGCGAGATCCTCGTCCTGACGGCGGATCTCGGATGCGGCCTCCTTGTCGCCGATCCCTTCTGTGGTCTGCGCAGACGTGATCCGCGACGACACGTCGGCGACCAAGCAGACCCGCAGAACATGGCTCACGCAGCTCGGCACCAGGTGGGCACAGAATCCGGTGAGCGCGACCCCGTCTTGGGCCACAGTCTCCGCCACCGCGACCTTGAGATGGGCGATCGTCCGTTCTCGTTCACGTGTGAAGCTATTGAAGACCGAACGTTTCGACGAAAACGCCTTGGCGACGGCGGCCTCGGACATCTCCGAGTTCCCGGCGGCTCGAACGACCAGGTCCCGGTCGGTTACCAATTGCAGCCCTGTCTGGTCGAGAACTCCCTGAATGACATCGTCCGCGTGGCAATACGTCGCACTGACGACCGAGATGATGGACATCACGTTTCTCCTTGTCCGATCGAGCTCCCGCCGGGGAGGAGGACGCTCGACAGGGGGCACGACGGTTCGCGCCCGTTGACATGTGCATCGGCATGGACACCTCGAACTGCCCGCTCCATCGTCGGGAAGATCCGATGGCGACCGATCCTCTCGATGAGGTGTGTTCGTTCGAGTACCTGCATCACCGACTCGTTGACGCCGCTGAACGAAATCTCCACACCGGAGCTGCGAACGCGGTCCACGAGCAACGACAGCGCTTCTTCGCCGGACGCGTCGATATCACTGATGGCGTTGCTGACGATGATGATGTGCCGCAAGTCGTGCTTGGCCCGCAGCCGCTCGTTGATCTGATCTTCGAGGTAGGTTGCGTTGGCGAAGAACAGCGGTCCGTCGAAACGGACTAGATCGATATAGATGCATTCCTCCAACCCGTGAATCAGGGCGGAGCGCAGGGTGTCGTCGCCGTAGCGGGACAGACTCATGACGGTTGGCCGCATGCTCTTGTACAGAAAGACCCCCAGGGACAGGATCACACCTACCATGATGCCTCGGTCGAGGTGAGGAGCAAAGGCCAGAGTACTGAGAAAGGTCACGATCGAGATCGCTCCGTCATACCACTGAGCGTGCCATGCATGGACAAAACCGCTGACGTTGACCAGACCGATCACGGCCATCATGATCACCGCGGCGAGCACCGCCTGCGGGAGGTGGTAGAGCAGCGGCGTGAAGAAGAGCAGCACAATGACCACTGTGAGGCTGGTGATGACGCTCGACATCCCGGTGAGGGCCCCGGCCTGGAGGTTGACCGCGCTGCGGGAAAAGCTCCCCGATGTCGGGTAGCTCTGACCTACCGAACCAAAGATGTTCGCGATCCCCTGACCGATGAGTTCCTGGTTGGGGTCGATGCGCTGGCCGGTCTTGGCGGCCATTGCCTTGGCGATGGAGATCGCCTCCATAAATCCAAGGAGGGAGATGATCACCGCCGGGACGATCAGCCGCGGGATGACCCTCATGTCGATATGCGGCAGGCTCGGGGCCGGCAATCCGCTCGGGATGGCACCGACCACCGCGCCACCGCCCATGAACAACAGATGGTCGGGATCGAGGGGTTTGTTGCCGACCTTGAGACGCCAGTGCCGATCATCGGTCGTCGCCCCCGCAGGAACCAAGCTCTCTTCATAGAAACCAGCTCGGGGATCGGAGTCGGGAACCCGGGCGAACACCAGCGCGCGCAGTTCGGTACGCGATTCAGCCACCTGCTCTTTGATCTCGAACGCGTGCGCGTCAAGCAGACCCGCGAGTTGGTGGAGCGCCAAGAGATGTTCAGAAGTGGCGCCGGCGTCGTCGATGGTGGCGCCCAGGGTGAAACGCTGAATCGGTCGATTCGAATGACATCGCTGACAGAACTCGCCCGTGCCTTCGGTGATGGAGGTGGTGATCTCACTGCCCTGGGAACGGACCTCGTCGATCTTGATGCGGGCGGTGATGGCGGTGTTGAACTCGTCGACGAGCACAGCGAAACCAGGCGAGACGACAATTCCGCTCGACACCGTTTCGTCGTGCTCAAAATCGATAGCCACAGAAAGCACGGTCGTCATCACAACGGCGATGAGGACGTTGGGCAGGCGCGGGTTGAGTCTGCGCATGACCAACATGACCGCAAAAGCCAACACCGCCATCCCCAGCGACGGAAGATGAGTCCATTCAATGGCGCTCGACACCACCCTCATCACCGTCTCGTAGTGGTGCTCCCCGCTCTCCACCGAGACGCCGAAGATCTTGCTGAGCTGCGAGGTGGCGATGATGAGTGCCGCCGCATTGGTGAATCCGTTGACCACCGGGTGTGACAGAAAATTGACCACGACACCGAGCCGGAGCGCACCGAGGGCGAGCTGGAATCCCCCGACCATGAGCGCCAGCAGGATCGCATACTCGATGAAACCCTGCGAGCCCGACGCGGCGAGCGGCTCGAGGCTGGCCGAGGTCATCAACGACACGACCGCGACCGGCCCGGTAGCGAGTTGCCGGCTCGAACCGAAGAGGGCCGCGATCATGGGCGGGAGGAATGATGCGTAAAGCCCGTAGTGGGCCGGCAATCCGGCGAGCTGGGCGTAGGCCATGCTCTGCGGTATCAACACCAGAGCGACCGTTAGACCGGCGACAAGATCGATCTTGAACGGGCCCCAGCCGTAGTCCCGAAACCAGCCCGTGAATGGAAAGATACGAGTCATCAGGGCCATCGGCTACTCCCCTGGAATCTCACGAGCGACCAGCTTGCGGCAGGCGTCCAGAACATCCGGATAGATCGCACCCGGGTCATACAGACTGGAGTCCCTCAGCCGTACGAGGCCATCGACCATCGTAAAGATCAGCAGCGCCTTGTTGCGGGCGGGGAAGGCCATGATGGAACCGTCCTCCTGTCCCTTGATGATCGCCCGTTCGAAGACGCTGACAAAGCAGTCGAAAATCGCCTCGAGCTGTTTGCGGCAGTGATCGTTGACCCTCGCCAGTTCGAAAGCATCGGATCGATGGAGCAGAAGGAACAGCTCCTCTTTTTCGGCCGCGAGTT
>CBESWV010000086.1:0-14302 GCA_965533305.1 uncultured bacterium | reverse complement strand
GACACCAACGGGTGGAGTGCGGTGGTTCCTTAAAACACAACCCCGACTCAGTCGATCTTGAATTCGAAGCTTCCGCCCTCGGAACCGACGAGCTTGACCCTGATCGAAGCGGCGTCCTTGGCGCTGAGGGTAGCCGAACCGTCGAGGAGGCACTCGGCCACGGCCCAGGGCATCTTGACCCGGAAACCGCCCTCACCATCGGCGTCATCGAGATTGATTTTGAGGCTGCGGCCCGAGCGGCGAGCGGTGATCACTCCGTCTTCACCTCGGATGGTGGCGCGAGAGCCCCGCCCACCACGATCGAGCTTGCGAAGCATGGCGGCAAAGTCACCGTCGATATCTGAACCACACTTGAGATCGGCGCCCACCATCCCTTCGAGCAACGACCGGGCGAACGCCTCCGACATGGCGACCACCAGACCGGCTCCGTCCTTGCTCTCGGAGATGGACAGCGATTTGGATTCGCTCTTCGATGCTGCGCCGGCCCCCAAGACCAAAGGTGCGAAGGCCGCGAGTACGAGAGCAGTCGCGATCGAAATGCGGAACTTTTTCATGATCTCCTCCGCCCTGGGAAACGGAATTCCTCGGATTCGGTTCTGGTAACAACAGCTACAATACCTCGATGGCTGACTTGACCGACGCCCGTCGGATTTTGGATCGTGTTGACCGCCACATCGTTGAACTCCTGTCTCAACGGTTGGAGACCGTGGCTGAGATCGCAAAGATCAAGGCGGACGGCCTGAGCTTTTTGCGCGACCACGACCGTGAGTCGGAACTCCTCACTCGGATCGAGGGCCTCGCAAGGGAGCTCGGCATCGACCAGTTCCGGGTTCAGGAGATCTTCCGCGAGGTCATCGCCATGTCGCTCAAAGCTCAGGAGGAGGCCCTGCTCCACCGTGATCAGATCGAGCGTTCGATCGGCGCCGCCCTGCGGGCTTCGTTCCAAGGCACCATCGGCGCCTACTCCCACATGGCCGCGCGCAAGTACTTCGCCGCGCGATCGGCCGAAATCGAGTTCATGGGCACCGAGACCTTTGCCGAGGCCCTCGAGCTCGCCGAAACCGGCAAGGTCGGCTATGCCGTGCTGCCCATCGAGAACACCACCGCCGGGTCCATCAACCAGGTCTACGATCTTCTTCGAGCCACTTCGCTGCGGATTGTCGGCGAGGAGATTCTCCAGGTGCGGCACTGTCTGGCCGGACTCCCGGGCACCTCGGTCAAAGACATCCGAAGGGTGCTCTCCCACCCTCAGGGACTCATCCAGTGCGCCAATTTCCTCGCCTCGCTCGATCGGGTCGAACAGGTCGCCTTTATCGACACCGCTGCGGCGGCTCAGGAAGTCTCCCGGCTGGGGGACCCGACCCAGGCGGCCATTTCGAGCGAGGAGGCGGCCGAGGTGTACGAACTCGAGGTTCTCGCCCCGGGCATCGCCGACCAGGATGAGAACTGGACCCGCTTTGTCGTCATCTCCGGTATCGAGATCGACATCGACCCGCGGATTCCCGCCAAGACCTCGTTGGTCTTTACGACCCGGCACCATCAGGGAGCCCTGGCCGAGTGCCTCAATGTCCTCGCCGAACACGGCCTCAGCCTGAGCAAACTCGAGTCGCGCCCGGTTCCCCGCCGGCCCTGGGAGTATCTCTTCTATGTCGATCTCGAGGGCGCGCTCCAAAATGATGCAGCTTCAATGGCGGTTGCCGAGCTCCGCCGCACCTGCCCTTACCTGCGAGTGCTCGGAACCTATCCTGCCCGCACCACCACCGACGGGACGGTGGACCGGGTCAGGGCATCGACAGCACAGAAGTCGGAGCACCGATGACATGACCAGTTCGCGCCGCAACCACGCTAGAACCCTCGGCCTCATTGTCGCCGCAGGGATCTTTTTGCTCGCGCCGATCGTCCGCGCCGGCGAAAACGAATCAACTGATCTCGATGATCTGGCGTCGTGGATGGCCGGGACGTTCTCCAGCGCCGTCCAGGCCGCCGAGGACCCGGATTTCTTCGCCGTCAGTCTTCACATGGCTCCGATCTGGACCGACCGCTCCGACGGGCGTTGGCTCTATCTCGAGCAGGCGGTCAGCGAAGAGCCGCACCGTCCATATCGGCAGCGCGTCTTTCGTCTCGTGGAGCTCGTTCCCGGGCTCTTCGAGACCCAGGTCTTCACCCTGCCCGATCCCGGCGCCGTCATCGGGGTCTGGATTTCGGACGATCCCCTGGCTGAGCTCTCGCCGGATGATCTCGAGGAGCGCGACGGCTGCGCCATCCTGCTCCGCCGTCGCGGCGACAGCTTTATCGGCTCGACCCTCGCATCGCTGTGTGCCGGCACCCTGCGTGGGGCCGCATATGCCACCTCGGAGGTCATCGTCACACCGGATGGCATCGTCAGCTGGGACCGTGGTTTTGCCGACGATGGGAGCCAGGTCTGGGGCGCGGTCAAGGGCGGCTATGTCTTTGACCGCATCGTGGACGACAACCCCGCGCCCGAGTCCGAGTCCGTGTCCGAGTCCGAAACCGAGACCGAGACCGCAGCCGAGTCCGGGGCCGAGACCGGAGCCGGGACCGAAACCGAAAGCGATAGCGATAGCGATAGCGATAGCGAAGGTAACACCGAAGGACCTGAAGAAGTCGCACCGGAAACGGCTTCGCAACCCGAATGATCACGGTCCGATCTCTTCACATCTACCCGGTCAAATCGTGCCGGGGGATCAGCGTGGAGAACGCCGAGGTCGTGCCGACCGGTTTCCGATTTGATCGCCAATGGATGGTGGTCACTCCCGATGGGGGCTTTCTCAGTCAACGGTCGAGCCCGGTTCTGGCCGGAGTCAGCACCCGGATCGAAGGCGAGCATCTGATCCTCGAAGCCAGCGGCCGATCCCGCCTTGAAATCGCTGTCGGCGAGCGGGCTGACGATGAGCGATCGGTCACGGTCTGGAATGATCGTTGTGGGGCCGTGAGCGCGGGTCCCGAGGCGGCCGAGTGGTTCTCGTCGTTCCTCGGTTCCCCGTGTGAGTTGGTGCGACAACCGGACGCGGGTTTCCGCCAGGTTGATACGCGCTATGCCGACCAAGGTGACCGGGTTGCGTTTGCCGATGGCTTCCCCTTTCTTCTGATCTCACAGTCCTCGGTCGATGAGCTCAACCGTCGCCTCGTCGAACCGGTGCCCGCCGATCGGTTTCGGGCCAACATCGTCGCCGATGGCTGCGAACCTCACGGCGAAGACCAATGGAACGAGATCACCATCGCCGAGGTGGGTTTTCGGATCGCGAAACCGTGCGCCCGCTGTATCGTGATCACCACCGATCAGGAGAGCGGATCGCGGTCATCAGAACCGCTGCGCACCCTCGCCGGGTATCGCACGATTGATGGCAAGGTGTGCTTCGGACAGAACCTGGTACACCATGGAACGGGGAAGCTTCGAGTCGGCGACGAGATCCACATCAGACACCTGCCCTGACCCAATCTCTGATGTCGATGATCTATATGATTTTGAGAATAGTTACTAAGATATGCATCATGTTATGATCTCAACCATGGAAACCGCAACCATGGAATCCAGGGTTTCCCAGGTGAGAATCGTCGGCTGGGCCGGGTTGATCACCAACCTGATCCTCGCTGCAGTAAAGCTGGCGGCGGGTCTGCTGGGAAACAGCCAGGCGGTTGTGGCCGACGCGATTCACAGTCTCTCCGACACCGTCACGGATGTCGCACTGATCTTCGGAGTTCGTTACTGGTCGGCCCCGGCCGATGAGCAACACCCGCACGGCCATCGAAGATTCGAGACTCTGATCACCGTCTTTATCGGCCTCACCGTGGCGACGGCCGCCGTCGGCATCGGCTGGGATGCAATCACGTCGTTCGGAAAACCATCCCACCCCCCATCCATCATCGCTCTCCTTGCGGCGCTGCTTTCCATCGTCATCAAGGAAGCGCTGTATCGCTGGACCGCCAGGGTCGGCACGGCGATCGGATCACCGGCGCTCATCGCCAATGCCTGGCACCACCGAACCGATGCCCTTTCCTCGGTACCGGTAGCGATCGCGGTTTCGGTCTCCATGGTCGATCACCGGCTTGCGGTCGTCGACCAGATCGGCGCGCTGGTCGTCGCGATCTTTGTTCTCCACGCGGCTTTCCGGATCATCCGGCCAGCCCTCGACCAGCTCGTCGACGCCGGCGCACCCAAGGCCCACCGCAGCAAACTGGAGCGGCTCGCTTTCGATGTCGACGGCGTTCGAGCCGTCCACGCATTGCGCACCCGCTATATCGGCTCCGAACTCGCGGTGGACATCCATATCGAGGTCGATGCCGACCTCAGTGTGGCCGATGGTTTCTCCATCGCCCGCCAGGTCAAGACCGATCTCCTCGAGCACGGGCCCATGGTGGCCGACGTGGTGGTTCAGATCGAACCGCACGAGGATGCCGAATAGCCGGTTGCATCGAATTGCTACAACAGCAGGCGGTAGATCAACGCGATGTCCCGACCCGGTAACGGTGCGGCGAACTTGATGAACGAGACGTGGTTGTAGGCTGCTTCATCGGTTAAGTTTCGGCCCCGCAGAATGAACTCGTGCACCGTGTTACCCGCGAAGATCCTGGTGCTGAAACTGGCGTTGAGCATCGCGTAACCCGGGGTCGGACTCTCGTGCTCCGAGACCCGGTTCTGAGCGCCGACCCACCACCCCTCGATCCTGGCATCAACGCGTTCACCCATGAAGACCAGCGCCAAACGGCCGCGGCGCGGCGGGATCCGCGGTAGCGGCTCGCCGTTGTCACGGAAATCGGCGTTGACCTGATCGTAGGAGAACCCGAAATGGAGATGGTTGGCACCGGTGTGAAGAACTTCTAAGTGACCATGGAGCTCAAAACCGGTGAATTCTGCGTCATCCTGGGAGAACCGGAAGACCTCCAATCCGTCGATCTCATCGCCTGTATCGGCCAGGTTGATGAAGTTCGAGTACCTCGATGCAAAGGCCGAGAGGGTCGCCTCGAAGCGTGGATACTCGACCCTCAGAGAGGCTTCGACACCCTGACCGACCTCGGTGTCGAGATCCGGATCGCCGATCTCATAGGCGCCGGTGGCTACGTGCGGGCCATCGGCATAGAGTTCCTCCGGTGTCGGCGATCGTTCGGGTCGATTGAGGCTGGCGGTCAGACCCCAGTGTTCGAAAAAGTCCCAGACCACGCCCACCGACGCTGTCCACGTCCGAAAGTCGCGGTCAGGCAACCCCGGGTCTGACGAGCGGGTGTCCTGGTTGTCATACCGCAGCCCGAACTGAAACCCGACGGGATCGACGGCCGTCTGCTGAAAGAGATAGGCGCCCAGCTTGGTGGTGTCGGTGGGTTCGACAAAGGCCTCCTCACCGGCGGCGGCGAACTCGCGATCAACGTATTGCAGACCCAGGGTTCCGGTGAATCCGAGGAAGCGCTCGTTGCCGAAATCGAGCCGAGCCTCGGTCCATTGATTGTCAAAGCGGGTGCCGAGTTCATCGCCCTCCATCTCCCGGTGGTTGTAATCACGAAGACCCGCCGACAGCTTGAGGGACGAAAAACCACGGAAGGGGTCGTCGAGCTGGCCGTGGAGATCGAGCCGGCGTTGCTCGAGGTCGGCATAGACACCCGTCTCGTCCTCGTGTTCCTCCTTCGGCGGTTCCGGTTCGCCCTCGTGGTGGTGATGGTGATGACCGGGGATGCCGTATTCGGTGTCATAGCCGCCGATGGCAATGCCGATGAACCCACGATCGGCAACATACGATCCGCCAATGGTCGCCCCCTTTGCATCGGCCCAGGAGTTTTCGACGGCGCCGGTTTCCCCTTCACCATCGTGGCCCGGTCGTTCGGCCGGGCTGGAGTAGTCGTCCTGGTCACGAGCATAGGCATCGAGATGCCAGGCGAAATGGCCGGTTCCGCCGTCGAGCTTGGCGGCGCCGGACTTCTTGTTCGCATTCGACCCGTACTCGAGTTCGACCACCGCTACGATCGGCGCCGTCGCGGGCTTGTCGGGAACCCGACCATCGAGGACGTTGACCACACCCCCGATGGCGTTGGCCCCCCACAGAACCGCCGCCGGGCCTCGCACGACCTCGATCTGTTCGGCAGCGAGAGGATCCATGGCCACCGCGTGATCGGGTCCGATGGAAGAGACATCACCGGTATCGAGACCGTTCTCCAGGATCCGGATTCGATCGGCGCCGAGGCCGCGAATCACCGGCCGGCTCGAGCCCTGACCATAGGTGCTGGCGGTCACACCGGGCTGTTGGGCCAGGGTTTCGCCGAGAGTGGACTGTCTGCGTAGAACGAGGTCTTCACCACCGAGGACATCCACTGGCTGGACCACCTCGCCGATGCCGCGAGCCACTCCCGAAGCGGTGACCGTGATGCCCTGGGAGTGGACCAGCTTGTCGAGGGTGAGGGTGATGGGCTCCGAGGGAGTTGCGGTCACCACGACTCGCCGGACAACGCCGCCCGCCCTCAGACTGGAAACGCCGATGAGGTATTCGCCTGGCGTCAGTAAGTCAAAGCTGAAGTGTCCTCCATCGTCGGTGAGAGTCGTACGTCGGAGTTCGGGCAGGCTGACTTCGGCCCCGCCAACCGGTTCGCCCCCGGCCGAGAGAACGAATCCTGAAAGCACCGCCTTCTCATCGGCTGGAAGAGGCCCAGCACTCACGAACATGATCAGGACCACGGCCATCGCCGCCGCAGCCATGGTTTCAGATTGCAACATGGGTCGGTTCTCCTCGCGGGTTGGGAGTGAGCACGAGGCTCACACCGGTGGATCGGCGATCAGAATAAAGTTCTGATCAAACGATCCGCGGTGGCCCGCGAGGACTGGCGGTTGAGAGGATGGAGAAAACGTCGCTCGATCCAGCCTCGGCCGAGACCGGAATGGTGATCGTCGACCCTGCCGCACCGCTGAATTCGCCAGTCGGTTCGACCACCGGCACATGCACCGAACAGGCGAGACAGTGGTGGGTCGCATCGATGTGCGAGGATGTCTGCCAAGCCTGACCATCCACCATCGAACAGTGGGTGTGAGGCAGCACCGCCACCAGGCTCTGGATCACCAGAACCGCGACGAGGAGCGGGATCAGATGGCGGTGACGCAGCATCAGAGGCATCGTAGCACTCAATGACTCGCTCCTGGGACGCCAGAGGCATTCCAGAAGGCCGGGGTTGGGGGAAACTGTGTACGATAGCCACCGGGAGGACCCCATGGCCGAGATCAAGGATTTTGCCGGTGTTGCACGCGCCCCCTTTCTGCTGCTTCCACCCACTCTGGTGGCGAGCGGCGCCGCGTCTGCCGCCTGGGACGGCCACTTCTCATGGCTGCACACGATGCTGGCCCTCGTCGGGTTGGTGGTCCTGCACATGGCGGTCAACATCCTCAACGAGTGGTCCGACATGCGTACGGGGATCGACCTCGAAACCGAACGGACCCCGTTCTCCGGCGGCAGCGGCACCCTACCGGGTGGTGGAATGGGCTCACAAACCGCGTTGATCTTCGGATTGGCGTCCGCCGCGATCGGTCTCGGGATCGGGATCTGGTTCGTCCCCCGCATCGGCACCGCGCTGATTCCCATCATGATCGTTGGTGGGGTCTGCGTCCTGGCCTACACCGATGCCCTCGCTCGGATCGGGATCGGTGAGATTGCCGCCGGGTTCGGCCTCGGCGCCGGAGCGGTCATCGGCACCGCCCTGGTCCAGGACGGCAGTTGGAGTCGAGCCGCCATTGCCGCCTCGATCCCGGCTTTCTTCATGACATTCAACCTGTTGTTGCTCAACGAGTTCCCCGACGAGGGGGCCGACCGCAAGGGCGGGCGCAAAAACCTCGTGATCCTTCTCGGCCGTCGACCCGCCGCGCTGGTCTATGCCGCCGCCGCCATCGCCACACCGCTGTCCATCGCCATCGCGGTTGTCATCGGCTGGCTGCCCCCGCTCGCTTTGATCGGGATTCTCCCCTCGCTTCTCCTGTTCAAACCGCTCCAGTGGGCCGTCGGTGACAACAGTCAGCCGGTGCCCATCCCCGCCCTCGGCGCCAATGTCGCGTGGAACCTGGCGACAAACAGCCTGGTCGCGGCGGGGCTGGTTGCGGCGGTGATGATGCGGTAGGAATCACTCGCTCCGGGAATGCGATGGGAGGGGTGCCAGGCACTTTTTTGCGGCGAAAAGTGAGCCAGGCACCCGGCCCACGTTCTGTCAAGGGTTCACGGACCGCAGCGCCTCCACGTACTCCACGATTTTCGCCTCGAGTTCGTCCGCAGCAGCAGCGATCTCGGGGCTCAAGCCCTCGCCGAGCTCCTCGGGTGTCTCGATGGTGATCCCCCAGACCTGCCATGCGGGAAACGGATCGGCCATCTCGAGCGTTCTGAGGGCCGCCATAACGGTGCCGATGTCGGTCTGGTGGAGGGACGCAGCAAAGGCGCGCTGGGCCGAGCCCAAAACCCGGATCTCGCCGACCCGGTCGCCGGCGATAGCGTCGACGAAGAGGAACTCCTCTGCCTCGCCGAGGAAGTCGGCGACGGAAAAGAGGTCTCCGGGCAGGATCGCAACGAGGACCTCTCGAGTTTCCTTCCAACGCTGCCGGAGCCGCTCGGCGATGAGCACCCCGACGCCATCGTCACCGGCCAGGGTGTTACCGATACCGAGGACAGCGATTCGAGCCGGTTTCGTCACTCGTAGATCTTCACCGTGTAGCAGCACCTGGCGCCGCGATCGGCGTCCATGAGCCGCAGCCGCACCTTGCCCATCTGACCGAGATAGCCGGCAAGGTAGTTATAGAAGAGGACGCACATCTCGCCGCCGATCTCCTGACCTTCGCGCTCACAGGTCTCGCGGACAAAACAGCGATCAACATTAATCGTCAGCGCATCGCCATCGCGGTTCGTCGTGAACTCCCAGGCCGGCGCGAACTGCTTCTCGGCGAGCGCCAGGGCCTCGTTGATTCCCTTTGGTTCGCGGTAGCGCGGCAGGTGCCGGGCCAGCGTGCGGCCGGCCATGGTGCCGACGGCGGGCAGCGAGCCCCCGATGGTCCTCTTAAAGACCTCGGCCATCGAACGCAGACGGACTCCGAGGTCGGTGGCGGCGTTCTCCTGCGAGGCGGTGTCCGACGGCACGTGAAACCGGCCGCCGACATCGGCGGCGAGCCGGTTTGCGAGACGCAGCGCGTACGGGTCGTGGTAGTGACTCTCTGCGAGATCGACGCCCTTGTGGATGATGCAGTGGGGTGGACAGATCTCGGAGCAGCTCAGACAACCAAAGCACTCGCCCGGTTTGGCGACTTCGGGAACACCCTTGTCCTCGTCGAAGACAAAGACATCCGTGGGGCAGATCTCGGCGCACAGAGAGCAGGCAACACACCCCTTTTCGTCGACAGAGATCTCAATCATGATGCCGCCCCTCGCCGGATGGTGCGGACCAGTTCATTTCCGCGCCGCATCTCGACGATCATGGGCATTTTCCCGGCGGTGTGGGTGGCGCAGGCGAGACACGGATCGAAGCACCGCATGGCGAACTCAACGCCATTGAGGAGTTGCTCGTCATCGTTCTCGGGCAGGTAGTGCCGGGCGAGACCCTCGATCGCGGAGTCGATGGCGTCATAGTTGTTCTGGGTGGCGACGATGAGGTTGACTTCGGTGATGCGGCCGTCGTCGTCGGCAGTGTAATCGTGCACCAGGATGCCGCGCGGGGCTTCGATCACTCCCACATACCGGCCCGCCTTGACGGCGGGCACATCGACTTTCACGGGGCCATCGCCGATTTCGCCGCCGGCGATGGCGTTGATCCGCTCGGCGCAGTTGAGCATATCGATGAGCCGGGCCTCGATGAAGTCCACCGCCGAAAGCCTCGGCTTGCCCGATGCCCGGAACGCATCGAGATGGGCCTGAGCCTTGGGAGTGGTCATCTTTGAGTTGACGTTGAGGCGGGCGAGCGGCCCGACGAAGAAGTTCTCGGGTCCGGGGTTCTTGAGCTGAACGCTCTTCATATAGGAGCCCGGCATGACGTGCTCGACAAGGTTGTCGCCGTAGTCGGGACCCGCAAAACGCCGTTCTTCGTTTCCCTCGGGGTCGACAACCACCCATTCGCCTTCAAGGAGATCGACGGTCCCGTTGTTGGACAGAGCAAGGGAGTGATACGGAAGCTGGGTCGCTTCGCGCAGCGGGGCGAGCTCTTCGAGCTTGGGCTTGAGAATCCCGATGACCTCTTCCAACGAACCGGTGGCTTCCTCGCCCCAACCGGCCATGAGTTCGAGTTTCTCCGCATTGGGCCGTGAGGCCATCCCGCCGGGGATGGCCGTCACCGGGTGGACTCCGCGGCCACCGACGAGCTCCACCGTCCGTTGGCCGATGCTGCGGATCCGCAGCAGGGTCTTGCTGAGCTCCGGGTTGATGGCGAGCAGGTTGAAAACATTGCGTTGGTCGGCCGGAGCGTTGATGCCGAGGAGGATGTCCGGACCCGTGAGCACAAAATTCGACAGGGCGTGCGAATGGAGGACATGGCCGGCGTAGAGCAGCTCGCGCAGCAGCTTGGCGTCGGTTGGCGGAGTCACTCCCATCCCCTGCTCGATGGCGGCGGTGGCCACCAGATGGTGCGCTGCCGGACAGACACCGCACAACCGCGCGGTCATCTGCGGCATCTTGAGCAGTTCCATCCCCTGGAGGAGTTTCTCGAATCCACGGATCTCGAGCACCTGCATGTGGGCGCTTTTGAGCTCGCCCGAATCCTCAATCTCGAGAATGATCTTGGCGTGGCCCTCGATCCGGGTCACCGGGTTGACGACGATCCGGCTTCCCATCACTCACCCCCCTGGACGGCCGGTTTGTCGCCGGCCCACGCCCTCATCTCCACGGTGGGCTTTCCGTGGATCACCGGCGAAGCCACCGCGTAGGCATACAGAGTCTTGGCATCTTCCTGGAAGTACCGGGTGACCTCATCTTCTGGGATCCCGGTCAGCATGTTGAGCCGCCGCCCGATGAGGTTTCGAAGATCGAGGTGCGGCTCGGTGATGATGTCCACCGATGGTCCTGCGCAGCCGAAGCAGGCGACACCCGACTGCGGACACGGCGCCTGACACCGGTTGAGGGTCACCGAACCGAGGCAAACGACACCCTGGCTGAGAAAGCAAAGGCTTTCGTTCTCCGCGGTGATTTCGCCACGTTTCAACTCCGCTCCCAGGTTCTTTTGCATCTTCCGATCGCAGTCGGCGCACACGCTCATGGAGGTGAGCTGGAGATCGGAAACCCCGAGCACCGCGCGCAGCCCGGCCGCGATGAAGTACGGGTGCGGCGGACAACCCGGCAGATAGGCATCGACCTCGACAACCTCATCGATGGGCACTACGCTGTCTTCGAGGACCGGCGCATCCGAATCGGGTCGTTCGCCACCTACGTTGGTGGGACCGCCGTCGTAGATCGCCGCCATCACATCTTCTCGTTCGTGCAACCAACCGAGTCCCGATGGACCGCCATAGACGGCGCAGCTTCCAAAAGCGATGAGCTTATCGACGCTCGCGCGCATCTTTTCCAGCGCCACACGGTCGTGCTCCGAGCGAACCGCTCCTTCAACGACCCCGACATCGGCCCTCGGGTAGTCCTTCTCATCCATGAGAACCGGAACCCGGACAAAATCAACCTCATCGACGAGGCCGAGTAGCTTCTCGTGGAGGTCGACTATGGCCACGTGGCAGCCTGAGCAACCGGACAGCCAATCGGTGGAAACTCGAGCTTTCATTGTTTGACCTCCCACCCCATTTCCTTGAGACACCCATTCGGGCCGGCGTGGATGATGTCGAGCTCGACCTTGGTTCCGGGCATGATGTTCTCCATGGCTCCGGCGAAGACCCCGTGGGCCATGTAGCACAACGACTGCTTCTGCTCGTGGCCGTATCTGAAAAGCGCGTTCCGCACCATGCAGGTCTTGAAGACGAGACGCATCTTGTGGGTCTCGCCGTCCGACTCCATGGAGGATCCGCGCTCACCCGCAAAGGGCTCGAAATCCCACACAATTCCCTGTTTCTTGAGCGCTTCCCGGAGGATGGCCACCGCCTCCTCGGGATCATCGGTCTGGCGAGAACCCTCCACCGCCTCCTGGCCGAACTTCTTGCCGGCTAAGGAACAGATGGAGAGGCTTCCACGGCCCAGATTCTGTTCTGCCCCGTGGGCCAATGCGCCTACGAAATAAGCAACGTTGTGGAGCGTTTGCAGCTCTCGGCTCATCTGCGCCTCCCTCTCGGCAACGCCATCGCCTGCGGTCCGTCTGTTGTTGAACAGATCGGGAACCGATGTCGCGTCGTGCCGTTGTTGATGAGAATGGGAACTGATATCAGTCGATGTCGGGTTGCGGCGTGTCCGATTCTTTCGGGGGTAGTGCCGCTCCCCGGCAGCCTCACAAAGCCTTCTCGATGGCCTTCAGGCGTTTCTTGATCTGAAAACGCACATTGCCGAGATTGGCATTGAGATCGGCGACCACCGCGACGATGGCGTCCTCACCGAGCAGGGCCATGACGATCAGCCCGTCGTCGTACTCCACCATGCCCTGGGTCATGGCCCCGACCTCGAGCTCGCGACCCATCACCTCGGACGAACCGATTCCGGTGGAGATCACCGCTCCCACCGCGTCGGCATCGAGACTCGTCCCCGAGGCAACACCCTCGATCACGAATCCGTCACGCCCGACGATCACCGCCGAGTTGATGCCCTCCACGTTGACGAGCTCGTTGAGTAGATCTGTCAATTGCGACATGGCGCCCCTCCTCCTTCTGGGCTGACCGACGGCGTTCGGTCGGACGCCCTCTTAGCAACGGTGTTCAGCTTCGCTTGAACCGTCCGATCTCCCTTGCGAGCCGGTCGACCGCGATGGAGACCGCGCCGAGCGTCGCTCCCTTTTTTGCGGCAACCATCAATGCCGATTGATCCTCCGGATAGCAGGTCACGACGAGGGTTCCGTCCTCGTCCTCGAAGAGCACCCGGTTCAGGTTCTTCCTTGGATAGCCGGCAACCACATCGAGCACCGACGATCGAAGAGACTCAAGCCAGGGCGGAGTGTCCGCCCGCTCGGCGCCACAGATCGCCATGGTCCCGTTGACGTAGAGCAGACAGGCGTGGATGGCGAAGTCATTTGCCGACAGGAACTCGTAAAGCAACTTCCTGATTTTCTCGGCGTTGCCTCCGGCGGGCTTGAAAAAGACTTTCACCCGGAGGTTGTTGACAGCCGAGAAGAGCCTGGCGTTGAGATCGCCTCCCGTCTCTGGCGTCTCGGCGAGAACATCCGGACGAAATTCGAACTCGCCCTCGGTCCACGACACGATGGCATCGAGCACCGCAGGCCCGTCTCGATCACCGGAGGTCGCGTGGATCAGTTTGCCATCGGCATAGTAGAGCCGGGCATCCTGATCCTCGGTGGCGATCAGAAGCTCGCCGGTCTTCTGGTTTCCCAGGGGAATCTGTACCAAATCCACAACCGCGAGATCGGTCAAGGAGCCCCTCAACATCGGCCCATCCTCCGTTCTACCAACGTCCCATTCGGAACCGGGCAGTTCAAGCTGGCTCATTCAATTGCGAAAAGATCTGCACGACGAACCTGACGAAATCACAGCACGGTCGAAGATCCCGTTGTTCCCTGGAAGCTCCCTGCATGGGGAAGAAACGTCGGATTCACCGACCCGTTCGTCTTGACGTGAGGCGCCCACCTCCAATTTCAAGACGACACGAATGACTCGTTGCGCGTCGTACCAACCGCAACTTCCAAACGGCCAGGGACACGCCTTCACCCTCTATTGTACATACGGTTTACCGAACTCCAGGAATTTTTCACGATTCACGCGAGTCTTTGGAACCATCCGCACAGCAAGAGAGAACGTACGGCGGTCACCGATCGTCGGGCGGAAGTGCGGTATTCTGGCAGGAGAGGGCGAATCGATGACTGGGGAACCGATCGAAGATCTTCGGGGATCACTGGCGTTCACCACTCTGACCGATGTGATGCAGTTTCTCAACACCACAGGTCGGACCGGTGAGTTGTGGGTTGAGGGTGGTCCCGACCAACACGCTTCTCAGGTCTACTTCAACTCGGGTTCCGTCTACCACGCCCAGGAGGGAACCACCACCGGCATCGAGGCCTTAGTCGAGATCACCTCGTGGGTCGAGGGCACGTTCATTTTCTCCACCAACAAGGCGTGTCCGACGGTCAGCATCGAGGTCAGCCTGCAGACTGCCCTTGTCGAAGCGGCCCGCCGCCTCGACGAACGCCGGCGCGATATTGCGGATCGTGACAGCAAGAAAGCACCACAAGGGCTGCTCAACTCCTTCGCAGA
>CBESWV010000085.1:0-14337 GCA_965533305.1 uncultured bacterium | reverse complement strand
TGCGATGTCCTTTGCGATGGTCTTTGCGATCATCGCGGTCTTTGCGGTAAAACTGGAATGTGTTCTTTGTGTTTCAAAACCCGACCGCTCCGGATTTGACGGAGAACAGACCTCCTCGATTCTTTGTGGATGGTTTCTATTGAGGGAGCTCCGCGCCCGTCAAGTTATATGCAACGGATCTCGGCGCCGAGGGGATCCTGACAGAGCTTTCGAGGGTCAGCCGACGTCGTAGACCCGCATCTCTTTGATCGTCGAGTCGAGGATTGACGACGAGGAGTCGATTCCGGGACCGTCGGCTCCGGAATAGGCATCGAGGATCAGGAGGTCGCCCTGGATCTGGATGAGATAGCCGTACATGATCTCCCGAGACTTGAGGGTCAGACGCACCATGTGGCCGAGCGCTTGGGCAAGCGCCTCGCCATCGCGTGGCGAGACATCCTCGAACTGAATCATCGTGATGCCCTGCCGGGTTGATTCTCCGCTGGAAGAACCGACGAGTTGGAGACCCCTGGCGATACTTCGGGCGTTCTCGACTTTCTTCCCCGCGGATTCCCTGTTGCCGTTGTCGTATGCCAGATCCGCATCGTGGAGCATGGCAGCGATGAGGGTCTTGCCCATCGCGACGACACGACGATGCTGCCGATCAATGGCGGCGGCGGCGGCGAAGTGGCGGAGGGATTCGTTGATGTCTCCGTCCTGCAGGTTCGACTCGGCGAGGCTCATCTCGAAGGTGAACCGCGCCATATCCTCCTCGTGGAGGTCGATCCCATGGCCGGATCCGGATCCTGATGGGGCCGTGGCCGAGTCGGTAGTGGTCGACCTCCAGGGAATCAACGGTCTGTCGATCGCACCTTGTTCGCCCGAAGCCGAGGTCGTGTTTTCCGGTCCGAACCACTGGAGATACGCAAAGTAGGCGGCCGCGATCGCTCCCAGGATGAGGATCGCCATACCCACCCATCTGAGAAACCGATTGCGCGGCGGTGCCGGGGCGGGGCCCTTGCGGGCCTTCGGCCTCGGTCTGCGCCGCCGGACAGCGGAGGTGGCGGACGGCTGGAATCTTTGAGGGGGTGGAGGTTCCTCTTCTTTGCTGGTTTCCTCGGATGGGATCGCCAGCGAGGTCCGGATACTGGCGAGGACCCCAGCGACGCCGGGAGAACCCGTGGCTTCGAACAGGTCCTCGACCGTCGCCAGTCGGAGATCGAGAACCTCGAGCTCCATGTATTCAGAGTCCGGATCCAATGATGCTTCGAGTTCGGCAAGGATGGCAGTAAGACCGACCACCGCGGTGTTCCCGTGGCCGCCCACTCCCGGTGTGTCGGCGCATTTTCGCTGCACCTCTTTCAGCCTTTTGATGATCTCCTTCAGGCTGTCCCTCTCAGGATCACCGGTCTCAAGATCCTTGCCATCGTTTGGTTCCACTTGTTTCTCCTGACTAGATGGTATCTCAACCGGATGAGTCTTTGCGCGAAGACCTGATCGATTCAGCAAACTCTCTGGGGTTTCCTCTTGTGTGTTCCCGCAACAGTGGCGAGGAGGAGGCGTGGATTCCTTCTCCTCGGCGGGGTCGAGGGCGCCGTACGACGCCGGTCAGGCCTCACGCTCGTCCAGGATGTCATTGAAGAGTTCCTTGTCGATGGCCTTGTCGAGCGCTGCGCGGGCATCGATCTTCCCCTCCTCGTAGAGGGCCCGGATCGAGGCATCCATCTCGATCATGCCTTGATTCACACCGGTTTGGATTGCCGAGATGATCTGGCCCGTCTTGCCCTCCCGGATCATGTTGCCGATGGCGGGAGAGCTGAAGAGAATCTCAAGCGCGGCAACGCGTCCGCCGCCGATCTTGGGCACCAACTGCTGCGCGACGACGGCCCGAAGGGTGTCAGCCAGGACATTCCTCACCCCCTCCTGCTCCCCAGCGGGGAAAACGCTGACGATCCGGTCGATGGTTTTCACCGCATTATTGGTATGGAGAGTGCCGAAGACGATCGTCCCTTTCTCGGCCGCGGTCAGCGCCATCGAGATCGTTTCCAGATCACGCATTTCGCCAACCATGATGAGATCGGGATCTTCACGTCCTGCCGACTTCAACGCCTCGCTGAAACTCGTGGCGTGCGCCCCGATCTCACGCTGGTGGACGAGACTGCTCTTGGAACGGTGCACGAATTCGATGGGATCCTCGATGGTGATGATGTGATGGCTCTTGGTCTCGTTGATGAGATCGATCACCGCCGCCAAGGTAGTCGATTTGCCGGATCCAGTGGGGCCGGTTACGAGCACCAGACCACTGCGCACCGCGCCGAGCCGGCGAATCTGCGATGGCAGACCGAGTTGTTCGATGGTCATGATCTTTGATGGGATGACCCTCAGAACCGCCGCCGATCCGCGTTGTTGGCGAAACAGATTGACCCGAAAACGCGCGACCGAGGCCAACTCGTAGGCAAAATCCGTGTCTCCGCATTCCTCGAACTCGGCCCACCGCTCCGGCGGCGCAATGGGCTCGATCATCTCCGCCCAGTCGGTCTCCTGCATGGTGCGGTAACGTATCTGTTCGATCCTCCCCGAAATCCGCAGCATCGGCGGCCGGCCGACCGCCAGATGGAAGTCCGATGCACCGCGGTCGTTCATCAGGCGTAGAAACCGATCGATCTTTCTCTCCATCATCGCCCTCACAGGAAGGTCTGGGATTCGAGGAACTCCTCGGATACCAGAGGCTCGAATGCCGTTTTCGACTCGGCGTGCAGATACGCCTCCTCGGGTGTGATCTGCCCGGCCTCGACGAGATTCACCAGGGCGTCGTCAAATGTCTGCATCCCCCTGCCCTTGCCCAACTGCATGGCGGATGGGAGCTGATAGGTCTTTTCGTCGCGAATCATGGCGGCGGCCGACACGGTGCCTTTCAAGACCTCGAAGCAGGCCACCCGGCGCCGGTCTCCAATCGACGGTATCAGCCGTTGAGCGATGATGTACTTGAGAGACTCGGCCAGCGAGGTGCGCACCTGTGGCTGTTCGTCGAAGGGAAAGCTCGAGATCAGGCGGTCGACGGCTCGCCCGGCGGTTGTGGAATTCAGTGTGCCGATGACGATGTGACCGGTTTCCGCCGCTGTCAGCGCGAGCGAGACGGACTCGTTGTCGCGCAGATCGCCGATGATGATCACATCAGGGTCTTCGCGGAGCGCGGCCCGAAGAGCTCGGGCGAAACTCTTCGTATGGGTGCCCACCTCACGCTGGTTGATCAGACAGTTCTTGAACGGGTGAACGAACTCGACCGGATCCTCCATGGTGATTACGTGGTCGTGCCGTCTCTCGTTGATGAGATTCACCAGGGCTGCAAGCGTCGTGGATTTGCCGCTCCCGGCCGGTCCGCAGACAACCACCAGACCTTGGTGATAGTCGGCGATCTCCGTTAGCCACGAGGGCAATCCGATCTCGGCGATGGTCGGTGGCTTTTCCGGGATCACGCGAAAGACCGCGTTCAGACCGCGGTGATCGTAAAACAAGTTTCCACGGTAACGGCCGGCTCGCGGGATGTAGTAACAAAGGTCGAGCTGCTGGTCGGTTTCCAACCGCTGCCACTGGTCCTCGGTGAGGATCTCACGCAGCATCGAGGAAGTATCCTCCGGGGTGAACGGGTCGCCTTTCACCTTGAACAGATCGGAGGCCAGTCGGACCATCGGCGGCTGGCCGACAGCGATGTGGAGATCCGATGCCTGCTGGTTTCGTGTTCCGACCAACAGGGAGTGCAGCCGCGGTTCTCCCTGGCCGACCTGCGCTTGCAGCGCCGCAGCGCGTAATCGCTCGGCCTCGGGAAGCTCTGTGTTTTCCCGGGCGGCGACCTCTTCCGCGATCTCCAGGGCGCGGCCGCGGACAAAACGATCCGGGTCATTGGCGGCGACCTGCTGCAGGGCCGCGAGGATCTTCGGGTGGCGGAAGTTGCGAAATGCGAGGAGCACCTCGATCCGGATTTCGGCCGCCGGGTCCTTGAGCAACCCACCGAGTACCGGAAGGGCGCTGGCGTGACCGATCTGGCCCAACGCCTCGACCGCCGCCCAGCGGGTCTCATCGTCATCGAGGGCCTCGGTGAGTGGCTGGATCGCCCGCGGGTCCTTGAGTCTCCCGAGGGTGTCTGCCGCGGACACCCGGAGCCACCAATCCGGGTCCTTGAGCAGCGGCACGACACCGTCCACGACCCTCGGGTCGTCAAAGGCCCCGACAACCGCCAGCGCTGCGGCGCGCACATCGAGATCTGGTTCCGAGAGCAGTTCGATCGCCGGCACGAGGATCTCGTTCCCGAACTCCCTCATTGATTCGAGGGCTCGGTCGCGGGCCCACCCTGCAAGTGTCTTCGAGAAACCGAGGTAGCGACGAACCATCTCCGGGCGATTCTCCATGCCGACCAGAATCTTGATCACCGCTGATCTGGTGGACGCGTCTCCCGAAGCCATCAGTGGAAGAATCTTGTCCGCAAAATCCACACTTGCGCTCGAAGCCATCCGGCTCAGGGCGTCGATCAGGTGCTGTTGAACGCCATAGCCGGCGCGAGGCAGCTCAGCAACGATGAGATCGAGCGATGTTTCCGGCGCGTGGGTCGCCAGCACTTCGAGCGCCTTCTCACGAATCTCCTTTTCGTCGGACCGAGCGAGGTGTTGCCATCGCCGGATGTTGGTCTCTGAAAACTCGTAGGTCGCCAATCGGTCGAGGAACTGCAGCCGGTCTCGAAGGCTGCCTGTCATGGAGACTCGCCAGACGAGGGGGGCGAGCGCCCGGCTCGCGGGGGCACCCAGGAGAATCTGTCGGACGGTTTCTGCAGCATCCTTCTTCTTGCCGTCGGCGAGCTCCTCCAGGCTCTTTTCGACTCCGGGAATTCCGAGAGAGAAGAACGCTCCGCCGGCCGTCCTGAGAGCCGCTTCGGGCACACCCTTGCTCGTGGCGATGAACACGTCGAATGTCTGTGCCGTCCGGTGTGGCTGGAGCAGCTTTACCCCGGCATCGCGAATCGCACGATCGGGTCGGAACAACATCCACATCACGTCTTTGGCGCGAAACTCTTCACCGCCGGCAAGGACCGTCTCGATGAGTTCGTCGCGTTGGGAACTCGATTGGAACGATCCCTTGTGGATTCGCTTGAGGGCTTCCGTTGCAGAGGACTGGAAGCTGGGTAAGACTGCCATGACCCGATTATAGGTCGGACCAACCAGTCAGGGTGCGACCCTCTGGGTGTTTATCCGGCGATCGTCCTCCTCTGAACCGCTCGCGTCCGGCCGAGGGGGAGGCAGCCATGCCCAACGACGGGTCAATCGCTGGTGGTCGTGGTCGGCCGCACGTTGTTGAAGACAGGCCCTCATGCATTCGATGCTGGCCGTGACGGGACACCAGTGACATCTTGAGAACTTCATTTGATCCTCAATATTGGTCCTCGTTGAGATATTCGTATTACGAAAATCCAAAATTTCTGCAAAGAACTGTGGCTGTAAGGACAAGGTAGCACATCCTTGCTGTGCTGCCTTTCGTGGTGCGGGCGTCTCGCCCGCAAAGCGGTGCCGGCAAACGTACCGACCAGTACGCCTCCGCATCGGAGATCGAGAGATCGGCCGGCCCGACCTGACGCGTCGAGGTGATAGGCTCGACCAGCGATCGGCCGATCACGTCCGAAGCCGTGGGTCTCATCTCGCCGGCTCTCGGCGCGAGGGTCGGGAAGGACTGGCACATGGGACCCTCACGTCGATTCATTACCGCTGCGGCTCTGACCGTGATTTGCCTTTTCATCGTCGGTGCCGGACTCTTTCAGTTCTTCGGACCGGCCGACAGTGGCGATCAACCCGAACGAGCACCAAATGACTGGTTTTTCGCCCAGAGAGCTTTTCCCTACGATCGCATTCCCATCGAGCAGTGGCGTATGGCGCAGGCTCAGGCCGAATCCCTCCGTGCAAGCTCATCGGTGGACGCGGTTTGGACTCCCCGCGGGCCCGAGAACATCCCTGGCCGCATCACCGATCTGGCCGTCGATTCGAACAACGACAATATCGTCTTTGCCGGCACGGCTGAGGGCGGCGTCTTCCGCACCCTCGACGCCGGGCAGACATGGACTCCGCTCTTCGACGAAATGCCGTCGCTCTCCATTGGAGCAGTCGCCATCGACCCCTCCGACTCGAACGTGATCTACGCCGGCACAGGCGAGGTGAACCCGGGTGGGGGAGGTATCGCCTACGGCGGCGCCGGTCTCTTCCGCTCCACCGACCAGGGCGCGAACTGGTCCCTGGTCGGTCTCGAGAACAGCGGTTCCATCGGACGCATCGCCATCCACCCGAGCGATCCGCTGACCATCTTCGTCGCCGCCAACGGCATGCACTGGCAGGCGAACCCGGAGCGGGGTGTCTATCGCACAAAGGATGGCGGCGCCACCTGGGAACGGGTCCTGTACATCGACGATCAGACGGGCTGCGTGGATCTTGTCCTTCGCCCGGACAACCCGGACGTGGTCGTGGCGGCGATGTGGCAGCACATTCGACAGCCGGGTTTCTACGACTACGGCGGTCCGGGATGTGCGATCCACGCCACCGCGGACGGTGGCGACACATGGAGCCTTGTCGGGGGCGGTCTGCCCGCACCGTCGGCCAACGGAGGCCGCATCGGGATCAGCCTGTGCGACTCGCAACCCGCTGTGATGCATGCCGTTTATGCGGACAGAACCGGCTACTTCGACGGGCTCTATCGCTCCACCGACGGCGGAGCGACGTGGGCGCAGACGACCGATGGCGCTCTGGTGGATGTCTTCGCGTCGTACGGCTGGTGGTTTGGAAATGTGCGGACGCATCCGGTGGATCCGAATACGATCTTCGTGATCGGCCTGACATTCTGGAGGAGCACCGACGGCGGCGCTTCCTATTCCGACGCCAGTCATATCATGCACGTCGACCACCACGGCCTCGCGTTCGGATCTGGAGCAAGCCCGGTCATCTACAACGGAAACGACGGCGGAGTCTACCGTTCCACCAACGGCGGTACCTTTTGGATGGCTCTGCCGAATCAGCCTCACACGCAGATCTACCGGATGGCCCTCGACAACCAGAATCCCGACGCCATCTATATCGGCGCCCAGGACAACGGCACGAGCCGTACTGTCACCGGTGGAGTCGATGACTGGCAGGACATCTTCGGCGGCGACGGGTTCCAGACCGTGGTCGATGCTGATGACTCGAACCGGATCTGGGCCCAGTATCAGTACGGGAGCATCGTTTTCTCCGCCAACGGCGGATCGACCTGGTTGTCGGCGACGCTCGGGATCCCGACCAGCGATCGGAAGAACTGGAATGCACCGCACGTACAGGACCCGAACGACCCCGGGCGCCGTTACGCCGGGACCAACCGGGTTTACCGCAACACCGACGACCGATACTGGGAGGTCGTCAGCCCGGATCTCACGGGCGGCCCGTCGGGCAACCCCGGACAGGTCGACGGGAGCCTCACGACGATCTCGGTCTCGGTCCTCGATTCAAACGTGATCTGGGCCGGCAGCAACGATGGTTTCGTCAGCGTGACCGTTGATGGAGGAGGAGCGTGGGCAGATGTCTCCGCCGGACTCCCTGATCGGTGGGTGACATCGGTCAGGACTGACTCCGCGGATCGTGAGACCGCCTATGCCACGGTCTCGGGTTTCCGTTGGAACGAGGCCCTGCCGCACGTCTATATGACGACGGATCTCGGTGTGACATGGTCACCGATCTCCGGCAACCTGCCGGATGCGCCGGTCAACGATCTCGTTACCGATCCTTCCGCGCCGGGACGCCTCTTTGTCGCTTCCGATGTGGGTGTCTTCGTCAGCCGGGATCGAGGCAGCCGATGGAGCGCTTTAGGCGAGACCCTGCCCAATGTCGTGTCGACCTCGCTGCTGCTCGACGAACGCAGTCGGGATCTGCTGGTCGGCACCTTCGGCCGGAGCGTGTTTGCGACACCGATCGACGACGGTCTGCTCTTTTTCGACGGGTTCGAATCGGGCGACGCCGACCGTTGGAGGACCGTGGTTCCGTAGGCGTCGCGCTGCCGATGACCGCGCTACCAGTTCGACACGTCGCCGGACTCGAATCCGTCCCTGAAGATGAGGTTTGCGCATTCGTCGCCGACCCCGTCGTGGTCGGAGTCTTTCTGGTCGGGGTTATAGATCGTCGGGCAGTTGTCGAGGGGATCGACCACGCCGTCGAGGTCCGCGTCCAGCCGGCACTCATCGGGGATCTCGTCGAGGTCGGTGTCGAGCGAGGTCCCGGAGGAGATGTCGGTGGCGTCTCCGACCCCGTTGTCGTTGCAGTCCCAGTCCCCGATGCGAAGATAGTAGACATCCTGCTCGCCGTTCATGGTCGCTGAGTAGGCGACGTGAGCGCCGACGCGATCGGAGGCGATATCGTAGTAGTCGCCGAGCTTGTTCTGATTGGGCCAGCCGAGGTAGGGATCGAAAAGAGGAGACACCGGTTCACTCGGTGTCCATGTCATTCCCGCGTCTCTCGAGTACGAGTAGCGCATCTCGGCGTCGAAGCCCGAGAAGGCGTCTCCGGTCGAGTGGTTCCAGATCACGTCGATGCGACCGTCACCGCCGACCGCCATGGTCCCAAACCACTGCCAGGTGTTGGAGGTGTCCGGGTCGTCGTTGATCCGGGTCGGCGCGCTCCAGGTCTCACCCCGGTCGGTGGATCGAACGAAATGGACATCGAGGGGATCGGAGCCTGGGGGATTGACGGAGCAAAGAGCGTAGAGATTTCCTCTGGTCGGTGCCTCTGAGTGATCGGCGGCGATCCAGACCTGGCCGCTGAGACCACCGGGATTCGGACCGTAGTCGTCGACATAGACCTGGCTGCCGCCCAGATCGACCGGAAATGCGCCGTCGAACGCCATGGGCAATTGGGGGTCCTGCACCGAACTCGACCGTGCGACCGCAATGACATCGGGGCTGGTGGTCTGGCCGATGACGTAGAACGCCCCGTCCGGACCGACCTCGGTGACTCCCCAGTACGGTTGAGCGGGGATCGGAATCGGGTACTCGAACGACGATCCGCCATCGGTTGATCGATTGAACCAGTCGTTGCCGCAGCAACCGGCATAGTCCCAGGCCTGATAGAAGTGGCCGTGGCCGGGGCCGCTGGTGTGGTCGAGCGCAATCCACTGTTTGTCGCCGCCGTAGGCCGGATTCGGTCCGCTCCACGTCTGTCCGGCGTTCTCCGAAATAAAGACATCACAGCGATAGTCGAACTCGTTGATCTTGGTCAGGCTGTCGTAGAACAGGGTCCCGTCGGGCCCGAAACGAAGCACCGGATCGGACCGGAACACTCCGGGATCGAGAACCCCGAGATTGGTCCAACTCCGGCCTCCATCGTCTGAGTGAGCGTTCCCCGCCTGGCGGAAGTTGCTGTTCACCGTGTCGAACTGGCGCCAGCCGATGCTGATGCGCAGTCGATCTCCCGGGTGCACGGCGATGGACGGTTCGTTGGCCGCATCCCCGAGGGTGTTAGAGCCGTTCGCGGCGGTATTGACTTGGACGCTGGAATGCGCACCGCGAGTCCATATCTTCGCCGGACTGGTCTGACTGTCGGTCTTGTCGATCACTACGAACGGATCGTCGATCCACTCGTGTCCCCGAGGGGGCTGCTCCGCCCAGCACAGGGCCGTGATCTGACAGATGGCGATTGCGATCAAGATGCGGTTTCTCATGCTTCTATTCTACGTTTCCTCACCCTCGACCGGGCTCTCGGTGCGCAATCGCAGAATTGCCGGTCAGCGGCTTCGATGATTGTGCTGTCTACCAGGCCACCCCGTAGTCCTCGCCATAGTCGCTCGCTCCGCCCCACATGGTGCCGGTTTCCCGGTCGAAGTAGATGGCGGTGATGGGGCTGTAGGTGCGCTCGACCGTCTCGACTGAATAACCCATCCGGCCCAGTTCACCTCGCGCCCATTCGGAGACCTTTGGCGTCACCTGCAATCGTCCGGGTTCGGCCTTGTGGGCTCCGAATGAACTCTGCATCTGGTAGCTGGTGATGTTGTGGGCTTCAACCGCCTGCTGCACATTCATCTCGAACTCGACCATGTTGAGGAAGAACTGCAACAGGTTCTGCTCCTGGGTGTCGCCTCCCTGCACCGAGAAGGCGATCAGGGGCTTGCCGTCCTTGATCGCGATGCTGGGTGTCAGGGTCGCTCGTGGGCGCTGCCCCGGCTGCACGACGTTGAACGGATTCATGGCCTCGCTGAGCACAAAACTCTGCATCCGTTGAGACAGTCCGATGCCGGTGTTGCCGGCGATGTAGGCGGGAATCCAGCCTCCGCTGGGGGTGACGGATACGACCCAACCTTCGGCATCCGCCGCCTGAATCGATGTCGTCCCGGCGACAAAGCTCTCGTCGTCGGTCATCAGAGCCGCCTGTTGAAATCCGTCCACGCCGTCGGAGTCGGCGGTCGGTGGAATCGGACTCCAGTTTTTCAAGAGGTCGAGAAACGGGTTTGTCTCGCCCTGGAAAGGATAGGGGTCTCCCGGGTGGACATCGGGGTCATTCTGTTCGGTGTTCATCTGGCCCCGGCGCTGCTTCGCATAGTCCTTGGAAAGAAGACCCGCGACGGGTTCCTTCGGTGGCACATAGGGATCGCCATAGTAGAAATCCCGATCGGCGAAGGCGAGATTCATCGCCTGGTAGACGGTGTGGATGTAACGAGCGCTGTTGTATCCCATCGCCTTGAGATCGAGATCTTCAAGGATGTTCAGTGCCTGGAGCAGGGCCGGACCCTGAACCCAGGTCGTGAGTTTGTAGACATCGATACCCTTGTAGTTGGTCGTCACCGGTTCCTCGATGTGGACCTGCCACTCATCGAGATCCTTCATGGTGAACAGACCACCGTGCTCCCGCGAAGAGCTGACGATTTCCTCGGCGATATCGCCTCGATAGAAGCGGTCATAAGCCGCGTAGATCGCCTGCTTGCGGGTCTTGCCGGCCTTGAGAGCCTCGGCCTCGGTTGCGACGAGCTTTTCGAGGGTCGTGAGGAGATCCTTCTGGCGGAAGACCTCTCCGGCCACCGGGGCCGCCCGCTGATCGGCGTTCTCCTCATCGAGGTGGGGGAGGAAGACATCTTCCGAGTAGGACCAACGCGACAGGACTTCGCGACGGCGTTCCATATTGTCGGCCTGAGACTGCTCGATGGGATAGCCCTCGGCCATCTCCATCGCCGGCGACAGGACCTGGGCGAGGCTCAGACGGCCATATTCGGCCAGCATGACCATGAGCCCGCCGGGAGTTCCCGGTGTGACCGCGGCCAACGGACCGTACTCCGGCGGATACACCATGCCCTGTTCCTTGAAGAACTCCGCGGTCGCCCCCGTGGGCGCGACACCAAGGGCGTTGATTCCCTTGACCTCACCGGTGTTTGGGTTGTAGATCAGGGCCTGGGTCTCGCCGCCCCAGCCCAGGGTGTCCCACATCGTTGACGTCGCTGCCAGCATGGCGCAGGCCGCATCCACCGCGTTGCCGCCGCGGGTGAAGGTCATCGCTCCCGCCGTGGCCGCCAGCGGTTTCCCGGTCACCGCAACCCAATGCGAGCCGTGCAATACGGGTTTCGCCGTTTTCTGTGCGAGTGCCGGAGTCGAGCTGCAGAGCAGGCCGACAAGGAAGACCGTTACGATCGAAAACACGGTTCGGGCATGCTCATGACATCGGATGCGCGGCATTGGACACTCCTTGTTGCGATTTCATCAATGGACGGCGAAGGGATGGACTCCGGTCTCCCGACGCAATACTAACCCGCCCCTCCGTTGAGAAGCGGAGCATGCAGCGAATCAGGCATGTGTTAGGGATGGAGACCTCGACGGAACCTCTTGCAAAAACCATGAATCGAACATGAGGTCTTCCGAGCCTCGTCGCCATCAGGCCGGCGAGACGCCGGCCCTACAATTGATCTCAGCCCTTTGTAGTGCCGGCGTCTCGCCGGCACAATGGCCCCGAATCAGCGGGAACGAGGGTTGTTGCAAGAGGCTCGATGGATAGCTATCGTGAATAGGAATAGTGCCAGGTTTACACATTCACACATTCTTGATAACCCTATTCGGGGGTGTCAGCTCCTGGCCATCTCGTTTCTGAGGAGACGCTGGTGTTCGAGTTCTTCTTCGGCGAGACCCTCGAGGATGCTCACCGTTTCAGGATCGGAGATATAACCGACGGCCTCGCGGAAGTAGGCCTCAGCACGTTCCTCGGCGCCGAGTGCCAGGGCATAGGCCTGCTCGAGGGTGAACGATGTGCCGACAGAATCGAAGTCGGGCACCTCCACTTCCCACGGTGCGCTGTCGACGTAGCGAGAAGGCTTATCGCCGAACAACGCACGTCGCCGGTCCTCGATCTGGCTGTCGTGCTGACCCTCGAGTCGGGCCATGCGTTGAAAAAACCTCGCCGCACTGGGGCTGTTCTTTTCGGCCCAGGAAGCGAGCAGAACGTAGTTTTCTTCGGCCTCTCGTTCGATGAAGCATGCGAGGTCAAGCACATCCATCGCTTCGAGCTTTGAGAAATCAAATTCAACAGGCATCGGTACCTCCGAATATAGGAACATCGCGGGCCGCTCCGGTAATCCACCGAATCAGAAACTGAACCAGTTGCTGCAGATCCTTTCGTTGGATGATCCTGCCGCCATCGACGATCCGGCCCTCGAGATCGGTGTTCTCGGTTCGGATCTCGACACCCGTGGACCGGCTTCCGGGCTCGACGGGTGGTACCTGGCGATGGCCCGGTTCCTCAACGGCGACGGATTGCCGGTCGCGCGTCTCCCGGGGGCGGTCGCCGCGCGAGAGCTTACGGCCGGACCCGGACGGATCGAGTTCGGGTTTCTCGCGGGCACGATGACCGTCAAGGACGCCCGGATCGCAGCCGCCCGCGGTCCTGGTCCCCGATCCGGGGACGGGCAAAGTGGCGGTCACGGAACCCGATGATGCCTACTCGACCTGGTTCGAGTTCGTCGCCGAACGCGTCCACATCACCAATCACATCGGCGGGATCTTCGCCGATGGGTTCGAGAGCGCCGGTCTCGCGGCCTGGTCATCGTCGCATCCACTTTAATTGATTCCGGCTCTCATTTCGGCGTGTATAATTCCGCGCACGCCGCGAGCCAAAACGAATCGAGGACCTCCCTGGGGTGATTCAGAAGGCCGGGACCGAAAAACACCGTGCATCACCGGTTGTGAACGCGGCACCCAACCGGCGCCGACGGTCATTCCTGGTTGTCGACCAATAGGTAGTCGGCGAGCGCCCTGAGCTTCTCTGCGCGGGCCTTGCCGCCATATCCCGGCGACTTGGCGGAGGCTGCGGGCATCCCGATTGCATATTTCTCAGCTTTGTAGGCGAGGCGCGGGTTGGCCTCGACCACGGCGTCGGGGTCCGTGAGGTAGTCCACAAGCCCGTCGACGGACCAGTGTTTGGTGAGGCCGATGAGGGGTGGGCCTGATCGTTGGCCCTCGCGATCATCGCCGTGGCAGCTCGCGCAGTTGAGGTCAATGTAGGCCTGCCATCCAGCCAACTGGACCTCGGTGAGGCCGGGGGGCGGGGTGGGTTGGTGCGCGCCGCATCCCAAGGCGAGTACGACCAGACTGCCGATTCCGAGGACAACCGAGATTGAGCGGACCATGCAGTTGATATCACACCTCCATCTATTCGAGGTCGATGGGGGTAACACAGATATCCGAGTCTTTCATCCGGGTGGCTTGTCGCAGCTTTTGACGCCTCGGCGCATGAAAAGGCCTTGTCGATCACGGGTTGACGTTTCCGGTCATTTCGAGCCCCAACCCTGCAGAGGACTACGACCCACACCCGTGGTAGCATCGTGACGAACAATTGAAGTCCGAAAATTGAGATGACTTGGCCGTGATCTGCTCCGTCGACATCCGGACCTCATCGACGGTGGGAGCGTCGAAGGCTCTGGTCGCAGACGTCCTCCGGCGTTTGGGGGTGTGACCATGACGAAACACCGAGGGCTCGCCATTGTGTTCGGGGCTGCGGTATCCATCAGCAGTTCTGTGGTTTTCGCCCAGAACCTGGTCGTCAACGGCGACTTCGATACCGATGTCGGCGGGTGGGCCAGCTACCACTGCCTTCTCGCCTGGGACCCCGCGGACAGCAACCTGTCGGCGACATCGGGTTCGGCCTGGCTCAGCAACGACAACGATGTCGAGCCGACCACGGCGATCTACGCCTGCGCCGACGGAGTGATCGGAGGCCAGTTCTATGATCTCGGGGGGTGGGTCTGGATTCCTCCGGGACAGCCCAGCAGCGGATCCGCGAAACTCGGGCTCTACTGGTACGACGGCGCCGGGTGCACCGGCAACCCGACGGTCGG
>CBESWV010000084.1:0-14337 GCA_965533305.1 uncultured bacterium | reverse complement strand
CGGACGGTTTCCATCGGGATGTACTCGGTGATGTCGTCCACCCTCTCGAGGCGGACATCGTCAAACAACGCACTGCCGCGTGCGCTGCCGTTGAGACCGAGATGAAGCCGAACCCTGTCTTCCCGCTGGGTGGCGAAGAAGAGACTCTCAACCCGGGTCCAGTCCGAATCACCGCCCACGGCCTCGGAGTGGTTGGTGAACGGGAACGACGCCATCGTCAGACAGGCCGGGACCGCCGTCGGGTACTTGGTCGTCGGATCGGAGATCGCGCCCTCGGTGCGGATCCACGCGCTGAGGCGGTAGAGCTTGCCGACCTCGAGCGCCACCGGCGCCGATTCGGCGGTAACGGTTCCGTGTCCGCGCACACCGAGCCTGAGACTTCCCACCCCACCGTGCGCCGCGTTGGTGCTCGCCTCGATGCCGGCACCCTCCGACGATCGGTCCGCAACCGCACCCCAGTCGATCACTCCGCCATCGGGGGCCAGCCGCTCGAATCCCGAGTTGGCAAGGGTGATCTCCTCATCGGCAACGGCCAATCCAATCGGGAACAGAGCAAATCCGAGAACGGCGGCAATCAGGGTCGAACGCATGAGGGCTCCTCCAAGGAAGTGATTGTACCCGTAGCCGTCAGCGGCAGCGGCCGGTGCCGAGGCGACGGGTCGGTGCTACGATGCTCGCGACACTGTCGCAGAAAACCGAGAACGGAGAACCACCCATGCCGACAACATCACGCGCGCTGCTGGCCGAGATCATCGACTACGCCGGACTCTTTCCTCCGGCGAAACTGCCCATGACCGAGGCATTCACCCGCTTCCTCGCCCACCGCGCGAGCGCAGACGGCTGGCTACTGGCCCGCTTCGTCTGTCCCGCGGCGCGGCTCGAAGAACTGACGCCGCTCCTGGCGGACTCTGATCTCGGACAGACACCAATCCGGATCGCCGCCCTCGGAGCCGGTGGTGACGATCCGCCGGGCTTCGCCGACTCCATCGAGCGCGACGCCGAGGCCATGAGGGCTTTCAGCGTCCTTCATCAGGACAACGCCCTCATCGATGTCTTCGAGGTCAAGCTTCCCGCCGAAGGCCATCCCTCCGAGGTCGTCGACCTCACCTTTCATCATCTCGCCGATGTCGCCGCCAAACCACCGGTGGCGTATTTCGAAATCCCCCTTCTCGGCGACCGGCCCGACGCCCTCTTCCCAACGACCGCAGTAGCTGAGGCCGGCTATCTGATCGATGAAAATCGCCATGCGGGAATCAAAATCCGTTGCGGCGGGCTCGACGCATCCGCGGTTCCCACGGTCGATGCGGTGACCGCCGCTATCGCGGGGAGTCTCGCGGCCGGCCTCCCGATGAAGGCTACCCAGGGCCTGCACCACCCTATTCGTCACCACGAATCGAACCTCGGCACAACGGCCCATGGTTTTATCAACCTCTTCGCGGCGACGGTGCTCGCCAAGGCCCATCTTCTCGATGATGAGATGATCCACGAGATCATTGCCGAGGAAGACCCGAAAGCGTTCCGGATCACCGAATCCTCCCTCGGTTGGCGGGATCTCGAGACCGGGTTCGAAGGCGTGGTCGACGGTCGACTCCACGCCATGACCAGCTTCGGCAGCTGCAGCTTCACCGAGCCCCGGGACGATCTCACCGACCTCGGTTGGTTGTGAACCCGCATCCCGGTATCACCGCATAGACGCAAAGAACGCCAAGAACATCGCAGAGAATATCGTTTGAGTACAATGGGTTTCAATCTTCAGGGGAGCATTTCATGACCACTATCGACCCTTCGCTTCGCTCGTTCATCGATGTTTCGCCCGACTCGCACTTCCCCATTCACAACCTCCCGTACGGTGTCTTCAAAACGGCGGCGGGTTCACCGGCCAGGATCGGTGTCGCCATCGGCGACCAGATCCTCGATTTGGCGGTCCTCGCTGATGCGGGCCTGCTCAGCGGCGGCGATCTTGGCGACGGATCGGTGTTCCGGGAGTCGACCCTCAACGCCTTCATGGGCCTCGGACGTCCGGCATGGATAGCAGCGCGATCGACTCTGATCAAGCTCCTCCGCCATGACGAGGCGATCCTTCGCGATGACGCGGCGCTTCGCGGTGCCGCTCTGCACAATCAGACCGCGGTCGAGATGGTTCTCCCCGCAGCCATCGGCGACTACACCGACTTCTACTCATCACGCGAGCATGCAACCAACATCGGGATCATGCTCCGCGGCAAGGACAACGCCCTCCAACCCAACTGGCTCCACATCCCGGTGGGTTACCACGGCCGGGCGAGCTCCGTGGTCATCAGCGGCACCGATTTTCGCCGACCCACCGGTCAGACCATGCCCCCGAACACCGATCAGCCGATCTTCGGCCCAAGCCGTCTCATGGATTTCGAACTCGAGATGGGCTTCTTCGTCGGCCCCGGCAACTCACTTGGCGAGAACATCCCGATCAACGAGGCACCCGAGCACATCTTCGGCATGGTACTGGTCAACGACTGGTCTGCACGGGATATCCAAGCCTGGGAGTATGTCCCACTGGGACCTTTCCTGGGCAAGAACTTCGCCACCTCGATCTCACCGTGGGTCGTCACCATGGACGCTCTCGAACCCTTCCGGTGCGCCGGCCCGGCACAGACTGACCCGGAGGTCTTCCCCTACCTCAAAAGCCCTGACGATCGCGCTTACGACATCCATCTCGAGGTCCAGCTCCAGAGCGAAAGCATGGCAAAGCCCGATAGCATCGCCACGTCGAATCTGCGCTACATGTACTGGAATGTCTGCCAGCAACTCGCCCACCACACGATCAACGGATGCAACGCACAGCCCGGTGATCTCTATGGTTCGGGCACGATCTCGGGGCCGGAGAAGCACGAGCGAGGCTCCATGATGGAGCTCAGTTGGCGCGGTGCCGAACCCATCCAAATGAGCAACGGTGAGGAACGGAAATTCCTCGCTGATGGCGACACGGTGATCATGACCGGGTCATGTGAGCAGGACGGCGTCAAGATCGGGTTCGGTGAGGTGAAGGGAACTTTGTTGCCGGCGATCAATGATCGTTGATCCGTTATCCGTGACCTCTTGTCAACGGCAGCGGCTGCGGGTTTTTGACGCACGAGTTCGAAACACGAAGATCACATCACTGTTTCACCGCAAAGATCGCAAAGACCGCCATGGTCATCTCAATGGACATCGCAGTATTGACCCATGGCACCATCGCAGGGCTATTCCGAGGGTTGAACCTAAAGACCGCTAAAATCACCAAGTTCCGCCGCAACGAAGGTGACCCGACGGGAGGTCGTTCCAGCCACTCAGCACCTTCATGTATCCTTTGAGATGAATCAAAAGACAGACTCTTTGCGATGGTCTTTGCGATCTTGGCGCTCTTTGCGTTTCAAAAATGACCGCTTAAGCATGACTCGCCGCTCTACGAAGTCGTGTACCGTCCCAGAACAGAGATTCCACTCTCAGCTGCGGTGTTTTATGGAACCTTCGTGGATCTTTGTGTCCTTTGTGTTTCAATCGTGCGACGAATGCGATGAAGCTGAGAGCAAGAGGTCGCTTTCTCTCTGTGATGGCCCTGAGCTGACCACGAGAGTTGACACGGTTCGCCATCCGGCGTGTCATGGACTTGGAGAAACCGGCATGTCACACGAAACAGAAGCTCACCCGGCTCGCTATTGGCGCCGGCTCGAGGATGGCCGAGTCCTGTGTGAGCTCTGTCCGAGGCTGTGCAAGCTCAAGGAGGGCCAGCGCGGGCTCTGCTTTGTTCGGCAGCATCTCAACGACAAACTGGTGCTGACAACCTATGGCCGATCGTCCGGCTTCTGTGTCGATCCCATCGAGAAGAAACCGCTCAACCACTTCCACCCGGGATCCGCAGTGCTATCTTTCGGCACCGCCGGCTGCAATCTGGCCTGCCGGTTCTGCCAGAACTGGGACATCTCCAAGTCGCGGCAGATGGACACCCTCGCCGACGACGCGTCGCCCGAGACCATCGCCCGCGCCGCCACCGAGCTCGGCTGCCGGTCGGTCGCCTACACCTACAACGATCCGGTGATCTTTCTCGAGTACGCGGTGGATGTCGCCGCGGCCTGTCATGAGGCTGGAGTGGCCAATGTCGCGGTCACCGCCGCTGAGATCCTCGCCAAGCCCCGCTCCGAGTTCTTCACTGAGATGGATGCCGCCAACATCGATCTCAAGGCCTTTACCGAAGAGTTCTATCGCCGCCAGTGCGGAGGCGAGCTCCAACCGGTCAAGGAGACTCTCGAATACCTCGCCCGCGAAACCGATGTCTGGGTCGAACTCACCACCCTGCTCATCCCGGGGCTCAACGACTCCGACCACGAGCTCCACGAGATGACCGGCTGGGTGGTCGAGCGTCTGGGCCCCGACGTGCCCATGCACTTCACCGCCTTCCACCCCGACTACAAAATGCTCGACCTGCCACCAACGCCGGCTTCAACCCTCACTCGCGCGCGGAAGATCGCGATGGGAAACGGCGTCCGCTTCGCATACACCGGCAATGTCCACGACGAATCGGGCGGTAGCACGATCTGCCCCGGCTGCTCTCAGGTACTCATCAGCCGCGACTGGTACCGGCTCACCCGGTGGAAGCTCACCGACGATGGCTGTTGCACCACGTGCGGAACCACCTGCCCCGGACGCTTCGACGGCCCGCCCGGCGACTGGGGAGCCAAACGGAGACCGGTGCGACTCAGCGATTTTGGGGCGAAGATCTAACGGCTGACGGCTGACTGGGAAAGACCCAAGCGATGCTTCAGCTCATGGCGACGGGCAACAGCACGGTGAAGGTGGTGCCTTCGCCGAGAACGCTCCTGGCCGAGATCGTCCCACCGGCCTCCTCGACGATCTTCTTCGAAATGGCGAGACCGAGCCCGGTCCCTCCCTGGGTCTTGGTGGTGAAAAAGGGATCGAAGACACGATCGACGAGATCCTCCTGGATTCCCTCACCATTGTCATAGACCTCGAGCTTGACCCACCCCGTCTCGTCGGCCGGCGCAAGGCGGACACCGACGAGGCTCTCGCTCGGTGGCTGGTTCGGCATGGCCTGCATCGCGTTGACCAAGAGATTCACCAACACCTGGCCGAGCTCGCGAGGCGAACCCTGCACCACGGGGACAACCTCGGTCTCGACTTCGAGCCTCGCCCGTTTGAGCAGGGCGGCGCGCATGAATTTGAGGGTAAGTTCAAGGATTTCGGAAAGATTGGCGGTGGTCTCGTCGTCTCGTCGCCGATGACTCAACTCGAGTCCTTCGGCGATTTTCCTGGCGTTTCCGACCGCTCCTTCGACCTTGACCAACGCATTGGACAGCGAGACCAGATTTGCGGGATCGACTGAGCTGCCATCGGCGAGACTGCGATTCATGGCATCGAGCCGGATCCGCGCGAGTTCGAGGTTCATACTCATGGCGGCCAAGGGATTCCGCAGCTCGTGGGCGACCCCGGCCGCGACCACACCAAGGGCGTAGGTGCGCTCGGTCTCGAGCATCCGGGTTTCCAGCTCGGCGATCTTCTTTCGGGTTTGGTAGATCTCCACCGCCTCGCGGAGCGCCGCTTTGAGCTCCTCGGGCTCCCAGGGTTTCCTCAGATAGCGGCGGATGTGGCCGCGGTTGATGGCGGCGATGGCCTCGGTGAGATCGGTGAAGGCGGTGATCAGAATGCGCACGGAATCCGGGTAGCGATCCTGTGCAACCTCAAAGACCTCGACACCCGACATTCCCGGCATTCGCTGATCCACGAGCAGCACCGCCACCTCCTGTTTGGCGAGAATCTCGAGGCCTTCCGGGCCACTCAAGGCCGTGATGACGTTCAGCTCACCCGCACACGTCGCTTTGAGGACGAGAAGATTCGCCTCATCATCATCGATATAGAGAATCGTATCGTTCATTCGTCCCAGTCCTCAGGCTACCCTTCCCGACTCTGTCTTACGTACGTTGAGAAAATAGTAAGCATTTCCCGGTTCAGCAACCACATCAATAATGGCAGATTCGGGCAACAACGCGCCGAGCCGCCTCACCTGATCGCGGGTTCGGTAGATCATCGACCAGTCGCCGAGGAATTCCGGCGTCCAGAAACAGTCCTGGGGTCCGATGGCGTTTCCGACGCTCATCAACCCGCCCGGAGCCAGCAGATCGTACAACGCGCTGATGAGCACCCGGGCCCGCGCCTCCTTGATGTAGTCGAAGAGACCGGTGCAGTAGATGTAGTCCTGCGACTCGGGGTCGTGCAACGGCACGCCCTCGTTGATCATCTGGACAAAGGAGAGGTTGAGCAGATCGAGTTGCGCCGGGGCTCCCCACTCACCGATCTCGCGCTTGCATGAACGGAAGGCGACTCCCAAGGCTTCCTCTTCCTGATCGATCAAGGTCCAGATCGCCGTTCCGGGCCAGGTCTGTCGCTTCGAAACATAGTCGGAGACCTCGCGGGCAGGACCACACCCGAGACTCGCCACCCGAAACTCGCTGGAGTCGCCGTGTTCGGCGAGAACCCGGTCGTGCTCCGCCCACATTAACTCAACGATGAGATCCTTGCGGGTGCAGACCCCGTGCGCCAGCGGGTGTTCGATCCCCATGCGGTGGAAGACCTTCGCGAAGACCGAGTCTCCCTCGAAGCTCTTATTGTAGTAGTAGATCATGACCTGGTAGTCGCCCGGGTAGCCCATGGGTTTGAGATAGGCACGGCGGTTGAGGGGGATATCCAGAGTCAGAGGCACGAGCACCGTCTCGGTGTACTCCTTGGCGGCAATCAGCACTTCACGTTGGGACATGAACTTCATGGCCTCGCTGGTGGCCTCTCGGTGAAGCTGAAAATAGGGCTCGAGCAGCGCCTCGTATGCCCGTTGGGCAAAGGCGAGGAGATCGCTGTCGGTTGCGCCCTCGGCGCGGAACCGACGCTCGTGGTAGTCGAAGGCTCGGCGATAGAACTGAAAGAAGTGAAGGATCTCGGTGACCTTCGCACGGTAGGACTCCGGCACCTTGGCGAGTTGTCCAGCCGCTCCATGATCCATCTGTTCCTCGAGGAGTTTCTGATCGTCGCGTCGTCGGATCTCGGGCAGATCCAGATATCCAGTCAAGAGACCCACGCCGACTCGCGAGCCCCTCGGGCCCGGTTCGACCCGAGCCACGTGCGCAGTGCCCGAATAGATGGGTTCCTCGTGCAGCATGAGTTCGAGATCGATGGTGCCGCCGATGGGCCACTCCCCCGCACCGTCCGGTGTCAGGAAGGAGAGGCCGTTCATTGAAACATCGAAGAGAGGGTATTCGGCGCCGTTAATGAGAAGTCTCGGCCTCGCGTCGCGAGAGAGGAGTTCACGAACCCGTTGCCGCTCCGGTCGGTAGAACATGGACCGACCCAGAGACCCCATCAGTGCCTCGTATGTCTTGACCATTGTGCCCTCCAAACCCACGCATCGGTCCATGCGTGAGTTTCACCCGCAGCGACGCCGATCGCCAACGCAACTATTCATGGTCCGGCGCCCTCCCAGGCTCAGGCTCTAAGGGTAGCGCAGGTACCACCATGATGAAAAGCGCTCCACCGCCGGATCTGTCTCGGACTCGCAGCGATCCGCCGGTTTCTTCGACCATTTTCCGGGACAGAAAAAGACCCAATCCCGTTCCGTCGTTCGCGAGTCGTTGGGTGAAGAACGGATCGAAGATTCGATCCACATGTTCTTTCGCGACCCCGGGACCATCGTCACCGATTTTAACGACGAGGTTGTTGGCGTCCACGTCGATACTCAACCAGAGGTTCTTCGCGCCCATCCGCAACGCGTTGTCGACGACATTGAGAAGGACCTGGTTCATGGGACCCGCCGGCGCTTTCGCCAGGCGATCGGTGGAGAAATTTCGGTGGATCGTAACGTCATGGAGTCGGTATTTGATGAGCATGAGAGTCGCTTCGAGGCCCTCTCTGAGATCACATGCCGCGGTCTCACCCGCTTCGGCCGGACGCGCGTGGGTGTCCAGGGCCGATGTGATCTCGTCGATTCTGATCGCGGCATTCCCGATGACATCGAGCATTTGAACCTTGGTCTGTTCATCCAACTTGCCGGACGCCATGGCCCGGGAAGCATTGAGTATCGCGTTGACCGGATTGCGGACCTCGTGAAGGATGCCGGCCGAAATGGTTCCAACCACCGCGAGTTTCTCCTGCTGAGCCAGATGCAGAGCGAGGGCCCGGAGGTTGAGCTGGGCCCGGATCCGCGCCATGAGCACCCTCGGGTGGAACGGTTTGGCGACAAAGTCGTCGGCACCATGGGCATACGCCTCCAGGGTGGCTTCGGAACCCACCCTGGCGGTGAGCAGAATCACCGGGGTCGACCTCAGAGTCGGGTCATTCTTGATCGCCCGGCACAGCTCGGTACCGCTCATTTCGGGCATCATCACGTCGGAAACCACCAGATCGGGTGACTCGCTTCGGATGATCTCCCAGGCGTGCCCGCCATCATGGGCAACCGCCACTTCGAATTGTGGTTCCAGAAGGCTTCTGATGAACTCACGAACCTCCGAGTTGTCCTCGACGAGGAGAATCCGCGGCCGGCGGCCAGCAACAAAGGGCACCGAGTTGACGCCGTCGGTGTACTCGCTGGCCGAAGGATCGACAACGACTTCGGTCACGGGTTCGGAATTCCCGGATTCGGCCGGCGGATCCGTGACATCTTCGGCACGCCGGCGAACCTCAGGTTCTTCGAACTGCTGGCGCCGTTCGATGACCTCGGGTCGAATGTGATCTCGGCCGAACGGCAGAAAGACCGTAAAGACCGTGCCCTGCTCATCCGGACTGTCGGCACCGATGGTTCCGCCGTGCAGCTCGACCAATTCCTTGGCGAGGGCCAGACCGATCCCCACCCCGCCCTCGCGCCTGCGATCGGTCGGGTGGGCCTGGAAGAACCTCTCGAAAATCTTGGCCAGGTCTTCCTTCGGGATGCCGATTCCGGTGTCCTCAACCTCGACCCGGACTCCGCCCTCGAGATCTTCGACCCGAATATCGATCCGGCCGTCTCGGGGGGTGAACTTGAGGGCATTGGAAACCAGGTTGGTCATGACGATCTCGAGGCGATGGGCGTCACCCCAGATCCGGTGCGACAGCGAGTCGCAGGTGATCTTCAATTCGATGCCGGCGGCCGTGGCCGCCGGCATGCTGTTCTCGTGGACCGATGCGACCACCGACCTGACATCCATCTCGGCCAGGTTGAGCCGCAGCCCGCCGGCATCGAGGCTGGAGAGATCGAGGAGATCGTTGATCAATCCCAGCAACCGTTCGGCGTTGCGTCGAATGACCCTCACCTGTTGCTGGGCCTCAGCCCCGCTCACCGTCGTAGCGAGTTCGCTCAGTGGCGCCAGGATGAGGGTCAGCGGCGTTCGAAGCTCATGCGAGATATTGGCAAAGAACCGACTCTTGAGGCGGTCGAGCTCTTTGAGTTTCTCCAACGCGCTCTGGAGGTCGTCCGAGGTCCTCGCAAGAACCATCCGAGCTTCCGATTCCCTCTGCGCCACCTTCGCCAGCTGAACACGGCTCAGGAAATCCCGTTTAGCGAGATCGTACTTGAAGATAGCGGCAACGACAGCGAGGCCGAATGCGGTGATGAGCACGAAACAGTTGGCCACCACTTCCTGCATCGGCGGGTCGCCGGTCCACACCGGAAAGAAAAACGCCGCGTTGACAACGCCGACAACGAGCAGCGCGGAGAGGGGCCACCTGGGATGCCACACCGGGATGACACCTGCGCCCACCATGGTGACGGCGAGACCCATGATGTATTTGGCGAAGTTGTCACCCGCCAGGGGCAGCATCGGTGCGATGAAACTGCAGTAGACCACCACCAACAGCCAGAATCCCTCGAAGCTGTATCTGCGAAAGCGTGGCCTGAAGATGATCACGACCATGACCGTGTTGATCGCGACCGCGACGACCCGGATCACGAGGAAGTACGACCACAGCTGTGGGACCAGAATATAGTCAAAGAGCGCCCAGCCGATGTAGGCGATGTTGAAAACCACCGCCGTCCACAGCAGCATGGGGAGGTTGCGTTTTCTGAGCTCTTTGTCGAAGGCTCGATCGTCGAGCACCCCACCGTTGGCGAGAAGAGCGGGATCCGAATCATAAGGTGCCGCGATGCGGATACCGTCCGAAGAGTCCCCACCAAGGTTGCTGCGGTACTGCGTCATGCCCTCCGGAACCACACTAAATCGCTCTAATAATTGAGATTATATCATCGGCGCAGGAAATCAACGGATCGAAAAAACCTCAACCTCGCGCCGTCGCGATCATCCTCACAACGCTTGCGACGCCCAGGTGATACCGACCCTCGTCGAGCTCGACATCGCAATTCTCAAGGGTGTGGATCTCGAGCCCCGCGAAGTCCTCTTCGAGATCCGTCGTGGTGTAGAGCAGCCCCAGGTCGCGGGGTCCGCCGGTCCCCCGTTTGAGTTGCTCCGTCGAGAAGGCTTCTAGGATCAGGGTTCCCCCGGGTCGAAGGCACCGCGCCACCCCTTGGTGGGCCATCCTCCGCACATCCACGGGAAGGTGCATGAAGACCAGCCCGACCGCGTCGAATCGGGCCTCGATGTCGCGCATCGGCTCCGCTACCGAGCGCAGCTCGTAGGCGATTTCCACCCCTTTTCGCCGAGCCGTCGCTAGTGCCTTGTCACGCCCGACCGTACTGGTATCGAAGGCGAGAACCTCCCAGCCGCGAGTAGCGCTCCAAACCGCGTTGCGTCCCTCACCCTCGGCGGGTAAGAGGAGTGACCCAGGCGAGAGTCGATCGAGCTGCTCGCGAAGATACCGATTCGGCTCTTCTCCGTAGGCGAAACCCTCCTCGGTAAACCGTTCATCCCAGAATGTCAGACTCACTGTTCGGCCACCGCCTTCTCCACAACGCCGATGATGCTCTCGACGACCGCTTGATCGAACTCTCGCAGACTCACGGAATATACAAGCTCGCCTCTTCGGTCGAAGACATAGAGATTGGAGGCACCCTTTTCGGCGCCCCAGTTCTTCGAAATCACACCCTTCCAATCGAGCAGGATCCAGGCTTCGGGGTCTTTGGAGAAGCTCGCGACAATCTTTTTTTTGACAAAGAACGGCGCCCCCTTGAGGTGGGCGAAACCCACCGAACACACCGCGCCCTCAACGAACTCCCGGTCGTAGTTTTGTTGCAGAACCGGCCCCCACTCAGCGATGTATGCCGAACCCTTGCGATCGCCGCCGAGAAGAACGACTACGGCTCCGCCACACTCCTCATCGGTATGGGTCGTCCCGAACTGGTCGGAGAGCGCGTAGTCCAACCTCGGTGTCTCGTCCGCCGCCCGCAGGCCTGCCGTCACGACCGCGACCATCAACAGGGCGGCGACCCGCGACAACTTCATCCCGAGACCTCGGCCTCCGCCTCGATCTCGACCCGCCATCGCGGATCCAACAGACCGGCGACCACCACCATGGTCGCGGCCGGGAAGACCTCACCGAAAACCTCGCCGTGGGCGCGGCCGACCGCGTCCCAATCGGCGGCGTCGGTGACATAGATCCGCGTCCGAATCACGTCTTCGCGGGATCCGCCGAGGGCGACCACGGCCTCAATGATGACCTTGAAACACTGTTTCGCTTGCTCGTAGGCGTCGCCGGACACCGTTTGGCCGTCTTCTCCGATGGGCGCCGTGCCCGAAACCACGATGCGGCTGCCGTGGCGTACAGCGCGCGAAAATCCAACAAGGCCCTCATAGGGCGATGACGATCGGTAGTGGTCCCGCATACCCAGAATCTCCTCGCCATAAGGTCTCACCGGCGGTTGTCACCTACATCAGGCCAGTGAAAACTCGAGGCTCGTGTGATCGCAGCACATCGATTCTACGGCAACCGGACCGATCGGTGATCAGTCGAACTCGATCTTTGCGATCTCCCGCCAGGGCACGTAACCCGGTTCCCCCGAACCGGCCGGGATCACCACTACTCCTGAGTTGTCCCTGTCGACATCGTGGCTATCTTCGAGTTCCAGCTCGATCCCGCTGCGCAGACGAACGAGGCTCCCGGAACCACGGGTCGGCTCGATAGAGGCAACCATGGAGAACGGCACCGTGTAGTCGATGTTGTTCGACGAACCATCGAGCATCTCCCAACTCCCCTGCTCATCGAGATCAAAGACCAGCCTGCCCGTCCGCCAGTCGCCGCTGATCATCTTCACCGTGCCGGCCAGGTGTGACGGAACTGCATAGTCTGCGTAGGAGGCCCCGCTCGTTCCAGGATCGTCAAAAATGACCCTTTCGAACTCGTCCCAGTCGATTTCGACCCTGCCGAACCGCGCATCCTCGACGTGGATCCCGCGGATGTCATCGTTGACATCGTTGGTGCCCGAGAGCACCATCTCTGTTCCATCCTTGAGCACCACCGTCGAACTCCGTCGATCGCGCCGCTCGATGGAGCGGATATCGCCCATCGCGATGCTGACGTCATCGTCGTCGGTGTCGCCGTCGAGTCGATCGGTGCTCAGGCTCTCCTCGTTGTCCCACTGAATGAAACCGACGAACTCACCTTCGGTGGTCGACACGGTTCCCCGCAGTCGAAAGCTCCCCGGATCGGCATCGGGCGGAGTTGCTGAAAAGGTGATGGTGTCGATCTTCTTCCACGGCACTTCGACCTGACCGGGTTTGGCATCGAAGACCACGATCGTCGCGCCGACATCGTTGGCGTATCCGGAGACCTCGATCTCGGTCCCATCGCGGAGGGTCAGCACCGCGTCGTTGCCGCCGGTCACCCGAATCTGCTCGAGATCGCCAAAGCGGACGGCGACCGACCGTGACACCTGGTGGAGGTTGAGATCCCCCGAAATGGTCGTGGCCATCCGCTCCCACCAGGTTGCCTCTTCGTCCGCGCCTGGTTCTTCGGCATACTCCTCGTACGGAAGCTCGTCCTTGGCCGAGTGGAAGAGGTCGTCCCAGAAAGCCTCTTCATCGTCCCAACGCAGGACACCGGTGTGGGTCTTTCCGGACCTGGTCTCCACCGTACCGTAGATATAGCCCTCGACCGAGATTCCGGCATCTGCTGCCGTGGCGCCCACGTCTGCGCCAACAAACGCGACGAGCGCAAAACCCACCGCAAGGATAATTCCAACATTCTTGGTCATAGCGATCCCCCTGTACATCAATACGGAAGAAACGCCTCGGGAGTTCGCGTGTTAACAAATAAGGGGCGGGATTGCTCCCGCCCCTGTTGCCTGGATCACCGTGGGAGTCGGGGATCTCAGCGAGAACTGACCCAAATCCCACCGTTGACGGTTTCCAAATCGACGGAGGGGCCGCCGCTACCAATGCTTCCGTTCATGGAGGAACCGACATATTTGCCCTTTTTGACCTCGATCCCGAAGTCGTTGCGGATCTTGCCGTTGACGGTCTCCGCACGGATCTCGGCCGATCCGCTGAGAAAGACTTCAATGGTTCCATTGACGGAACTCAACGACACTTCCTTGCTCAGACCCGAATCGACTTCGAGTTCGATCCCGCCGTTGACCGTTTCGAGTTCGATCTCGCCGATCGCACCGCGAACGACGATTTCCCCGTTGACGGTATCGGCGTCGACATCGCCCTCGACTCCATCGATGAGGAGATCCCCATTGACCAGTTCGACACCGTCGATGGCGGCAAATCTCGGCACGGTCAGGGTGTACTCGACTTTCATGTGACCGTGACGATCGCCATCACTGAGATCACGGGAGTTGGGGTAGTGGGTGTCGACAAACACACCCCGCGCCGAAGCATCCACATCGATCCTCAGGGCGTCCAGGCGTTCGGGCGAACTCGCGCTCTTCACCGCGTAGACCCGCACTTCCGCCTCGTCCCAGACCTCGATGGTCACATCACCGTTGATGTTCTCGAGAGCCACCTGCCCACCGTGGTCCATCGCGTAGGTCTGATCGAAGGTCTCGGTGTATTCACCCGCCACCGCGGCGCCCGCAACGAGAAGTACAACAGCAGCCATGGTCATCACTTGCTTCATTTCCAACTCCTTTGTCGTCGGTATTGATCTTGCCTGTTCACGCTCCTGAGATGCCGGCGACACGCGGAGGGTTTGGATCGACCCGAAAACGCCGTGGCTGTGACCGTTACCGTGGCCGTGGCCGTGGCCGTGGCCGTAGCGGTGGCCGTAGCGGTGACCGTTTCCGTTTCCGTTTCCGTGCCCGAGCCCGAGCCCGTGCCCGATGGCCGATTGTCTCTGCCACGGTCACGTAACCGAGACCGCCGCCCCCAGCGATCCTGCAGAGGAGCATCCGTGACGAGTTCTCCGGAGCCACCCGTTGCATTGATCGGCATCAGCGAATGACCTTCGCCGAAA
>CBESWV010000083.1:0-14353 GCA_965533305.1 uncultured bacterium | reverse complement strand
ATGGGCAGGAAGCGGACAAAGAGCAGAAAGAGGGTCATGAAGAGACCAAAGCTGCCGACAAAGGTCAGAACATCGACGATGCTCGGGGAGTAGTAGCCCCAACTCGACGGCAGGTAGTCCCGGCTCAACGAGGTCACCACGATGACGAAGCGTTCGAACCACATGCCGACGTTGATCAGAATCGAGGCGCACCACAGCACCACGATGTTGGTGCGGAGTTTCTTGAACCAGAAGAGCTGGGGCACCAGAACGTTGCAGCTCACCATGATCCAGTAGGCCCAGGCGTAGGGACCGAAAGCTCGATTGAGGAAGGCGAAGGTCTCGTAGGAGTTGCCGCTGTACCATGCCATGAAGAACTCGGTCGAGTACGCCAGACCGACCATCATCCCGGTCGCCAACATGATCTTCGACATGCTCTCGAGGTGGCGGAGCGTGATGATCTCCTCGAGGTGGAAAAACTTCCGCGTCGGAATCACCAGGGTCACCACCATCGCGAAACCGGAGAAGATCGCGCCGGCGACGAAGTACGGCGGGAAGATCGTCGTGTGCCAGCCCGGAATGATGGAGACGGCGAAGTCGAAGCTGACGACCGAGTGCACCGAGAGCACCAGCGGTGTCGCCAATGCCGCCAACAGCAGGTAGGCCATCTCGAATCGGTGCCAGTGGCGGTTCGACGACCGCCAGCCGAGGCTGAGAATCCCGTAGATGAACCACTTGACCTTGGATTTTGCTCGGTCGCGAATGGTGGCGAGGTCGGGGATCATCCCCATGTACCAGAAGAGCAGTGACACCGTCGCATAGGTGCTCACCGCAAAAACGTCCCACAGGAGCGGCGAGCGGAAGTTGGGCCACATGGACATCTGATTGGGAATCGGGGCGAGCCAGTAGGCGACCCAGACCCTCCCGACGTGGATGCCCGGGAAGATCCCGGCGCAGACGACGGCGAAGATCGTCATGCCCTCGGCGAAACGGTTGATGCTCGTACGCCACCTCTGCCGCAGGAGGAAGAGGATCGCCGAAATCAGCGTTCCCGCATGGCCGATACCGACCCAGAAGACGAAGTTGACGATGGCCCAGCCCCAGGCCACCGGAGTCTGCAGACCCCACACCCCGACACCGGTTGTGATGAGGTAGCCGATCATGGCGAAGAGCACGCCGGTGATGCTGACCGAAATGAAGAAGGCGATCCACCAGGCGGGCGGCGTCTTGGGCATTTCGACGATGCCGCAAACGGCTTCGGTCACGCTGTGGAAATCGTTGTCACCGACGATCAGCGGTGCACGACGAGTGGGATCGTCGGTGGTGTTATCGAGGTGATTCGAGACGGGGATGGAGGCACTCATGATCCTCAGCCCTCCTTCCCATGGTCGGAGTCATCAGCATGGTGGAGCGGCGCGTGTCCGGCGCCATCATCACCGCCCACCTTGTTCGACAGACGGGCGAGGTACTGGGTCCGCGGCCGGATATTGAGCTCGGCCAGGGTGGCGTAGGCGCGATGATCCTCGCGCAGCTTTGAAACCTCGCTCGCCGGATCGTTGAGATCACCGAAGGCGATGGCCTTGGTCGGACAGGTCTGGGCACACGCCGGAACGATCTCACCATCCGTGATCGGACGGTTGTCGTTACGCGCTCCGATCCGCACCTTCTGAATCCGCTGGATGCAGTAGGTGCACTTCTCCATCACGCCACGGCTGCGGACCGTGACCTCCGGATTGAACTGGAGTTTCTCGACTTCCTCGAGATCCTTGTGGTAGTTGAAGAAGTTGAAGCGACGAACCTTGAGCGGACAGTTGTTCGAGCAATAACGGGTACCGATGCACCGGTTGTAGATCATGGCGTTGATGCCGTCTTCGGTGTGCTGGGTCGCCGCCACCGGACAGACCTGCTCGCACGGAGCATTCTCACACTGGACGCAGGTCATGGGCTGGAAGGCGATCTCGGCGTCATCGACATCGAGGGGGCCGACCCCGGGCTCGGTCTTGAAATACCGGTCGATCCGCAACCAGTGCATCTCACGCTGATTGACCACCTGCTCGCGGCCCACCACGGGAACGTTGTTCTCGGCCTGGCAGGCGATGACGCAGGCGTTGCAGCCGTTGCACGCGTTGAGGTCGATGGCCATCCCCCACTGCTCGCCCTCGTACTGCTTGTCCTTCCACAGCGACACCAACGGAGGGTGGTGATCCATGTGCTGGAAGACTTCGGGATCAGCGAGGAAATGATCGATGTTCGCTTCCCGAACCAGGGTGGAGATCCGGCTGTTGCGGGCGCCGAACCCGATGGCGTCAATGACGAAGTGGTCCTGGGTCGATGCGAGTTGAACACCACTGCCGGTCCGTTTGATCTGGACCTCGGCCACCAACCACGGCGATGAAGCGGTGCGGAAACCGTAGAGATCGGCACCGACGTCGTTGCCGACGGTTCCCGCGGCAATCCGGCCGTAACCGAGCGATGCGCTCACCGTGGCGGCTGCCTGGCCGGGAACGATGCACACCGGCAACACGGCGGTGACGCCGGCGGCCGAGACTTCAACCAGGTCACCCTCGCCCAGGCCGAGTTCGCGAGCCATGGGCGGCGCCACCTGGAGGACATTGTCCCAGGTGGTCTTGGTGATCGCATCGGGCAGCTCCTGCTGCCAAGCATTGTTGGCCCAACGGCCGTCGTAGACCTTTCGGTCCGCGGTCAGAACCAGCTCGGGATGGGCAATCGTCGGCGACGGAGCGTTGATGAGACCGGCCAGACCGGCGCCGGCACTGGCGAGGCTGGATCCGTCGAGATCGGAGACGATGCTCTCCCACCCGGTTCCCTCGACAACGCCGTCGTGGAGGGCACGTTTCCAGGTGGTTTCAAAATCAGCACCATCGAGCAAAGATTTTGCGGTCTCCCGTACGACGTCGTGACCGCTGGGCGAGGCATCACCGAGCAAGGACGCTACCAGCTCGAGCGAGCTGCGACCGCCGTAGAGGGGTTCGATCAACGGCTGCTGCAGAACCAGGGTGCCGTCCCATGCGCGACCATCTCCCCAGGCCTCGAGCGAGTGTGCCCGCGGCAGATGCCAGCTGCACCGCGTCGATGTTTCGTCGTTGTAGGCGCTGAGGTGAATGCTGTTCGGCACCTTGGCGAGGAGATCGCCAAAACCGAGATCCGCCGGCGCGTCGTATGCCGGGTTGCCACCGATGATGAACAGTGTCTCAACCGAGCCCGTACTCATCATCGCCGCGAGATCGGTGATCGCCTGAGAGTGCGTCGGTCGTTCGGGCATCGGGTCTTCGGTGTAGTGCAGGGTCGCGCCGACCGCGCCCAGCCCCTCGTTGAGCACCGCTGCCAGCGCGTGCACCTCGGGGGCCTGACCGGGTCCGACGAGAATCACGCTCGAACCGCGGTGGGCCATGAGATCGGCCGCGAGTCCGGTGACGAACTCATCGCCACCGGCATCAGCCGATCCGTAGGCGGCCTGCAGGTTGACCGCTTGCTCAGGCAGCTCCAGATCCAGCGTAGCCACGAGTTCTCGCGCCAGCATGGCGAGCAGCTTGGGAATCGCCGACCCGGGCGCCGCCCGCCGGTGATCGGCCTGACCACCGGTGATGGTGAACGACGGCTCCGCCACCCACAAGCGGCTGATGCCGTCGTGGGACGGCCGACGGGACGCGGCGAACTGCCGTGCGAGCGCGATCGCCGAAGGGTGATCGAAGAAGGGATCGGCATCGAAACACGCGATGACCTTCGCATGCATCAGATCGGGATGGACCCGCAGCGGTCGGCCATAGGCGATGGCGGTTCCCTCACGCTCCGCATCACGGCTGATCGGTTGATACTCAAACCAGGATGCATCCGGCAGCGTCTCGACGAAGCGCCGGTGCAGACGCGCCATACTCGGTGAAGAGGTCGGTTCGGCAAGGACCGCGAAGCCCGCACCCGATCCCGACACATGTTCGACAGCCCAACCTGCGAAATCGTCCCAGCTCTTGACGAAGTCCTGGCCGCTCTGGCGGTAGAGCAGCCGCTGGCTACGGTCCGGATCATAGAGTTGGAGGATATCGGCCTGAGCGGTGGCCGGCAGGGCTCCGAGGCTGTCCGGGTGGTTTGGGTTGCCCTCGTTTTTGGTCGGCCGGCCGTCAACGGAGGTCACCAACAGCCCGAGCGATGCCCCACCGACTTCCATACTGGTGGCGTACTGCTCAGCGACGCCGGGGGTCCGGCCATCCGGTCGGCTGGCAAAAGGAACGATCTCCTCCTTCGGCCAGCGGCACGAGGTCAATCCGGCAAACGCAATGGACGCTCCCATGACCTTGAGGAATTGACGACGGGTGGCCGGCGGCAACCGATCCCACTCGTCGTTGGGGAACTCGCGTCGAACAGCCTCCTTGAATTCAGGAGTCTGCGCGAGCTCGTCGAGGCTTCGCCAGTACTGCATGCCCATCTCCGGCCCTAACGATGACATGTGTTGCAATCCGTTGGGGGATTGATGTTGTTGGTTTCACGCAACCTCGTTCCGAGCGCCAACTGATCTTCCTCCGGCACCCAATCGAGCTGGGTGACAAATTCCACCGGACGCAGGTGATTCTCGGGGCTGCGATGGCACTCCAGACACCAACCCATACTCAAGGGTTTGTCCTGAAAAACCACTTCCATGGTGTCGATCCGGCCGTGGCAGGAAACGCATCCGACCCCGCGACGAACATGGGCCGAGTGATCGAAGTAGACATAGTCCGGAAGATCGTGGACTCGGATCCACGGCACCGGCATCCCAGTGGCGTAGCTCTCCCGCACTGGGATGAGCTTCTCCGAGTTCGCCCGCACCGTGGAGTGGCAGTTCATACAGGTCTGCGTCGGCGGAATCGCAGCGGCTGCCGCGACCTCGACCCCGGTGTGGCAATACCTGCAGTCCATCCCGAGCTGGCCCACGTGCAGCGCGTGGCTGTACGGAACCGGCTGGGTGGGCATATAGCCCACGTCGGTAGCCTGTGGAGAGAATCCGAGATAGATGACGACGCTGGCGTAGACCAGCCCTCCCACCGCAGCGACTGCGATTCCCGGTCTCAACACCCATGTCCACTTTGGAAAAGTGAAGATATCGCTAGACTTATCTTCTGTCATGAGAACGAATCCTAGCTTCGAATTTTTGTGAAGTCAAGTGGTGACGCCATAGTAAAATACGACCATGTCTGCACCCCTTATCGACCTTCGATCCGACACGGTAACACACCCCACAGATGCCATGCGGCAGGCCATGTTCACCGCCGCCGTCGGCGACGATGTCTACGGCGAAGACCCCACGGTGAACCGACTCGAGGAACGCGCCGCTGCGGTGATGAACCGCGAGGCTGCGCTCTTTGTTCCGAGCGGCACCATGGGCAACCAGATCGCCGTCCATCTCCACACCAGACCAGGCACCGAGGTCATCGGCGAGGAGGGCTGTCACATCTTCAATTTTGAGATGGGGGCCATGTCGCTTCTCTCCGGCGCCTTCCCGCGACCCATCGCTACCGACGACGGCATCCTGGCGCCCGAGCAGATCGAGGCGGCAATCCAGGGTAAAGTCGGCTACCGGACGCCGACCTCGATGGTGGCGCTGGAAAACAGCCACAATCTTGCCGGCGGGAGAATCACTCCGGTCGAGAGGATGCGCGAGCTCATCGCAGTAGCCAAAGACCACGGTCTTCCGGTCCACCTCGATGGCGCGAGAATCCACAACTCGGCGGCGGCCCTTGGAATCCCCGCAGCGGCGATCGCGGCCGGCTGCGACACCGTGATGTTCTGTCTCTCCAAGGGACTCGGAGCTCCCGTCGGTTCAATGCTCGTGGGCGATACCGGCACCATCGAAGACGCCAGACGAATCCGCAAGGCCCTTGGCGGCGGGATGCGGCAGGTGGGCGTCATCGCGGCGGCGGGTCTCGTCGCCCTGGACGAGGTGCTTCCCGAACTCGGCGAGGACAACCGTCGGGCGCGAACCCTGGCCGATCGACTCGCCGAGATCCCCGGAATCAAACTCGATCCGGAAACGGTGGAGACCAACATCATCTGCTTCGGATTCGATGAGACCGCCAAGCACACCGCCGCTGACCTCGCCACCGCCCTCGCCGACGAAGGAGTTCTGGTCCATGCCCTCGGACACGACTTCGTCCGGATGGTGACGCACTACCACATCGCCGACGACGATGTGGTGCGCGCCGGCGATGCAGTTGCCAGAGTGATGGCCTAACGTCTCCACAACGTCTTTTTTCGGCCCACGGCTTCCATGGGAGCCGTGGGCCGAAAAAAGAAATGAGGTCAGGCGTTCAAGGACGCCGACGCTCTTGGAGTTGTTCCCGGTACTGAGGAACGTCGAGTTCTTCGGTCTCGACGAGGCGCCAGCCGGGTTCTTCCTTGACCCATCTGAGGGTGGCCCGGCACGGATCGAGATCGGTACCGAGGATGTTCCCCCTGCCGACCTCGGTACGGCCGCCGACGACGAAGGCGAGCTCGACCCGGGCCTCGCCGTCCCCGGTTTCCATGGAGTTGATGTCGACATCCATCGTGAGGCCGTCGTAGCTCTCCATCATCGACTGGATCTGAGCTCCCAGGCTTTCGTAGCTGCCGCCCCAGTCGTCGGTGTACGAACGCGAGATCTTGGACATGACGCCGAGGATCTTCTCGTTCTTGAAGCTCGCCACCGCCTCGAAAATCTGGCGTCGGACGACGGTGCCAGGTGAAAAGTAGTTCCGCAATCCCAGCGCGCCCACCACCAGGAAAACAACGAGGACCACGCGAATGAGCTGTTTTCTATCCATGCCTTCACCACGTCCTCAGGACGGCGCCCGATCGTCGATCCACCGCCCCCTTGTACAGCTCGACATACCGCGCCGCGGAGGCCTTCCAATCGAAGCGTTCAGTCATGGCTCTTTGCTGCATGGCAACGATATGTTCAGGGCGGTTGTACCAGGTCCAGAGCGACCAGCCGACGGTGTTATAGATCGCCGACGGCGTCAGGAGATCAAAGACAAAGCCCGTCCCCTCCCCCGTCGGTTCGTCGTAGTTCTCGACGGTATCGACGAGACCTCCCGTACGCCTGACGACCGGCAGAGATCCGTAGCGCATGGCGTACATCTGGGTCAGCCCGCACGGTTCAAAGGCGCTCGGCACCAGAAAGAAATCCGACCCGGCCATGATGAGGTGGGCCAGAGGCTCGTTGAACTCGAGATCGACCGCGAGATTGGGCAGTCGCTCGGCCAGCGAATCGAGTTCGTCCTCACACCACTCGTCACCGGTTCCGAGAATCACGAATTGGAGATCGAGATCGTCGCAGATGTTGTAGAGCCTGCCGTGGGTCGGGCCGCAGAGCTCGCCGAAGCCCTTCTGCTCGACCAGCCGAGAGACCATCCCGTAAAGCGGGACATCGGGGTCGACCGCGAGTCCCATGACCTCCTGGAGTGCCGCTTTGCAGTCCGCCTTTCCGCCGAGCTTGGCGGAGGAAAATTTCGAAGGAAGGTGTGGATCGTCGGCCGGGTTCCAGAGCTCGTAGTCCATGCCGTTGAGGACACCGTAGAGATCAGGCGACCGGTGGAGGAGCAGACCGTCGAGCCTGTGGCCGAACTCCGAGGTCTGGATCTCCTCGGCATAGGTCGGCGAAACCGTGGTCAGAACATCGGCGTTGCGGATGCCGGCCTGGAGGAGGTTGAGGCTGTCGTGGAACTCGAAACCGGCGCCGTGGAACTGCTCCCAACCGATGAGGGTGTGTTCGATGTCCTCCTTGGGGAAGACCCCCTGGTGGGCCAGATTGTGAATTGTGAGCACACTCCCCGTATCAGTGAAGACACCATCACGTTCGAGGGTGTTGAGATAGACCGGAGCCAGCGCCGCCGGCCAATCGTGGGCGTGGATCACATCGGGCGTCCACTCGAGCATCTTGACCAGCTGGAGGGCGCCGCGGCTCAGCAGGGTGAATCGTCGAAGATTGTCCGAGAACTCCGGTTCGACCTTGGATCCGTAGATTCCATCGCGGCCGAACAGTGCCTGGTTTTCGAGAAAGTAAACCGGCACATCGGTCCCTGGAAGCGTCGTGATTTCGACTGCACACCACTCTTCCTCGCCACCCATGGGAACGCCCAGGGGTCGGTCGAGGCGGCGGAGCAAACCGGAATCAACCGAGTAGTAGCGCGGCAGAACGATTCGCACCTCGTGACCCTGTCGTGCGAGTTCGGCCGCCAACGCCGCGACCATATCGCCGAGGCCCCCGGCCTTTGCAAAGGGCAGAACCTCACTACTGATCATCAAGATCTTCATGTATGGACTCCGAAAAATATGGTGCCAAGGTGCGGCATCGGTGTGGGATGATGATAACGCAGCTGGATGCTGGATGCTGGATGCTGGATCATCGCAGGTCATTGCAGCCCGCAGATCACACAGATGGACACAGATGACATCGCAAGGCGAATTCCTCTCCCGCGTCCGCGCCCGCGTCCGTTCCCGATCCCGATCCCGATCCCGTGACCGCGGCAGGGGCAGGAACAAGTAAAAACCCATGTCAAGGGCAAGGGAGTCTCACAGGATCGACCCTTGACATCGGATTCCCCGGCGGATGGGGATGGAAGATGAACGATCGGGTGGTGACTATGGTCGACGCGATCCCAAACGACAATCTCATCGTCTATCGCAAATCCGTCGCGGCACCCACTTCCTAAAGCGGTGGTTTTGCGCTTACCCGTTGCGATGTGTGATGGCTGCGATGCAATCAGAGTCCATCCGCGTGATCTGTGGGCTTTGTGATGGCGTGATGGTCCGGGATCGGGATCGGGATCCGGATCGGGATCGGCATCGGGAACGGGATCGGGATCGGGATCGGATACGGCCATGGTGACGGCCGTGGTTTGCACCATTGCGCACACCTTCCTCGACATCCGGGATGGATTCGTGGTAGGTAGACGTTTGCACATCGAGAAGGAGACTCCATGACCGACAACCTCAAAGACCTCGGGCGAACGACTCAGACCATCCACGCGGGCCAGCACGTCGACGAGGCCACGGGAGCCGTGGCGCCGCCGATCATCCAGAGCTCGACCTTTGCCTTTGCCGATTGCGCCCAGGGCGCCGCTCGTTTTGCCGGTCAGGCCGACGGCTATATCTACACCCGCATGGGTAACCCGACCATCGCCCGGCTCGAAGAAGCCGTGGCCACCATCGAGGGAGGCGCCCAGGGCCTCGCCACCGGTTCGGGCATGGCCGCGTTCTGCACGGTGGCCTTCGCCCTGCTCAACCAGGGCGATCACCTCGTCGGCACCTCATCGGTCTATGGTCCCTCCAGGGTGGTCATGGAACGCGATTTCAGCAGATTCGGCGTCGAGTCGACCTTTGTCGACACCGCCGATCTCGACGCCCTCAAAGCCGCCGTGAGGCCCAACACCAAGATCGTCTTCATCGAGACCCCCGCCAACCCCACCATCGTTCTCACCGACCTCGCCGCCGCCGCCGAGATCGCCCATGAGGCCGGCGCGGTACTGTTGGTGGACAACACCTTTGCTTCGCCGATTCTGCAGCGACCCATCGAGTACGGCGCTGATGTCGTCATGCACTCGATGACGAAATTCATCAACGGCCACACCGATGTGGTGGCCGGGATGATCGTGCCCAAGGACGACGAGATGCGGGCGCGGCTCAAACCGGTTCACGCCTATCTCGGTGCCTGTATGGATCCCCACCAGGCTTGGCTCGCGCTGCGTGGCTTCAAGACCCTGGCTTTGCGGGTTCGCGCCGCCCAGGAGAACGCGGGCATCATCGCCGAGTATCTCGAGACCCACCACAAGGTCGAGTGGGTGCGCTATCCCGGTCTCAAGAGCCATCCGCAGCACGAACTCGCCGAACGTCAGATGGATGGACCGGGCTCGCTCATCTCTTTCGAGGTCAAGGGCGGCATCGAGGCCGGCACCAAGCTCCTCAACGCGGTCAAGCTCATGACCCTCGCCGTCTCACTCGGCGGTGTGGAAACCTTGATCCAACACCCGTCTTCGATGACCCACGCCGCCATGAAGCGCGAAGACCGGCTCGCCGCCGGGATCAGCGATGGTCTGGTGAGGGTTTCCATCGGCTGCGAGGATGCCGAAGATCTCATCGCCGACTTCGAGCGGGCGTTCGAGGGGGTCTGATCAAGACACCGCCGACATGCCTTCAAGCATGGGATGAGAAGCATTCATCGTGATACCTTTGCCCCATGCGAGTTACCCGACTGGTGCTGTGGTTGGTTTTCGCGACCCTCGCGTTGGGCTGTGGTCCAGAGAAAGGGGCGAGCCCCAAAAAGACGAACGTGATCGTTGCCCTGGTTGACACCCTCAGGGCCGATCACACTTCGCTTCACGGCTACTCCCGCCCCACGACTCCATTTCTCGAGGAGCTCGCAAAGGAAAGCGTGGTCTTCGAGCGCGCACGGAGCCAGGCGGGATGCACGTATCCTTCGGTAAACTCAATGCTCACATCCCGGTACGCGTTCGAGTTCTATCGGAGAGGATCCGAAACTCTTGGCATTCCCAGTGACCTGCCGACCATGGCAGAGCTTCTCAGAGCTCAGGGGTACACAACCGTCGCAGTCTCCGCTAGCCCGATCGTCAGAGCCACACCGTCGGAACAGAATCCCAATGGCGAATTCGAGGCAGGGTTCGACGTGTTCGATGAAACGTGCTTGTGGAAATCGGCTGAGTGCGTGAATCAACGTGCATACGAAATCTTGCAAACTCTGAACGAGCCCTTTTTTCTTTACCTACACTATATGGATCCTCACGATTTCTACCAAGTACCAGATGGGCGCCGGCGATTCGCCGGCGATTACGAAGGGTTCGATTTCATCGCGGCGGGCAACCCAAACCCGATTGGGGAGATGATCTATGCTGACGGGCCCCTGATCGAATACACCGATGCCGATATTCAGCACTTGGTCGATCTATATGACGACGAAATCCACTACTTCGACGGTCGCTTTCGCACGTTCATAGCGAAACTCAAGAATCTCGGCATTCTCGATCGTGCCATGCTTGTATTGACCGCCGACCACGGGGAGGAGTTCCTCGAGCACGGCCACATCAAACACTGTCGCGGAGTCTGGGATACGTTGACTCATGTCCCATTCCTTCTTCGATTCCCTGGTGGCGGTGGCCCCAAACGGGTCCAAGGTTCGGTTCAGCTCGTAGATATCCTCCCGACGGTCCTGGATTACCTGAAAATTCCATCCGGCGGGTCTGAAATGGCGGGTGTCAGCCTCCGATCGATGATCGAAGGCACCGACGTGCGCGCTCGATTCGCGTTTTCGGACCAATCCAAATATCGCGGAGTCGATGACGGCCGCTATCACCTGATCCTCGATGGCGTAGAAACGACCCTGAGCCTCTTCGACACCGACAATGACCCTCTCGAATTGATCGATATCTACCCTATGAGTCATCCTCGACTGATACGGCTCGAACAGGAACTTGATCTCTGGCTCGAGGAGACGGGTCAGCGGGTTCGATTCGATGCTGCACTGGAAGCGTCGAAGGCACAAGAGGAACAGCTCAGAGCGTTGGGCTACCTCGAGTAGCAGCCCATCGGAGGGATTCCAGGTTTCCCCACAATTCGCCGGTCCGCGGCATCAACGGATATAGCCGAGAGCTTCGAGTTGCTCCCTCATCTCATCGGTGATCCCTGCGTCATCCGGCGAAAGATCCGCCCCGACCGGCACCGCCGCCACCGAAGCCAACTCCTCCATCCGCTGCCGCCAGTCCACTTGGCACTGAGCAGCCGCCCATCCGGCGGAGTTTCTGTCGTAGCAGAGACTCCCTCCATTCCACACCAACTGCCGCCAGTCCAGGTTCTGCAACCCATAGAGGTGGGGGGCGATGGCCATGAAGTCTGAGAGCGGGTGGATGCGGTTGGCGTGCTCTTCCATGAAGATCGTGGTTCGGCTGTCGAAAAGTGCACGGTTGTTCGCTCTGATGGGGATCCCGTCGCGGTGTGGAGCATCGATTCCCAGCGCGTCGAGCATGGTTCCGAAGAGATCGACCTGCGACACCAAGCGGTCGTCGCGAACCGACGTCGTGTCACCGGGCCACTTGATGATGAGTGGAATCTCGGTGAGTTCCGGATCGAGCCGGCACGCATGGCCGAAGAAATCATCCTCGCCGAGCAACTCGCCATGGTCGGCCAGGAGAATGATGGTCGATGATTCAAACAGGTCCTTTTCGACCAGCTTGGCGAAGAGGCGGCCCAGTTGGTGATCCATGAACGCGACCTCGGCCAGGTAGGCCGCCTCGAGATAGGCCACCGCGTCAGCAGTGGGAGGCACCTCACCATTGACCACCGCTCGCCAGGTCGCCGTGTCCCCTCGGCCGATCTGCTCCCATCCGGGTACGCCTTCGAGCCTCTCCCTCCGCGAGTCGACGTCAAAGAGGTCCTCGAACGGTTTCGGAGCCCGGTACATGGCATGAGGATCGAAGTAGTTCACGAAGATGAACAGAGGCTCGTCGGCCCATCGGTCGATGGAATCGAGAACATACTCGGTCTGACGATCGCCGATAGTCTCGAATCCGTCGGGATCACGATAGTGGTCGAATCCTCGCGACAGGCCCCACCTCGAGGCGGAAAGGGCCCCTGCAGAGAACCCGACAGTTCGGATTCCGGCGCTGCGAGCAAGCTCCGCAAGAGTCGGCTGAGGGGTGTCGAGACGGGTTCGTGAGACACCGGCGCCGTGCCGCGTGGGATAAAGCCCGGTGAAGAGGCTCGCATGGCTCGGCAGGGTCCACGGTGAGGTCGACCACGCGTCGTCAAAGACGGTTGCCGTTTCGGCGAAAGCGGCGATATTCGGTGAGGCCTCGGCGGCCCCCCCATAGACCGATAGGGCGTCTCTTCGCGTGGTGTCGAGCGTCACCAGGATCACGGGGCCCCGACTGGGATCGAGGGGTTGGTGGCACCAGGGCGATCCCCAGAGGTAGAGCCCGTCGTCCGGCCCATCTGTCCGCAACCTCAATTCGTGCACACCCACTTCCAGGCGCACCTCGAGATCCACCGGTTCGTTGCCGGCGTCCACGTGATGATCGACGCCCGCGACCTCGACTGAAAATCGCGTCGTCGGCGCGAAATAGGCGGCCACCTGGAAGGATGCCTTGGATCTCTCCGAGAGTGTCAAACTCACCGCCGACATCCGAGACCCGGATACCAGCAAACCGCCGTGTCGTGAGGTGGAATCACCGGTCACACCATCCTCGAGAAACGACCGGATGAACTCGTACCGCCGATGATCCTTGGGGTCGAGAAGACGACTCGACTTCTCCGACACGACCTCGATGGCGTCGAAGCGACAATCGAGGACCTTCCTGACGTCGGGATCGTCGAGCGCTTTGTTCCTGCCGATGGTGAGATGGTGCAGTCCCGGCGAAAGGATCGTCTCGGAGATCCTTAGCACGACACCGTCGGGAGAATCGAACCTGGGTGCCGTCACCGGTTCATCGTCCCATCTCGCATGGAAATGCATCCCGTCCGATGTCTGGGCGGGCGTCAATCGAATCTCGACCGGCGCCGTGACACCGCCATCGTCGACAAACACAAGCAGGTTCGCCCATCCCCGGAACGACCAGCTCTGAGATTCTTCGTCCACCTCCCAGAATCGATCCGGGACCACGGTCACTGGTCTGTCGGGTAGAAACCGTCCTGACAGAGCGGACAACGTTCCGCCCGTTTCGAATACCGGTTCAGCGACCGGAGCCGGGACGCTCTCCCCGACGCATCCCGTCATGATGACCTGCCCGATCAGCAGAGCAGGAAGCGCGGACCGGCACAGAACCCTGCAAAAACTCACGAATGCCTATCAGTGACCCGAGGGCTCTTCGCCTTCCTTTGGAACGTCGGCATCCGCCTCGGCATCTTCACCATGACCAACAGTCATGGTGTCGCCGACCTCGCCGGATTCAAACCCCTCTTCGGCGATGGGCTCGGTGTCAACCTGGGCCTCGGCCGGGCCCTCCGGCTGCTCAACCAGCGCCGATTCCTTCTTGGCGCAACCGAAACAAAAAATGAGAGCCGCAACGAGCACGATACTGATTATCAAACGCATGATTTCCTCCGGTCGGCATTATGAGCTATCTTTTCCCGGTTGGCGAGAATCCTCGATGGCGAGTTCGGGCGGATCAAGCTCCAACGAACGTGCATATTCCTGGTTGTAGCGGACCGCAACCCCCATCAGAGCCGCCTCTGCCGCGCCCCAATGCGAGCCCAGGATTTTCGCCAGCGACTCGGTTTCTTCGGCGGCATCGTAACGCCGAGCGCGCACGAGCATCCGAGCCACCCGGTGGGCGTTGGTCACGGTTTGCCGTGCCAGGGCCATCAATGGCGAAACATCGGTCTCCCGCAGCACCTTGTC
>CBESWV010000082.1:0-14657 GCA_965533305.1 uncultured bacterium | reverse complement strand
AGCTTCTGACGCCCATCGCGATGGAGCGCGGGCTGCGGTTCGCGATTCGTGAAGGCGGCCGGACCGTGGGCGCCGGGTCCATCACCGAGATCTTGGAGTAGATATATGGCCAGCGAAAAGATCCGTATTCGGCTGAAGGCCTTCGACTATCGCCTGCTGGACCAGTCAGCGACTGAAATCGTTGACACCGCACAGCGGACGGGTGCCAGGATTTTTGGCCCCATCCCGCTGCCGACGCACATCCAGCGGTTTACCGTGCTGCGTTCTCCGCACGTGGACAAGAAGTCCCGCGAGCAGTTCGAGATCCGCACGCACAAGAGGCTCCTGGACATTCTCGAGCCGACCCAGCAGACCATCGATGCTCTCATGAAGCTCGAGTTGCCGGCCGGTGTCGATGTCCAGATCAAAGCCTACGGCGCACGGTGAGGTAGATATGGTACGCGGCATACTCGGCAAAAAAGTTGGCATGACCCAGATCTTCGACGACGACGGGCGCGCTGTGCCCGTGACGGTGGTCGAGGCTGGGCCGTGTATCGTCGTTCAGCGAAAATCCACCGAACGGGACGGCTACGAGGCGGTTCAGCTCGGTCTGGTCGAATCCACTCCGAGGCGTAACGCGCCGAAACCCATCCAGGGTCATTTCTCGGCCGCCGGCGTTCCTCCGACCCGGCACATGGCCGAAGTTCCGGTCGATGTCGGTGACGAGTCCAAGCCCGGCGATTCGGTGCTCGCGGACATCTTCGGCGCCGATGAGAAGGTGCACGTCATCGGTCGTTCGAAGGGTAAGGGTTTCTCGGGCGTGATCAAGCGTCATAACTTTAGTGGTGGACGCGCGAGCCACGGTTCCATGTTCCACCGCGCCCCCGGTTCCATCGGACAGTCGGCGTGGCCGTCGCGGGTGTTCCCCGGCCAGAAAATGCCCGGTCAGCACGGCAACGCCAGGATCACCGTGAAGAACGTCACGGTGATCAAGGTCGACACCGATCGCAATCTCCTCTTCCTCAAGGGCGGTGTTCCCGGAGCGCGGAACAGCTATATCCGCATTGTCAAGGTATAGGGCGGGGGATGACCATGAAGATCGACGTCAAAAACTGGAAAAACGAAATCGTCGGCTCGGTTGAGCTGCCCGATGACGTGTTCGCTCGCGAAGCCAACGACCATCTCGTCTGGGAAGTCGTTCGGGCATACCTCGCAAGTATCCGACGTGGAACCCACCACGCCAAGGACCGCAGCGAAGTCAAGGGAAGCCGCGCCAAGCCGTGGAAACAGAAACACACCGGTCGCGCACGTGCCGGTAATCGCCAATCGCCTCTGTGGCGTACCGGCGGTACCGTACACGGACCGAAACCGCGTTCGTATGTGCAGAAGGTCAACAAGAAAGCCCGCCGCGCCGCGTTGCGGGGCGTGCTCTCCCAGCGAGTGGCTCAGGGCCGGTTGGTGGTGCTCGAGTCCATGCAGCTTCCGGATCCGAAGACCAAGGATTTCATGAAGCATCTGGATGCTCTCGGTATGAGCGGCGAGAAGGTGCTCTTGGTGGATGGTCTCGAAAACCTCAACCTCCATCTCGCGAGCCGCAACAGGCCCGAGCTCACCATGCTCGCTGCCACGTCGCTCAACGTGTATGAGGTGCTCAACCACCGCTGGATCGTGGCGACCGAGCCTGCGGTCCGTTCTCTTGCGGAGGTGCTGTCATGAAGGCACGGGAGATCATTCGTCGCCCACTGCTCACCGAAAAGACCACGATGATGCAGGAACGGGAGAACACCGTCTGCTTCGAGGTCGATCGGCGGGCGAACAAAATTCAGGTTCGCCATGCGGTCGAGGAGCTCTTCGACGTCGAAGTCGCGTCGGTGCACATCCTCAACCGCAAGGGCAAACCGGTCATGCGCTACGGCCGTGTGGCAAATCACAGATCTGCTACGCGCAAGGCATACGTCAAGCTCGCGCCGGGTTCGAAGAACCTCGAGTTCTTCGAAGGCGTGTGAGGAGGCCCTGATGGCGATCAAAAACCACAAGCCGACGTCACCGGGCCGCCGATTCCCGACCAACCTCGATTTCGAGGAGGTCACGAGATCGACGCCCGAGAAGAAGCTCACCAAGGGCGGGAAGCGGTCGTCCGCGCGCAACTCCGAGGGCCACATCACCTCGCGTCACCGCGGTGGTGGCCACAAGAGGACCTACCGCATCATCGATTTCAAACGCGACAAGTTCGACGTGCCGGCCAAGGTTGCAACCATCGAGTACGACCCCAACCGGACATCCTTCATCGCGTTGCTCCACTACGCTGATGGTGACAAACGCTATATCCTGGCGCCGACCGGTCTCAAGGTGGGCGATCAGGTCATCGCCGGCACCAAGACGGATGTGCGCACGGGCAACGCCATGCCCATCGGCAATATCCCCTTGGGAACACTGGTCCACAATGTCGAGCTCAAGCCCGGCAAGGGTGGCCAGATGGTCCGTTCGGCAGGGGCTTCGGCGCAGATCATGGCGAAAGAGGGCAAGTACACCACGCTGCGGATGCCGTCGGGCGAGATGCGCATGGTGCTCTCGGTCTGCATCGCCACCATCGGTCAGGTGGGCAACACCGACCACTCGAATATCAAGATCGGCAAGGCCGGCCGCTCACGTTGGCTCGGCATCCGACCGCAGACTCGCGGCACCGCGATGAACCCGGTGGATCACCCGCACGGTGGTGGTGAGGGTCGAAACAAGGGCCGTCACCCGGTTTCGCCGTGGGGCTGGCCGACCAAGGGCGCGAAGACCCGCGGCAAGAAGGCGTCCGATCGCCTGATCGTCTCGCGGCGAAAGAAGTAGGGGGATAAGATGGCTCGTTCGATCCGTAAGGGACCGTTCATCGATGACCACCTCATGAAGAAGGTGCAGGCAGTCTCGGATTCCGGTGACCGCCGTGTGATCAAGACCTGGTCGCGACGCTCAACCATCACCCCGCTCATGGTCGGCACGACCATTGCCGTTCACAACGGTCATAAGTTCGTGCCGGTCTACATCACCGAGAACATGGTCGGGCACAAGCTCGGCGAATTCGCGCCGACCCGGACCTTCCGCGGTCACGCAGCAGGCGGTCGGTCGGACCGGGGCGCACGGTAGGGGATGGCCATGGACGCTCAAGCAACTCTGCGCTACTATCGCTCGTCGCCGCGTAAGGTGCGGCTGGTCGTCGATCTCGTTCGCGGCCAGGCGGTGGAACCGGCGCTGACTTCGCTCCAGATGTGTCGGAAGTACGCGGCTCCCGACGTTGCGAAGTTGGTGAAATCGGCTCTGGCCAATCTCGAGCAAGCCCAACCAGGGGTTGACGTCGATCGGGTCTTCATCAAGACCATCACGGTCGACGGCGGACCCAGTCTGAAACGAGCCCGGCCGGCTTCCAAATGGGTGCGGTCACATCGCATCCTCAAGCGGACCTGCCATATCACTGTCCAGCTGGCAGTGCGCGAGAACTAGGAGGCACCAGTGGGACAGAAAACACACCCGTATGGGTTCCGCCTCGGCTACAACAACACTTGGCGTTCGCGCTGGTATGCCGACGGCGTCAACTACGCCAATCTCCTGCATGAGGACCTCCAACTCCGTAGCGAGCTCATGGCGCGGCTCAAGAACGCAGCCGTCAGCGCCATCGATATCGAGCGCACGGCCTCGAAGCTGAGGGTCAACATCCTGTCCGGCCGTCCCGGAATCATCATCGGTCGCAAGGGCGCCGAGGTGGACAAGCTGCGTGATGACCTCATGCGGCGCTACGGCCAGGACATTCACATCAACATCCAGGAGATCCAGCGGCCCGAAATCGATGCCCACCTCATCGCTGCCAACGTGGCTCGGCAGCTCGAGCGACGCATCGCCTTTAGGCGTGCCATGAAGCGGGCCATCGAGAACGCGCTGCGTTTTGGAGCCCAGGGGATCAAGATTCGTTGTGCAGGCCGACTGAACGGGGCTGAGATTGCCCGTTCCGAGCAGTACCTGCAGGGGCGCCTGCCGCTCCATACCCTCAAGGCCGACATCGATTACGGAATTGAGACCGCCTTCACCACATTCGGCACCATCGGCGTCAAGGTGTGGGTTTACCGCGGCGAGCGGCACCGTGCGCGCGCGCATCAAAAGCGTCTGTGAGGAGTCGTCATCATGCTGATGCCGAAAAAGGTCAAGTACAGGAAACAGCAGCGCGGCAAGAACCGCGGGATCGCGCATCGCGGCTCCACCATTTCTTTTGGTGATTACGGGTTGCAGGCGATCGAGCGCGGTTGGCTGACAGCGCGGCAGATCGAAGCCGCTCGTATCGCCATGACCCGACACGTCAAGCGCGGCGGTAAGATCTGGATCCGGATCTTCCCGGACAAGCCCATCACCAAGAAGCCCCTCGAAACTCGAATGGGTAAGGGAAAGGGCGCCCCGGAGGAATGGGTTGCGGTGATCAAGCCCGCCCGCATCCTCTATGAAATGGAAGGTGTGGAGGAGCCCGTCGCTCGCGAGGCCATGCGCCTTGCAGCGCACAAGCTCCCGCTGCGGACGCGTTTCGTGACAAGAGGAGAGCGGCGATGAAGGCCCCGACGCTGCGTGAACGTTCCGTCGAAGAGCTGACCAAGACGCTGTCGGATCTCGAGGAGCAGCTTTTCAAGCTGCGCTTCCAGAAGTCGACCGGTCAGATCGAGAACCCCGTCAAGATCCGGGAGGTCCGCAAGGACATCGCCCGGGTGCTCACGGTGATCAACGAGCGCCGGATCCAGGAGAGTGCATGATGATCGAAGCCGTAAAGACATCCCGCAAGACCACCAAGGTTGGCGTGGTTCTCACTGCCACCGCCGACAAATCGGTGGTGGTGAAGGTGGAGAATTTCGTCATGCACCCTCTCTATAACCGGTTCGTGCGCACCAGTTCCAAATTCATGGCGCACGACGAATCGAACACCTGCAACAAGGGTGATCGCGTCCTCATCGAGGAGTGCCGTCCCTTGTCGCGCCGCAAGAAGTGGCGCGTGCGCAAGGTGATCGATCGCGCGCAGTAGGCCGGGAGGTCAGCAATGATTCAGATGGGAACCCAGCTCAACGTGGCCGACAATTCCGGCGCGCGGAAGCTCAAGGCCATCCGCCAACTCGGCGGCTCGGCGGCTCCACGCTATGCCGGAATCGGCGATATCGTCGTGTGCTCGGTGAAAGAGGCCGCGCCGGAGTCCGATATCAAGAAGGGTGCCGTGGTCAAAGCAGTGATCGTACGGACGAGGGCCCGCAAGCGCCGCCGCGACGGATCCTACATCAGCTTCGACGAGAACGCCGCGGTGCTCATCAATCCCGATAATGAGCCGGTCGGCACCCGTGTCTTCGGGCCGGTGGCTCGTGAACTTCGGCAGCGCAAGTTCATGAAGATCGTGTCGCTCGCCCCAGAGGTTTTGTAGGAGTCGATGATGAAGATTAAAAAGGGCGACAACGTCGAAGTCATTTCCGGCAAGGATGCCGGCAAGAAGGGACGTGTTCTGCGGGTCGACCGCGATCGCGACCGCCTTGTGATCGAGGGCGTGGCGATGATCAAACGGCACACTCGACCCAACCCCCAGAAGAAGATTCAAGGTGGAATCGTGGAACGCGAGTCGGCGATCCACGTTTCCAATGTCATGGTTGTTTCCCCCGATTCCGGGCGACCAACCCGGGTCGGCTACAAAATTTTGGACGACGGACGAAAGGTCCGCGTTTCCAAGGTCGACGGCGCGATTCTCGACCGATAGGAGGGACGATGGCGCGCTTGCTTACTACGTATCACGAAGAGGTCTTTCCAGCTCTCCAGAAAGAGTTTGGACTGACAAACCCAATGCAGATTCCGCGGATCGAGAAGATCACCTGCAACATGGGGGTCGGTGAGGCGTCGAAAAACGCCAAGCTCCTCGATGTGGCCGTCGAGCAGTTGACCTTGATCACCGGACAAAAGCCGGTGATCCGCAAGGCGAGAAGATCCATCGCGGCCTTCAAGCTGCGCGAAGGGATGCCGGTCGGCTGCAAAGTGACGCTCAGGGCTGAGCGTATGTACGAGTTTCTCGACCGGCTCATCGCCATCGGGTTGCCTCGTGTGCGCGATTTCCGCGGCACCTCGCCGAGCGCGTTCGACGGACGAGGCAACTACACATTGGGTGTTCGCGACATCCTCATCTTCCCCGAGGTCGATTACCAGAAGATCGAAGGAACGCTCGGGATGAATATTACGATCACAACGACGGCTCCGACCGACGATCAGGCGAAAGCACTGCTCGCCGGTCTCGGGATGCCGTTCAGAGAGCGCTAGGAGGAAGACCATGGCAAAGAAATCGAGTATTGCCAAAAGCCTTCGTAAGCCCAAATTCAAGGTGCGCCATCACAACCGCTGCCGAGTCTGTGGTCGACCGAGGGGTTACATGCGCAAGTTTCAGCTCTGCCGCATATGCTTCCGGAAGTTGGCCCTCGAGGGTTTTCTCCCCGGGGTGACCAAGGCGAGCTGGTGAGGGGTTTTCGATCATGAGCATGACTGATCCTATTTCCGATCTGCTGACCCGCATCCGTAACGCCGCGGCGGTACGCCACGACAGGGCGGATATGCCGGCATCAAAGATGAAACTGGAGATCGCGAAGATCCTCAAGCAAGAGGGGTACATTCGCACCTTCAAGATGATCGAGGAAGGTCCGCAGGGCACCCTTCGGATCTACCTCAAGTACGCCGATGACGGCGAACCCGTGATCCACGGCATCCGCCGGGTTTCCAAACCCGGTCTCCGCATCTACCGCGGAGTCGATGACCTGCCGAAGGTTCGCAGCGGACTCGGCGTCGCGGTGATCTCCACCAATCACGGGGTTGTTACCGATGAGCAGGCGCGCGGCCTGCAGGTTGGTGGCGAAGTCCTGTGTGAAGTCTGGTAGGGGGCGACCATGTCACGGACTGGAAGAAAACCACTCCCGATTCCGAAAGGCGTCGAGGTCAAGGTCAACGGCAATCTCGTTGGCATCAAGGGTCCGAAGGGCGCTCTCGAAGTCAGCCTGAACCAAGGGATCTCGGCCCAGGTCAAAGACGGCGACTTTTCCCTTGATCGGGCCGATGACGAGAAGAAGAGCCGCGCGTTCCACGGCCTCGATCGTGCATTGATGTCCAACGCGATCACCGGTGTCTCCACCGGCTGGTCCAAGGCTCTCGACATCGTCGGCATCGGCTACCGTGCCGAAAAGCAGGGCAACGCGGTTGTCTTCAATCTCGGCTACTCGCACCCGATCAACTTCAAAATCCCGCAGGGTATCGACATCGAGGTTGACGGAAAGGCAAATCGAATCACCGTCAACGGCATCGATCGCCAGCAGGTCGGTCAGATCGCCGCCGAGATTCGCGGTCTGCGGCCGCCCGAGCCCTACAAGGGCAAGGGTGTCCGTTATGCTGATGAACGTATTCGGACCAAGGCCGGAAAGCAGGGGGCGACCTAATGAGCCGCATCACAGATCGCAAGCAGCGCCGCGACAAAAGTAAGCGCCGTTTCAGGCAGCATGTTCGGGGAACCGCGCAGCGGCCGCGTCTCACCGTCTTTCGCAGTCTGCGCCACCTGTACGCTCAGATCATCGATGACGAGAGTGGGGTGACCATCGCCGCCGTCTCGACCCTCGAGAAGGCGTCGACCGGTGACCTCGGTTCGACGGGCAACCGCGATGCAGGCAAAAAAGTGGGCGAGCTCATTGCAGAGCGCGCCAAGAGTGTAGGTGTCGACACCGTGGTCTTCGACCGCGGTGGTTTCCAGTATCACGGAGTGATCCGTGCCATCGCCGAAGGCGCCCGCGAAGCGGGCCTGAAGTTCTAGGGACAACTACGATGATGAACCGAGACCGTGACAGCGAATTCGCCGAGACAGTCGTCCACATCAATAGGGTCGCCAAGGTCGTCAAGGGTGGGAAAAACTTCTCATTCTCGGCGGTAGTGGTAGCCGGAGACGGGGCTGGCCGGGTCGGTTACGGCACCGGGAAAGCCCGCGAGGTGCCGCCCGCCATCCAGAAGGCCTCCGAACAGGCCCGAAAAGAGATGATCAAGGTGCCCCTGGTCGGTGGGACCGTCCCGCACAAGATCTGGGGCCGGTGGGGTGCGACAAAGGTCCTGCTCCGACCAGCATCTCCGGGTACCGGGGTGATTGCCGGCGGCGGCGTCCGCGCCGTCATGGAGTCGGCCGGGATCCAGGACATTCTGACCAAGATCGTCGGCAGCCGGAACCCGTTCAACGTGGTGCGTGCGACCTTTGACGCCCTCCACAATCTGATGACCGACGAACAGGTCCGACGTCTTCGCGGTGTCGATCTTGCCGGCGCCGACCAGGCGAGCGAGCCGGTCGAGTCGGCCGCCGAGGGCGAGAAAGTGGTGGACGAACCGGTGGTCGAAGAGACCGCCGCCGAGGCCACCGCCGATGCTCCGGTGGAGGAGGCTGAGAAGTCATGACCGCTGAAGAGAAGAAGGACCAAGTCGAGGTGAGCCCGGCCGACAAGGCCGCGGAGAAGAAAGCCCCGGCCAAGAAGGCCCCGGCCAAGAAGACTGCAGCCGCGAAGGCTCCGGCCAAGAAGGCCGCAGCCACAAAGGCCCCGGCCAAGAAGGCCGCGGCAAAAAAGGCTCCGGAAAAAAAGGCTCCCGCAAAGAAGACCGCGTCCGAGAAGGCGCCCGCGAAGAAGACCGCGTCCGCAAAGGCTCCGGCCAAGAAGGACGATGAGAAGAAGCCGGCGGCCGAGAAAGCTGCGCCCAAGAAGGCAGCGCCGAAAACGGCCGCAACAAAGAAAAACACGAGCATGCTCAAGATCACCCAGGTGAAGAGCGGGATCGGGTACCAGGGCAGGCAGAAAAGAGTGCTTGCGGGTCTCGGTCTCGGCAAGATCGGCCGCTCCGTGACACGGATTGACGACGACTGCATCCGCGGCATGGTGAACAAGATCTCCCACCTGGTCAGGGTCGAGAAGTTGGAGGGCTGAGATGGCCAACGAACTTCATAATCTCAAACCGGCCGTTGGTGCCACCCAGAAGCGCAAGCGTATCGGGCGGGGACCGGGATCGGGTCACGGAAAAACCGCAGGGAAGGGCCACAAGGGCCAGAAGTCGCGCAGTGGATACTCTCGGCGTTACGGTTTCGAGGGCGGTCAGATGCCCTTCGTACGCCAGATCCCCAAACGAGGCTTCACCAATATCTTCCGGGTGGGATACCAGGTCGTCAACCTGCGCGACCTCGAGCGGGTGTTCTCCGATGGTGACACCGTCACCGCCGAGCTCCTGACCGAGAAGGGTCTGATCCGCGGTGGCAAAAAGCCGATCAAGGTCCTGGCGTCCGGTGAGCTCAGCAAGAAGTTGACCGTTCAGGCGCATGCCTTTTCCAAGAACGCCCAGGCGAGCATCGAAGCCGCCGGTGGCAGCTGTGAAACGGTGACGACGTGATCGAGAGCTTCCGCAACATCTTCGCCATCCCCGATCTTCGAAACCGGTTGATCTTCACTTTCGCCTTGCTTGCGGTCTACCGCATTGGTGCCTTTATTCCCATTCCGGGGATCGACCCGGTTGCGATCAAGGAGTTCACCACCGCGGCTGAAGGTACCGTGCTCGGCTTCTTGAATCTCTTCTCGGGTGGTGCATTGGGGAGAATGACGATCTTCGCGCTGGGGATCATGCCCTATATTTCGGCATCGATTATTCTCCAGCTGCTGACCGTCGTCTGGCCCTATCTCGAGAAGCTCTCGAAAGAGGGCGAACTCGGCCGACGGAAAATCACCCAGTACACCCGGTATGGAACCGTGGTGCTCTCGGTGATCCAGGGCATGGGTATCTCCTTCTTCCTCGAGCGGACCACGGCCCCCGGCGGCGCACCGCTGGTGCCCGAGGACCTCCAGGGCTGGGGTTTCCGTCTGCTCACGGTGCTCACCCTGACCACGGGGACCTCCTTTGTCATGTGGCTCGGCGAGCAGATCACCGAACGCGGCATCGGTAACGGGATCTCGTTGATCATCTTTGCCGGCATCGTGGTCGGCCTCCCCGGCGCCATCGTCAGCACCATCACAGATATGAGAACCGGCAGTTTGAGCATCATCACCATCGCGATCCTGGTCGTATTCATGGTCGGGGTCGTGGCGGCCATCGTCTATATGGAGCGAGCGCAGCGTCGCATTCCGATCCAGTACGCCAAGCGAGTGGTGGGCCGCCGGGTCTACGGCGGTCAGAGCACCTATCTGCCGCTTCGCCTCAACACCGGTGGTGTGATCCCGGTGATCTTCGCGGCCTCCATCATGTCGTTCCCCCAGACCCTCGGTCAGATGATCGACAACCGTTGGCTGCAGAAGATCGTCGAGGCGCTCAACTATGGCGAGCCCCTCTACAATCTGATCTACTTCCTCTCCATCGTTTTCTTCTGCTACTTCTACACTTCGATCATCTTCAACCCCGAGGACACGGCCGAGAACATGCGCAAGTACGGTGGGTTCATCCCTGGGATTCGCCCCGGCAAACGAACCGCCGAGTTCATCGATCGGATCCTCACCCGCATCACCCTCGTCGGGGCGCTCTATCTGGCGTTGGTGGCGATTCTGCCGCAGATCCTCATCTCCGGTTTCAAGGTCGCGACCATCCCGATGATCGGGCCGACCCTCGATGCCTTCCTGCCCCGGTGGTTCACCGAGGGTCTCGGCATCAAGTTCTTCTTCGGCGGCACCTCGCTGCTCATCGTGGTCGGCGTGGCCATGGACACGGTCCAGCAGATCGAGTCCCAGTTGGTCATGCGCCACTATGACGGGTTCATGCGTCGCGGACGGATTCGCGGGAGACGGTAATGACGCCGACCTTTTCCAGCCTCAACCTGGTGCTGCTGGGCCCCCCGGGCTCGGGCAAGGGCACCCAGGCGCGCCTGTTGGCCGAGCGCTACCAGCTGCCGCACATCTCCACCGGAGACATGCTGTGGGGCGAGGTGGCCAACGGCACCGGGCTCGGAGGCGAAATCCAGCCGAACCTCGATCGCGGGGAGCTGGTTTCGGATCAGGTGATGAGCGGCCTCATTCTCCAGCGGATCGATCGGGAGGATTGTGCTCGCGGATTCATCCTCGAGGGCTATCCCCGCAACGTCGGCCAGGCCGAACTGCTCGATGGGATTCTGGCCGAGCTCGGGCGGCGCATCGAACAGGTCATCCTGCTTGATGTCCCCGATGACGTGATCGTCGCCCGGCTCGAGGGTCGATTGATTCACCCCGGGTCCGGTCGGACCTATCATCGGCTCGAGGATCCGCCCAAGAATCCCGGAGTCGATGATCCGTCCGGCGAGCCGCTCGTCAAGCGCGACGACGATCGGGAAGAAATCGTCCGCGACCGCCTGCGGGTGCATCACCAGCACGCGGCCGGGGTGGCGGACTTCTACCGCAATCGAGATCAACTCGTCGTGGTTGACGGAAACCAGAAGATCGCCCGGGTGGCCGAAGCGGTCGATGAATCGGTGGGGGCGCAGGTGGCCGTATGATCGTCCTCAAGTCCACCACCGAGCTCGACGCCATGGACCGTGCAAATCGGGTCGTGCATCGCGCCCTCACAGCGGCCCGCGACGCGGCCGTGCCGGGCGCCAGCACCGCCGATCTCGACGCGATCGCCGAGGAGCTGATTCTCTCTGAGGGTGGCGTGCCGGCGTTCAAGGGCTACCGCGGTTTTCCCGGAACCCTCTGTACCTCGGTCAACGATGAAATCGTTCACGGAATCCCGAGCGGGAAGGTCCGGCTCTCCGATGGCGACATCCTGAGCATCGACTGCGGTGTCATCCTCGATGGTTTCTTCGGCGACGCGGCCGTCAGCTTCGGCATCGGTCAGGTCAACGGCGAAGCCGACCGGCTCATGACGGTCACCAAGCGCTGCCTCGACAACGCCGTTGAGGAGGTGGGTCCGGGCAAACGGCTCGGCGATATCGGCGCAGCCGTTCAGAGCCATGCCGAGGGATCCGGTTTCGGGGTCGTACGTGAGTTCGTAGGTCACGGCATAGGGCGCTCGCTGCACGAAGAACCGCAGGTTCCGAACTACGGAAATGCCGGCCGCGGGCAGATTCTCAAACCCGGTCTGGTGCTCGCCATCGAGCCCATGATCACCGCCGGAACTTGGCGGGTGAAGATCGACGATGACGGCTGGACAGCGAGGACGGAAGACGGTAAACTCGCTGCCCATTTTGAGTACTCGGTGGCGGTAACGTCAGACGGCCATCGTGTGCTCGGTCTCGAGGAGTAATTGAATGGCCAAGGAAGAAGCGATCGAAGTGGTCGCAAGTGTGGTCGAACCGCTTCCCAATGCGATGTTCCGCGTCGAGTTGGAGAACGGTCATGAAGTGCTCGCGCATATTTCGGGAAAGATGCGCAAGCACTTCATCCGCATTCTTCCCGGCGACAAGGTCCTGGTAGAGCTTTCGCCATACGATCTCAAACGTGGGCGGATCGTCTACCGCTACAAATAAGGTAAGAGGGGGCGACGATGAAAGTTCGTCCGTCAGTGAAACGTATGTGTTCGAAGTGCAAGATCATTCGCCGTAAGGGCGTGATTCGGGTTCTCTGCGAGAACCCCAAACACAAGCAGCGTCAAGGCTGATCGAGGAGGAGAGCGATGGCACGCATAGCAGGTGTTGAATTGCCGTCGGCAAAGAGGGTCGAGATCGGCCTGACCTATATCTATGGTATCGGCCGGACTCGGGCGATCAAGATTCTGGGTACGGCGGGTGTCGAAGAAGGTATCAAAGTGAAGGATCTGTCGGAAGACGAGGTCCTCAAGATCCAGCGCGTGATCCAGGATGAAGGCGGTGTTGAGGGCGATCTTCGTAAGCAGGTCGCCATGAACATCAAGCGGCTGATCGAGATCGGCTGCTACCGCGGAATCCGTCATCGTCGCGGTCTGCCGGTGCGCGGTCAGCGTACCCACACCAACGCTCGTGGACGTAAGGGTCCCAGGCGTCAGGCTGTGGCCGGCAAGAAGCAAGTCACGAAGTAGGGCGGGAGAGAACTCATGGCAGCTGATCAAAAACCAGTGCGCAAATCGCGCCGCGTGCGCAAGAATGTGCCCCACGCTGTTGCGCACATTCATGCGACCTTCAACAACACCATCGTGACTTTTTCGGATCCCAGCGGTGGGACTCTGTGTTGGTCCTCCGGTGGTCGAACCGGATACAAGGGCTCGCGCAAAGGAACTCCCTACGCCGCACAGCTCGCGTCGAAGAACGCAACCGAGCAGGCCCAGGACAGCGGTGTTCGCACCGTCGACATCCTTGTCAAGGGGCCTGGACCGGGTCGCGAGTCGGCAATCCGCGCCGTCGCGGCTGCCGGGCTCGAGATCAAGAGCATCCGCGACATCACGCCGATTCCGCACAACGGCTGCCGCCCGCCGAAGCGGCGCAGGGTCTGAGGAGAGAAACATGGCTCGATACAGAGGACCAGTCTGTCGTCTTTGCCGGCGCGAGGGGATGAAGCTTTTCTTGAAGGGCGAACGCTGCTACAAGGAAAAGTGCGCCATCGAACGTCGGAACGCACCCCCCGGCCAACATGGTCAGGGTCGCCGGCGCAAGGTGCGGGCGTATGGTTTGCAGCTCCGCGAGAAGCAGAAGCTACGGCGGATCTACGGCGTACTCGAAAACCAGTTCCGGCGCACCTTTGATGCCGCTAACCGCAAAAAAGGCGTCACCGGCGAGAACCTTCTCAACTTTCTCGAACTGAGACTCGACAACGTCGTGTACTCGCTTGGTTTTGCGACCTCGAGAACTCAGGCCCGCCAACTCGTGCGTCATGGCCACATTCTGGTCGATGGTCGCCGAGTGGATATCCCGTCGTTTCGCGTCAAGGCGGCCATGGAAATCGGGGTGTGTGAGAAGAGCCGCACGGTTCCGACCATCACCGACGCCCTGGAGTTTGCCCAGGGACGGGGCATCCCGGCATGGCTCGAGCTCGATGGCGCCGCAATGACCGGCAAGGTTCTCGAGCTTCCGTCCCGCGAAGATATCCGGTTCCCGATCCAGGAGCAGCTCATCGTCGAGCTCTACTCCCGGTAAGGTGGAGGTTGCATGATCTGGCATGAGTTTCAGCGACCGTCGCAGGTACAGCCGGAGGAGGAAGACCGCTCCGACACCTTTGCGCGTTTCATCGCCCAGCCCTTCGAGCGCGGGTGGGGAACGACGGTGGGCAACGCCCTTCGTCGGGCTCTGCTTTCGTCGATTCCGGGTGCGGCCATCACCGCCGTCAAGATCGAAGGCGCCGACCATGAGTTTTCAGCGGTCCCCGGTGTCGTCGAGGACGTCACCGACATCATCCTCAACCTGAAGATGATCCCGCTCAAGATCCACGGCCAGGAAGCGGCCCTGCTGACCCTTGACGTCAAGGGCCCGGGCGAGATCACGGCCGGACAGTTGGTCGGTTCGCATCAGGTCGAAGTCATCGATCCGAATGTCCACGTCGCGACCCTGTCCGTCGACGGCAAGCTCAGGATGGAGGTCCGCGTCGCTCCGGGCCGTGGATACGTTCAGGCTGAAGAGAACCAGACCGAGGATCTCGATGTGGGTTTCATCCCCATCGACTCGGCCCACTCACCGGTGACCAAGGCCAACTTCCGGGTCGAGATGGCGAGGTTGGGTCGGATGACCAACTACGAGCGCCTGGTGCTCGAGGTCTGGACCAACGGCACCA
>CBESWV010000081.1:0-14690 GCA_965533305.1 uncultured bacterium | reverse complement strand
GCCTATGTCCACCTCACCGAACGGATCACCGCACCGCGGGTCGTGCTCATCGGCGTCTTTCACGCCGCTCGCCTCTGGGACCTCGAGAATGTCCTGGTCTTCGACGAATTCGAAAACTGGCACGGGCCCTGGGGGCCGGTGGCGGTCGACCCGCTGCGCGGGGAAGTTCTGGCTCATCTCAACGAGACGTCGTTCGTGGTCGACAACGCGATGCACTGCCGCGAGCACTCGCTCGAGGCCATCGTCCCATTCCTCCAGCGCCGCAACCCCGATGTCTCAATCATCCCGATCCTCATCCCATACGCATCGTGGGACCGGCTGTCCGATCTTGCCGATGAGCTCTCCACCGTACTCGCCGACATCATGGACGAAAACGGTTGGCGCCTCGGGCGCGATCTCGCCATCGTCGTTTCATCCGACGCCGTCCACTATGGCCCCGACTTCGACCACGCACCTTTCGGCACCGGTGCAGCCGGATACCAACAGGCGGTCGATCGGGATGAGGCGCTGGCCCACGATCACCTGGAGGGTCCCATCGACCCTGAGAAGCTCTCAGCCCTCGAGTACACCCTCGTCAACCTCGACGACGTTCGAATCTACAAGCTGCCGTGGTGCGGCCGGTTCTCGGTTCCATTCGGGGTCAAGCTCCTGGGTGACGTGGCGGAAAAGACGGGGATCGGCACACCCGAGGGGCACTTCCTGCGCTATGCCACCAGCCTCTCCGAGCCGCAGCTCCCGGTGTCCCAGGAAACTCTCGAGGCGGGCCTCGGCACCACGGCCCCATCCAACCTCCACCACTGGGTCGGCTACGCGACGGTTGGGTTTACGTCAGGAGTTAGACGTTAGGAGTGAGACGTTAGACGATAGAGGTTGGGGGTTACCTCCTCACGTCTCACGTGAGCCTCTTGCAAAATTCGAGAATCGGACACTGAAGTCTTTCGACCCTCCTCTCCATCAGGCCGGCGAGACACCGGCCCTACAATAGATCTCAGCCCTTTGTAGTGCTGGCGTCTCGCCGGCACAGAGACCACGAACAATCGGAGAAGACGGTTTTTGCAAGAGGCTCACGTCTCACGTCCAACATCACACCCACGCCCGGCGCCCGGTGAGGCGGTAGTGCTCGGCGAGGGCCACCTGGGCGGCGTGACGGTAGAGATCGGAGAGAGTCGGGTAGTTGTAGAGCGTTTCGGCGATATCCACCGCGGTGGCGCCGGTGTGCAGAAACGCCTGTGCGATGTGAATCAACTCTGACGCGCTCGAACCGACGATGTGGGCGCCGAGGAGTTCGAGGGTCTCTGCCGAGAACAGCAGTTTGAGCATCCCCACCCGCTCACCGAGAATCTGCCCGCGCGGGTTTTTGCTGTAGTCACCGCGCCCGCAGACATACTCCACGCCGCGTTCGATGAGCGCCTCCTCGGTGGCGCCGATATAGCTGACTTCAGGAATCGAGTAGATCGCGAACGGCAGTTCGTTGTCGGCCAGGTTGGGGCCCGGGATGCCCAGGGCGTGGCGGATGGCCCGCCGGCCCTGCTCCATCGAGGTCGAAGCCAGGGCTGGGTAGCCGATGACATCACCCACCGCGTAGATGTGCGGGTTCGAGGTCTGGCAGTGCTTATTGACCTCGAGGGAACCGCGATCGTTGGCTGCGAGGCCGATCTTCTCCAAACCGATGTCCTCGGTGTTGCCGTTGCGACCGATGCAATACAAAAGTGCGTCCGCCTCGAGCTCCGCGCCCGCGTCGGTGCGACATCGAACGTGCGGGTTCGCCCCGCCGATCCGTTCGATCGAGGCCTGGTGATGGCCGTGGATCGTGACAACGCCGGAGCGGTTGAGCGCACCGGTAAGAACACCGGCAATCTCCCCATCGAAATATGGCAGCAGCCGGTCTCGGGTGTCCACCAGCGTGACGGAGATACCGAGGGCCGCGAAGATCGACGCGTACTCGATGCCGATCACCCCGGCGCCGAGAACGATCATCGACTGCGGCATCCTGGGCAGGTGGAGGATGCTCTCCGAATCAAAGACCAGCTCACCGTCGAACGGGATGTCCTTCGGCCGGTTGGGGCTCGACCCGGTGGCGATGACGATGACGTCTCCGGTAAGGGTCTCACGAACCGCCCCGTTGCTGTCGGAAACGGTCACGTTGTGAGGATCGAGGAAACGACCGTGACCCTCGACCACCTCGACCCGATAGCGCGCAAGGGAATCGCTGATCAGCTCGAGCTCGCGCTGCACTACCGTGCGCTCGCGGTGCATAAAATCGGCGACGGTGATCTCGTCGTCGATCTTGACGCGGATCCCGTCCATTTTGTTGCGGGTCAGATTGTGTACGAATAAAGCGCTCTCGCGTAGGGTCTTGGACGGAATCGTGCCCCAGTTGACGCGATTGCCGCCGACGACGTGGGCACGCTCCACGACCACCACCGAACGCCCAGCCTTCGCCGCCTGGATGGCGGCCCGCTCACCACCCGGCCCGCACCCGAGCACGACTACGTCGAATTTTCGCATCCTCACCTCCGATGGCAGCCGGGGCTTCGTCACGCCTCGGAGCCTCAGCCGACCACGACGATGATAGTCGGTCCGGCGTCGCCACAGCTTCGGGTCTCACCTGGTCGACGCGGCGCACGAGGTCGCCGAAACGCGCATCGTCCCGCAGCTCGTCGAAGACCGGATCGACGGCGAAGAAGGGCGGCTAAAGGGAGCGGTCGACCAATCGGCCGATCACCGCGAGTCGTCTTCAACCACCTCGTCTTCTTGATACATCACGTCTTCATCGGCGCCCATCATCCCACCGAGGAAGGGTCCTAACAGACCCTGGATGGCCAGCTCGAACTCCTCGGTCGTCTCGACCGTCTCGAGCTCGGCGAGCACCCCGTCGACCATCCCGATCATCATCATCGCCTGCATCGACCCCTGCTGGATTTCCTCGTCGGTCATGGCCGCGAGCCGCTGTCTGGCCTCGGCGACCTCCCGGTCCCAGTCCTCTGCCATATCGCTCGGCACCCAGCGACCCTCGACCCGGGTCAACTGCATCTCTTCGGGATCCTCATCCGGCGCGGTCATTCGCAGGGTCGCGCTGTCGCCCTCGATCGAGACCACCTCGACCTTTGTCTGCAGGAGCTTCTGCGTGAATTCGCGGTCAAAGGTGTCGTCGCCGTCCGCCTTCGATTTCTCGGCGGCGAGGTTCATCAGGTCACGACCGGTGGTCGCGATGTAGTCTTCCCAGTCGATGGTCTTCATCGTGTCAAGATCCGACAACTTGCTGGCGAAGAAGCTGTCAAGCAAGCTGACCATCTCGTCCCAACCGCCCTCGACCTCCTCGCGCCCCTCGCCGGCGGCCTCCAGCATGGAGCTTGCGAGAATGATGTCCTTCTTGTCGCGAAGGAGACCGGCCGTCCTGCGGCCGATCGCGAACGTCGCCTCCCAGACCTCCGGGTCCATGCGTTCGGCGAAAGAGTGGGTCAGCTCGGAGATGTCCTGCTGGTAGCTCGGCGGAAGCGCCTGCCAGAGAATCTCGGGATGCCGATCTGCAAGGCCCGCGGCCACCGCACGCACGGTTCCGTCGGGCGTAGTGGGAATATCTACGGCCAGGGCCTGATGGCCGGCTGCCACCAGGATCACGGCAATCACCGGGCGCAGCAGACGATTCGATCGAGAAATCTCGCTCATCGTGCTCTCCTTTATCGAGGTCTTCGAATCTATTCTCGCACGCCGCGAACGCGACTCCAACCACACCAGCCACGGCAGTCAGATCATCAGCGGAATGGACGCCCTCGAGATCTTCCCGGCTTTCGGTGGTTCGTTCGGGTGGTCGGGCAACGGCGGCGCCGGTCTCGATCTCGATGATGGCGGCATCCCCTGCCCGGTATCAGACCTCAGCCAGGGCGACTACATCGATGAACACGGTGTGACACCCTGGGTGACCTGCACCCGAACGTTCCTGGATTCGTCCGCCAACGATCACATCAATGTGATCATGTGGTCATGGTGCAGCATCGATGGGCACGATGCGCAACGGTACGTCGACAGCATGGAGATTCTGGTCTCCGAGTACCCGGGCATCGACTTCGTCTTCATGACGGGCCACGCCGAGGGTCAGGGCGAGGACCCGACTTCCGGCGGCGTGCACTCCAACAACGAGCTCATCCGACGGCACTGCCGGGACCACCGGCGAATCCTCTTCGATTTCGCCGACATCGAAGCCTACGACCCCGACGGGGACTACTTCTGGAACCTCGGCCTCTGGGACAATCTCGACCACGACGGAGGCAACTGGGCGCGGGAGTGGATCGCCGCCAACCCGAACTCCGAACTCGCCCAACTCACAACCGGCAACGGCGTTTCCGGATATGGCGGGTGCGGAGACTGCGCCCACTCCGATCACCCACCTGAAGCGACGCTCAACTGCATCCTCAAAGGCCGCGCCGCGTGGTGGATGTTCGCCAGGCTGGCGGGCTGGCAGCCCACCCCAATGGTCCGGAGGGCGACGCGGCGGGTCGTTCCAGGAGGCTGAAAAGGGCGGGGTGAAAATATCCACCCCACCCGGAAAGGCTCAGAGACTTCGCGGTGAAGTCTCCTGTGTGAGAGGAATCAGCAAGGGCCCTAGACCCGCACGCAGCGGATCCCCTCGCCCTTCCTCGCAGGGCCGTAGCATCCGCTGCAAGAGACGCACTCGGCGCGACGGTGGTCGCCTGCGGCCCATCTCGCCGGCAGACCGGGCTCGCGGATCAACGGCCGGCACATGGAGAAGTAGTCGGCCGCCCCCGAGGTCAGCACGCTGCCGATTTTCTCAAGGGAACGCACCCCACCCACCAGCATGATGGGGACCCCGGGCGCGGCGTTTCGGATCGCCTCGGCCTGGGGCAGAAAATACGCCTCGTCGGCCTCGGTCTCGATCTTGGACCGCGCCGCGCCGAGCTTGCCCGACCCGCCGGTGCCGCCCGAGACCTCAATGGCATCAATCCCCGCCTCGGCCAGGGCGGCCGCCAGAAAGGCGGCGTCACCTTCGGTGGTGGATCCTTCGAGGAAATCATTGGCGTTGAGCTTGATCATCACCGGCCAGTCGGGTCCGACCAGTGCACGCACCGCCGCGTAGACTTCGCGGGTGAATCGCGATCGGTTGCAGACGTCGCCGCCCCAGCGATCCCGCCGCAGGTTGCGCGAAGGCGACAGGAACTGGGCCAGGAGGTAACCGTGGGCGCCGTGGAGCTGGACGCCGTCGAAACCGGCATCCTTGAGCCGTCGCGCGGCAACCGCAAAACTCGCAACGAGGGTGTTGATATCGTCGGTGGAGAGCTCGCTCGGGACCTCGGGATAGCCGGGGCTTGCCACCGCACTCGGCGCCAACGGGTCGCACCCGGTGGCTTCTCTGTTGGCCTGGCCGCCGCAATGGACGATCTGGGCGACAACCTTGCCGCCGTGCAAGTGCACTGCGGTCGCAAGCTCAGCGAGTCCGGGCACCATATCGTCACGATCAGCGAGCAGTTGGGTTGACTGCTGCCGGCCATCGGCGCGCACCGCGATGTATCCGGTGATGATGAGGCCCACCCCACCGTCGGCGAGATCGCGGTAGACATCGATCAACCGCTCGTTGACTCCTCCGTTGGGATCGCTGAGCCCCTCCCATGTCGCCGACCTGACCAGTCGATTACGAAGCTCGAGTCCGTTGATGGTGGTGGGGTCGAATACCGATTTCATCACTGACTGCCCTCCAGACGCGTCGTGCAGGATACCGGATCGAAGACCGGAAAATCGAGACATGAGGAAGTCAGAAGGCGAGAAAGTGAGGAGGTCAGGCGTGAGACGTCGGACAAATGGAGCGAAGAGAGAGCTAACGCTCCCACCTCCTCATAGCGAGCAAAGCGAGCGCTGGCTTCCTCACCTTGTAACAGCGACCAGGGGGAGCGCTGACTCCTTCACTCCTCAACCTTCGCCACCAGCGGCGACCAGCCCATCCCATCGGGCTCTTTCCCGGCCGACAGGGTTCCAATCACCTTCCCCTCGGAAAGATCGACAATGGAGATCCCGTCGGCGTTGGCGTGGGCGACATAGGCTCGCTTCTCGCTATCGACAATTTCGATGCCGATTGGCACCGAACTATCGCCGAAACGATCGCTGAACAGGCGCCCTTCATCGCCCTTGCTCACTTCGGTGAAACTGACCCGACCGAGTTCTTTCATATCTTTGGTCGAGAAAATTGAGAGATCGTTGCCCTTGGCATTGGTGACCAGAACAAAGCGGCCATTGGCGGTCGCCTCGGCCCTGATGGGAAATTCACCGGCCTCGATCCTGGCGACGACCTTTCGACCCGTGACATTCAACACGCTGATGGTGTCTTCGGCGCGGTTGGTGACCCACACCTGCCGCCCGTCAGGAGTCACGGCAACGCCCTCCGAACCTTCCCCCGTAATGACATGCGCCACCTGAACACCCAGGGTGAGATCGATGACCGTCACCGATCCCGAGCCGATGTTGGTCACGAATGCAAGGCCATGCTCCCTGGCCACGGCCACCATGTGGGAGATCTCGGCGTCGGTGGAGATCTTCTGATCGACCTCACCCTCCACGATGTTGATCCGGAGCAGTGCCTGTTGGTCCTCAGCCGTCACCAGCGCGACCTCATCGTTGAGCCAGACAATACCGTGCGGATGGGTGTATTCCTGGAGTTCAATGGTCTTGACAACCTCGGCTGCAGCCACGTCGATGACGGTCAGGCTCGATCCGGGTTCGTCACGCGTTCCGTAGTTGCCCACCAGAGCGAGCATCCCGTTGGGCGAGACAGCGACCTCGTGCGGTGCGTTCCCGGTTGGAAGCGTGGCCAGAATCTCACCGGACTCGGTGTTTACTAGCGACACCGTCGCCTCCGACTTGTTGGCCACCACGAGGGTCCCTGCCGAGGCTGACACCGGCGCCATGGCCGCAAAAACGAAAGGAAAAAAGAGGCCGATGGATCTGCGCATTTCGGTTCTCTCCTTCTTCACAGCCTATCAGTTCGGTGGCGGAAATCACCAAGGACTCGTCGCAAAAAGGAGCAGCAAACTCGCTCATCCCGGTTATGATCACTTGAGATTGGTGCGTGATGGAGGGGGATATCCATGAAACGAGTGCTCCTGGCGGCAGTGATCCTGGTGTTGTGTGTTCCGGTTCTCTTGGCCGATGACGACCTTGCGAAGGCCGTCGCCGACGACTACGACGCATACCTCGCCGATCTCTTTGTCTACTTCCACTCTCACCCGGAACTCTCGTTCAGAGAGTATGAGACCGCGGCTCGGCTCGCCGAGGAACTCCGTCAGGCAGGCGTCGAGGTCACCGAGGGAGTCGGTGGCACCGGTGTCGTCGGGATGCTTCGAAACGGTGACGGTCCGCTGGTCCTGGTGCGGGCCGACATCGATGGGCTGCCGATCAAAGAGGACAGCGGTCTCGCCTACGCATCCGTCAAAACCCAGGTCGACATCACCGGGATCGAGCAACCGGTAATGCACGCCTGCGGCCACGATGTGCACGCGACCTCCATGGTGGGCACAGCCCGCCGGCTGGCGGCCATGCGCGACGACTGGAGCGGCACGGTCATGTTTGTCGGCCAACCTGCCGAGGAGCGTGTCGGGGGAGCCAAAGCCATGCTCGCAGACGGCCTCTACGAGCGATTTGGGGTCCCCGACGCCGCCCTGGCCTTTCACATTTCAGCCGGCGAACCGGCGGGCAAGATCATGATTTCCGGTGGCCAGATCTCGGCTTCGGCCGATACCGTCGACATCACGGTCTTCGGCGTCGGCGCCCACGGCGCGTCACCCCACCGAGGAAAGGACCCGGTTTATATGGCGGCCCAGATCGTCGTTGCCCTCCAGAGCCTGATCAGCCGCGAACTCGCTCCCCTCGAACCGGGAGTGGTCACCGTGGGATCGATCCACGGCGGTTCCAAACACAACATCATCCCCGCCGAAGTCAAACTCCAGCTCACGGTCCGGGCCGACAGCATGGAGACCCGCGATACGCTACTCACGGGTATAGAACGGATCGCCCACGGAATCGGACGAACATACGGCATGCCCGAAGACCGGCTGCCCGAGGTTTCCGTCTCCACCGAGTTCACTCCACCCACGGTCAACGATGTCGGGCTCGCGGAGCGGATTCGAGGGGCATTTGTCCGCGAACTCGGCGGGGACGCAGTCTACGAGAAGAAGCGCACGGGGATGGGCGCCGAGGATTTCGCATTCTTCGTCATGACCGATGAAAAGGTTCCCGGGGCGTATTTCTCGGTTGGGGGAACCCCCCAGACGGAGATCGACGCCGAGGCGGCCGGCGGGCCACGGGTCCCATCGCACCACTCGCCGTTCTTCAAGATCGAGCCCAAACCGTCGGTGACCATGGGGACCGAGGCGATGACCATTGCCGTGCTCGAGCTGCTCGGCACGGATTGATCATCTCAGCGCCTCAGGCGATCAAGGGCGAACCCTCCGCAGTGACCCGCGTTCATCCTATGAACACCGGGCCCCGATCCACCGGGGACCGTGTTACATTTCCGCCAATGAACGCTCGACGATCCACGACGAATCCGAGCCGGATCCAACCGGACGGACACAAGGAGAACTGAATATGCGATTCAAGACAACATTGATGCTTCTGTGCGCAGTCACCATCCTTACCGGGTTTGCAGCAGCCCAGACGGTCGAAGAAATCGTCGCCTCCAACCTCGAAGCCAAGGGCGGCGAAGAGGCATGGATGGCCCTTGAAACGGGCAGAATGACCGGCACCATGCAAATGGGCGGCGGCGCCGCGGGGGCCATTGAAATGCCCTTCGTGGTCGAGTTCAGCAAACCCGACCGAATTCGCCTCGAGTTCACCATGCAGGGCATGACCGCAGTCCAGGCATTCGATGGCGAGACCGGTTGGGCGATTCTGCCGTTCCTGGGCAAGACCGAGCCCGAAGAGATGGCCGAAGACCAGGTCAAACAGCTCAAGAACCAGGCTGACTTCGAGGGTGTGCTGGTCAACTACGAGGAGAAGGGCCACACGGTCGAGCTCGTCGGCCAGGAAGAGGTGGACGGTACCCCGGCCTTCAAGCTCAAGGTCACGAGGGAGGACGGCGACGTGGACTACCTCTACCTCGACGAGGAGTATTTCGTCGAGTTCAAGATGGAGGCGACGCGGGAGGTCCAGGGCAACGAAGTGACGGTGTCGACAGTTCTCGGCGACTACAAAGAGGTCGATGGCCTCCTCTTCGCCCACTCCATGGAGATGGCCTTCGGCAGCGGCGACGCGCAGCAGGTGATCACCATCGAAAAGATCGAGCTCGGCGTCGAGCTTCCCGACGACCATTTTGCAATGCCTGAAAAGGCGGAAGAACCGGCATCAGAGTAGTTCCCCCTACCGCGGGGTCGTTGGCTGTTGCGAGACTGAAGGTGGGCCCCGACCCACCTTCAGCTGTCGATGGGAATCAGGTCCTGGGCTTCGTCGAGCCCCATCGCCGCCGGAGAGACGTCCGCGCACGAGGGTTTCGGCCTTCTCACAAAACAGTAGACCCCACCGGACTTCAGCACGACCTGGAGTTCGCCCGCGGCCCCGTGGGATTTGCCGCGTTCATCGTGGCGGCTGTTGCCAGGGGTGATGTTCTCGGATGTGGTCCTGCTCATCGTCTTGCTCCATCCCGCCGTTCCGGGCGTTTCATCGAAGTGCCCACGATCGACTCATCATTGAGACCCCAGCTGCGCCAAGAAGTCACATCAATGGTCCAGGCACCGCGATCAGACCCAGCGGAATGTGGAAAACACATCGCGTGATGTGACTTTTTGCACGCCGCCGCGGTCACACCCCCTGATACAATGGAAATCTTACGAACAACAACCACAAAGAAGGAGGAGACCATGGGTCTGATTGATTTCATCAAAGGTGCGGGTGAGAAAATCTTCGGTAAGGACGCTGATGAGCCGACCACTGCCGAGGTTGCCGCCGACGCGGCTACGGCGAAAGCCGCTGCCGAGGCCCGCAGAGCCGCGTCGCTCAATAAATACATAGGGCGACTCGGCCTCGGGATCGAGAATCTCGACATCGGAGTCAATGACGACCTGGTGATGGTGAGCGGAACCGCACCCAACCAGGAAGTTCGGGAGAAGACCGTTATTGCGCTGGGAAACACCGCGGGCACCGCACGGGTCGACGACCGGATCAAGGTCGAGACTCCGGAGCCGGAAGCCAAGTACTACACCGTCGTCAGCGGTGACTCACTGTCGAAAATTGCAAAGAAGTACTACGGAAACGCCATGAAGTACCCGGTGATCTTCGAGGCCAACAAGCCGATGCTGAGCCATCCGGACAAGATCTACCCGGGTCAGGTACTCAGGATCCCGCCGCAGGACTGAATCGCCGGTTCCGGGCTCGTCACCGGTAACAACCGAAACACTTTCTAAAACGAGCAGGCGCCGACGCGTTGTTCGGAACCGCGGCGCCTCGTGTCCGGCCCGCAAACAACAAGGAGAATCGAATGTCAGTAGCAAAAGTAACCGAGCTCAGTTGTTCATCCGCCGTCAGCTTCGAGGACGCCATCCAGAAGGGGATCGAACGCGCCGACAAAACCCTCGACAAGGTCAAGGGGGCGTGGGTTAACGAAATGAAGGTCGAGGTCGAGGACGGCAAGGTGACCGGCTACCGCGTCAACCTCAAAGTCACGTTTGTGTTGAAGGGCTGAGGACGGTGGTGGACACATCGGATCTTCTCGGTTCTCTGATGTCGCAACTCGGCGGCGGAGGGGTCGATCAAATCGCCCGTTCGGTGGGAGTCAGCGGCGGTGACGTGACCAACGTACTGGCGGGAGCATTGCCCGCGATGATGGCGGGTCTGACCCGCAATACCACTTCGGGGGGTGGCGCCAGCGCACTCCTCGGCGCGCTCGACCGCGACCACGACGGCAGCGTCCTCGATGACGTCATGGGATTCCTGGGCGGTGGTGGCAATGCCTCCGCCGGCGCCGGGATCCTCGGCCATCTCTTCGGCGGACGCCAGGCGAACGTCGAGCAGGCAGTCAGTCAATCCAGCGGCGTCGACATGGGATCGGTCACGAAGATCATGGCCATGGTCGCTCCCCTGTTGATGGGATCTCTCGGCAAAGCCAAGCGTCAGCAGGGTTTTGACGCCTCGGGGCTGGCGGCAGCTCTCGGTCAACAGGAAAAGGCGGCCCGAAAGGCATCACCATCGGCGGTGGACATGTTCTCCCGCCTGCTTGACAGCGACGGTGACGGCAACTCCATGAACGACATCGTCAAGATGGGCAGTGGCCTGCTCGGCGGTCTGTTCGGAGGAAAATAGTCGACCGCCCCTTTGGGCACAGCATTCTGTCGTCACTCCACCGGGGTGTGTTCACCTTGATGACGACACACGGGGGAGGGGCCTGACCCCTCCCCCGTTTTCGTGATGACCGAGTTCGAGACACCCGCATCAACCCGCGACCGCCAGGCCGGCATCCAATTGGTTCTGGGCACCGGTGTTTCGGAGTCCTATAATCCAACCCGACATCCAATTCCATCTCGGATGTGACTTGTGAACCGTCCCGATGGTCAAAGACGGCAGGGAGGACACCCTGGATATCGATCGAGACAGCAGCGATGAAGAGTTGGTCGAATTCGTGCGTCAGGCCGGTGACGGGGATCTGCGACCGTTCGATCTCCTGGTCAGGCGCCACCAGGGACGGGTGCTCGCCAACTGTCGCTATCTGACCCGCGCTTCGGCCGATTCCGACGACCTCGCCCAGGAGGTGTTCCTCAAAGCGTTCTTCGCCCTCGAACGATTCGAACGGCGTTCCTCCTTCAAGACCTGGCTGCAGCGGATCAAGATCAACCACTGCCTCAACTATCTCGAAAAGAGAAAACGGCGACCATCGATCGATGTCGATGACCCGGACCTTCGCGGTCGCGAGGAACTGCACGTCATGCCCGAGGGTGAGCGCCGTTTGCAGACGCTCTCCGAGCGCGAGCAGATCGTCTTCATCCTCGATTCGCTGTCCGAAACGTTGCGGGTCCCGCTGGTGCTTCGAGATGCCGACGGTGACTCGTATCAGGAGATCGCCGACCGGCTCGGCATCAGCCTGTCAGCCGCAAAGATGCGGATCAAACGCGCGCGCGAAGAATTCCGATCGCGGTGGGTTGACGCCTTCGGATCTCCGTTTGCCCAATGAAAGGAGGGACTGATCATGTCAGAAACACACGACGACACCATGGATGCCGAGTCCATCGACACTGGCAGTCCGATCACCGCCCTCCGCTCCCTTGAAGAGCCCGTTCCGGAGACCTTCATGGATCGTCTCAACCGCCGAATCCAGCGCCGGCTGCTGGTTGCCGATATGAGCCGGTTGACCTGGAGTGGTCCGATCATGATCGTCCTCGAGATCCTGAGTCAGATTTTTAAGATCGGGGCCAACGAGCCCGGAGAACAGAAGGAGTGACCCATGATGGAAATCACCGAGCTCGTCAAGACACAGTTGGTTCAGACCTACCAGAACCTCGTAGGTGATCTGGTCGGCTCAGCGCCGAAGATCATCTCCGGCATCATCCTTGTCCTGGTCGCCTGGCTCGTCGCCAAACTCATCGAGAGGGGCCTTCGCCTGATGATGGTCAGGATGAAGTTCGACAACGTCCTCGGAAAAGTCGGCATCGACACAGCCATTCAGCAGCTCGGTCTGAGGCAGTCACTGAGCGATGTGATTCCACGTGTCATCTACTTCCTGTTGCTCTTCCTTTTTGCCCGAAGTCTCGCCGACACGGTCGGTCTCACCGCCATTTCGAATGCCATCGGCGCTTTCCTTGGGTACGTACCCAACATGGTCGCCGCGATTCTCATCCTCCTGATCGGGTCGGCGTTGGGTCGGTTCGCAGGGACCGCCATCGCCCGATCCGCCCAGGACAGCGGCCTGGATTTCGCACCCACCCTCGGTCGGATGTTGACGGCGGCGGTGATCTTCGTCGCGGTCATCATGGCCATGGCACAACTCCGTCTCGACACCGACATCGTTCGCCTGGTGACGGCGCTCAGCCTGGCGGGGGCGGCACTTGCCTTCGGTCTCTGCTTCGGTCTCGGAAGTCGGACTCTCGTGAGCAATATCCTGGCCGGGCTCTACGTCAAGAGGCTCTTCACGCCTGGTACCGAGATCGAGGTCGATGGTCTTCGCGGGGTGGTTGCTTCGGTCTCGACAACCTCTACGATCCTCGAACAGGGGGATCGGGAGTTCGTGCTCGCCAACCAGACGCTGCTCGCCGAGAACGCAATCGTTCATCGAGCATAATCCCACGGATGATCTGAACAACCGCGGGCAACCCGCCCGAACGATGGCGAAGGTCCGGACGCACCTCCAGGCGACTCCCCAATGCTCATTTCGCCATCGCCTGGGGGCGTGAGAAACTGACACCGGCCGGGTCACCGCCAAGGCTCGGTCCGATGACGTGATCACGTGGAAGACCGCCGGAGGGGAAAAATGAAAACCAAAAAACAGCTCATACTCACTGCAGCTCTGTTGATGTGCGGCATCGCGATCGATGCTGCAGAAACCAAATTCGACTCCGCCACCTTCGGCGGGCTCAAGGCCCGCGCCATCGGCCCGGCGGTGATGAGCGGCCGCATCGCCGCCATGGATGGGAACGCCGTCGACCCCGTGACCATTTGGGTCGGCGCGGCCACCGGCGGCGTGTGGAAGTCCGACAATGCGGGTCTGAGCTTCGAGCCCGTCTTTGACGACCACACCCAGTCCATCGGCGCCATCCGCATCGATCCCTCGAACCCCGACACGGTTTGGGTCGGCACCGGCGAGACCTGGGTCCGCAACAGCGTTTCGGTGGGCGACGGCGTCTATCGCACCACCGATGGCGGAAAGACCTGGGAGCACCTCGGTCTCAAAGCCACCGAACGCATCGCCAAGATCGCGGTCCACCCCGATGAAAGCGACACTGTCTATGTCTGCGCCACGGGACAGCTGTGGAGCGCCAACCCCGAACGCGGGCTCTACAAGACCACCGACGGCGGCGCGACCTGGGAGCTGATCCTGTCGGTCGACGAGAACACCGGCTGCGCCGATCTCGACATGGATCCGCAGGAGCCGCGGATTCTCTACGCCTCCATGTGGCAGTTCCGGCGCTATCCCGATTTCTTCACATCCGGCGGCCCCGGCAGCGCACTCTACCGCACCACCGATGGCGGCGAAAACTGGACCGAACTCACCGATGGCCTGCCCGAGGGTGAGAAGGGCCGGATTGCGGTCGCCGTCGCCCCGTCGCGGCCGGCGGTGGTCTACGCCACCGTCGAGTCCGACGACACGGCGCTCTATCGCTCCGACGATCTCGGCAATACGTGGAAAATGACCGACAACTCCACCAACGTCCAGATGCGGCCGTGGTACTTCTCCGAACTCGTCGTCGATCCCGCCGATCACAACCGGCTCTACAAACCCGGCTTCACCCTCACCGTCAGCACCGATGGCGGCGAGAGCTTCAGCGGGCTCTTCGGCGCCGGTTTCAACATGGGCTCGGTCCACTCGGATCACCACGCCCTGTGGATCAACCCGTCCAACACCAATCAACTCTTTCTCGGCACCGACGGCGGCGCCTATATTTCCGAGGACCGGGCCAAGACCTGGCGTCACGTGCGTTCGCTTCCGGTCTCGCAGTTCTACCACGTGAGCCACGACCTCGAGTGGCCCTACAACGTCTACGGCG
>CBESWV010000080.1:0-14822 GCA_965533305.1 uncultured bacterium | reverse complement strand
CGAGGAGATCGCGCTCGCGCTCGAGCTCGGGATCGCGTCGTTTCTGGATGTCCTTGCGCAGCCGCTCGAGGCGCTTCTCGACCACCATCTGGTCCTGGAGGATGAACTCATCCTCGATATGTTCGAGATCGCGCAGCGGATCCACCGACCCCATGGGGTGAGCGACGGCATCGGATGGGAAGCCTCGCAGCACGACCATGAGGGCATCGGCCGTGCGAAGTTCGGGGAGGTTGAAACTGGTGTCGCCGCGATGTTCGTCGGGGATGCCGGGCACATCGGCAAACCGAATCGTTGCCGGGGTGAACTTCTTTGGCTTGTACATCGCGGCCAGCGCGTCGAGCCGGGGGTCGGGCACTCTGGCGATTCCGACCTGGCTGACATCGCGACGCCCGCCCGCCGTTTCCAAATCGAGACCGGTGAGGAGGCTGAAAAGCGAGGTCTTGCCGCTCGCCGCCAAACCCATAATGCCGACTTCCATTGTTCCCTCCGTTCGCGCGACCTCACTGTCGACTGTCAACTGTCGGCTGTCAACTCCCGAGAGACCTCAACCCACCACCGGCTGGCGTCGGATGAGAAGCGATGGCGCCCCGACAAAGCCACCGGGCGTTTGGAACCAACAGAGATCGGTGCCGACGGCGTCGATCCGACGCAGCAAGGTGCCCAGGTCACCCGAGAGTTCGACAACCGGGTGCCACCCCTTGACCCGCTGGTGGTCGATCCAGACTCCCGAGGCGATGAGACTGTAGGTTCCATCGCCAAGATTGCACATCACCGGTGCCAGGGGGCGGAGGAGATAGAGGGCACGGTCGCTCGCGGTGAGGAGCTTCCCCGCTGCCATGCCGTCGTCGGTGAGTACCCGGAGATTGGCCAGACCCGATGACGGCCGGTCCCGATACGAAAGGCGAACGGCGCCACCCCGGGGGGTTTCTTCGAAACGGCGGGCATCGGCGAAGCTCGCCACACGATGACGTGGGGCGCCCTCCTCGAGCAGGAGGGTGCGGCGGGCCGGGAGACCTTCGCCATCGCACGGTCCGACCACCGGCGCCGACGGATCCGAGCGATCGTCGACCAGAGTCAGAGCATAGGCGGAGAGAAGTCCGTTGGGTCCGAGTAACCCAGGCAGGGGGTCCTGATCATCGGGTGCTGCAAGGAAGAGCGGCGAGATCGCGGCGAGGAGCTGTGCGCTCACCTCCGGGTGGAGGAGCACATCGTGCAGGCCGTGGTCGGTGGCGATTCCGTGGCGGGTGAGCAGGGCGCGATTTCCGATCCGGGCGGCGGTGGCTTCCACGTCGAACGACTCGGGGTCTGCAACGTGGATCCACTCTCTCCAGGTCCCGGGACGATCGCCGACCAGTACCTCTACAAGCATCGAGGCAACCGTTCGTTGGTGCTCCGCCGACCAGTCATCAACGGTGCTCAGGCCCCAGGCATAACGGCCCTCCTGGGCGATGGCGCGACCGACGCGAAGGACGCCACCCGACAACGAAGCAAGGGCCAGCCCGAGCTCCGAGGTCACGTGTTGCGCCCATCCTCGGGGCGGCATTTTCGGACCGGGCTGAACCGGCGTCGTGCCGAGAAGCCGGTGGGGAGGCATGGGATCCGGACCGGGTGCGGCGCCGGCCCGTGCGGACTCGACGGCGGTTCGCGCCGACGATGTGTCGAGACCCGAAGAAGCGGCAAATCCCGCGCGGCTCCCGTCCCAGACCCGGACTCCGATTCCGCTTTCCTCGACCTGCACCGTTCGCCGCAACCGGCCATCGGCGAGTTCGGTCTCCCTGGTCAGCGAGCTCTTGACAAAAACCTCCCAGCGCCTCGAGTCTCCGGATTCCAGGAGGTCGCGACAGGCGTCGGTGGCCTGCGCCAACCGCCCGGGCAGATCTTCGGGTGGCATCCGGGCGGTCATTACAGAACCTCGAGGCGTCGGACCATCAGGGTCGGTGCCTCCGACCCGGTGGGCAGAGGGAGCCCATCCTTGACGCACCAACCGAGCCGCCAGTCCGGGGTTGGGTCGTTTCCGACCGCCGGGTCGATGGCGGCGAGGATCTCGGTGACCCCGCCGGTCAGCTCGAACGGGGCGAGGGGGCGCCGTCGCCGGCCGTTTCGGATTTCAAATCCTCGCTCCACCCGGAGCACCGTCCGGCTCGAGATGGGATCGACGGTCGCGCCCGACAACCGGGTGACGACCAAACCGTGTTTGACATCGGCCTCGATGGACTGTGGATCCACCTCACCGGCGGGGACCACGAGGTTTGAGAGGCGCGGTACCGGCGGGTGTCGCCAATCGGCCCGACGCCCACGCCCGGGGCTGACATCGCAGGCTTCGGCGGTCTCTCGATCGCATAGGAGCCCGCAGAGCTGACCCCCGCGCATCAGCTTCACGGGTTTGGCCGGAACACCTTCGTCATCGCAGTCAAAGGCTCCGGGAAGGTCGTTGCGGCTCGGATCATCGATGAGATCGATGGCCGCCTCGGTGAGATTTGCGCCACCGAGCCCGGCCAGAGGAGAGCGGCCGCTCGCGATGAGATCACCCTCCACCAGATGTCCCACGAGCTCGTGCAGGAGGGCGCCGGCGGTCCCTTCGGTGAAGATCACCGGGCACCGCAGCCCCGGCGATGGACTCCACGAACGGGCCGGGCGAGGTTCGATGAGCGCGCGGATCCACCCGCCGAGCCGCGGCTGTCCCCAGACCGCCAACAATGCCGTGCGTTCCCTGAAGCTGCTCTCGAGCCGGACCAGGGGAGGACTCGTGACCTGTCGCCAACCATCCCGCCGCACGACTACGGCGCATCGTGAGAGAAAACGGACGACCGCGTTGTGATCGGCCATGCGTCCGGTGATCTCCCGCGCCCAATCGGCCCAACCGCGAGGAGGGTCGAGATCGATCATCGGGGGCGGTGGACTCGGGGGGACCTCGAGCCGGTCGGAATAGCGTGAAACAAGCTCCGCCACCGCCCTCGACGAGACACCTGCGGCGGCATGGATCGCCCAGCGGGTAGGGAAGCGCCAGCGAGCGGCGGCTCCTTCGACTCGGCACGAAGCCACTTCAGACCCGGCGGCTACTCTGATTTCCAATCGGCGCTCGAGGTAGAGGTCTTCGAAACGTGGGTGGGCTCCGCGGAGCTTGCGGCAGCCATCGGCGAGCTCGTCGAGCCAACGAGGGTCGAAGGGTGGGTTGCTGGGCGATGGCCGTTGCACAGCCGTATGGTAGCGCCGACTTGCCCGATTCGAGCCGCGGTCCTGAGAACATCTCCGGATGGGAGGATGTGTTGCGGCTCAATAGCCGAGATGCACGGTAGAATGCTTCTACTTTCGGCGGCGGCTCCTGCGCCGGATCTTGAAGGAGGATGCATGGGAAACGATGTGCTCGGGCGGGTTGAGAAGCGTCTGGCCAAAGGCAGGCTCGGTGGCGGCCAGGACAAGATCGACCGGCAGCACGGGCAGGGCAAGCTCACGGCCCGCGAGCGGGTCGAACAGTTCCTCGACGAGGGGAGCTTTGAGGAAACCGATGGGCTGGTCGAGCACAACTGCACCGATTTCGGGATGGGCTCAAAGAAGATCGCCGGTGATGGCGTTGTCACGGGGCACGGCAGGGTCGATGGCCGCCCGGTCTTCGTCTTTGCCCAGGATTTTACGGTCTTCGGTGGATCTCTGTCCGAGTCCAACGCCGCCAAGATCTGCAAGATCATGGATCTGGCCCTCAAGGTCGGCGCCCCGGTCGTCGGACTCAACGACTCCGGCGGGGCACGGATCCAGGAAGGCGTAGGTTCCCTGGCCGGTTATGCCGATATCTTTCTCCGCAACACCATCTCCTCCGGGGTGGTACCGCAGATCTCGGCGATCATGGGCCCCTGCGCGGGCGGCGCCGTGTACTCGCCGGCCATCACCGACTTTGTCTTCATGGTCGAAGGAACGGCCTATATGTTCGTCACCGGACCCGAGGTCATCAAGACCGTGACCCACGAAGAGGTCACCATGGAGAAGCTCGGTGGCGCCATGACCCACAACTCGGTCTCCGGTGTCGCCCACTTCGCATCGCGGTCGGATACCGAGTGTCTCGCGTCGATTCGGAAGCTGCTGTCGTTTGTTCCCTCGAACAACGCCGAGCAACCCCCGGTGGCCGAGTTCACCGATCCCCTCGATCGTGAAATCCCCGAGCTCGACACCTTTGTCCCCTCGGATCCCAACAAGCCCTACGACATCACCAAACTCATCCGCTGGGCCGCAGATCAGGGCGAGTTCTTCCAGATCCACGAGCACTTCGCCAAGAACCTGGTCGTCGGTTTCATCCGGATCGGCGGCCGGCCGGTGGGCGTCATCGCGAATCAACCGGCCCACCTCGCCGGCGTGCTCGATATCAATGCGTCGGTCAAGGGCGCCCGGTTTGTCCGGTTCTGCGATGCCTTCAATATTCCCTTGTGGATCGTCGAGGATGTACCGGGTTTCCTGCCCGGCACCGCCCAGGAGTGGGGTGGGATCATTCGTCACGGCGCCAAGCTTCTCTACGCCCTGGCCGAGGCCACCGTGCCCAAGGTCACCGTAATCACTCGCAAGGCCTACGGCGGAGCCTACTGTGTGATGGGCTCGAAGCACATTCGAACGGATTTCAATTTTGCCTTCCCGACAGCCGAAATCGCGGTCATGGGTCCACAGGGTGCGGTCAATATTCTCTACCGTCAGGAGATCCAGGGCGCCGAGGACTCCGAAGCAAAGAGGGCGGAGCTCGTGGCCGAGTATCAGGAGAAGTTCGCCAACCCCTTTGTCGCCGCCGAGAAGGGCTATATCGACGAGGTGATCCTGCCGCGGACGCTGCGCCGCAAACTCGCTGCGGCCTTCGCCACGCTGGGCACCAAACGCGACACCATGCCGGCGAAAAAACACGGGAACATCCCACTGTAGGAATTTTCAATTTTGAATTCTCAATTCTTAATTTTGGATCAGGGGTTGCGATGAAGTTATTGGTAGCCAATCGCGGCGAGATCGCCGTTCGAATCATCCGAGGCTGTCGTGAGATGGGCATCGAGACCGTGGCGGTGTACTCCGAGGTGGATCGGATATCGCCGCACGTTCTCATGGCCGACCAGGCGTTCCCCATCGGGCCGGCCGCGGCTTCCGAGAGCTATCTCGATATCGATCGTCTGCTCGGGGCGGCAAAGGCGAGCGGCGCGGACCTCGTCCACCCCGGCTACGGATTCCTCGCCGAGAACGCCGAGTTCGCCGAGCGGGTCGAGGCCGCAGGGCTGACCTGGGTCGGTCCCCCGCCTGCCGCCATCAGGCTCATGGGTTCCAAGACCGAGAGTCGAAAGCTCGCCATCGACACCGGTGTTCCCCTGGTCCCCGGAATGGTCGATCCTCTCGAAGACCTGGCCGAACTCGAGGCCTTTGTCGATCAACACGGGCTGCCGGTGCTGCTCAAGGCGGTGGCCGGTGGTGGCGGCAAGGGAATGAGGGAAGTCCACGATCGCTCGGAACTCGCAGCGTCGTTTGATCGAGCACGTTCCGAGGGTGGAGCCTATTTTGGCGATGATCGGGTCTATGTCGAACAATTGGTGTTGCGGGCTCGCCACATCGAGGTTCAGGTCGCCGCTGATCGGCACGGCAACGCCGTTTATCTCGGCGAGCGCGAGTGCTCGATTCAGCGCCGCCACCAGAAAGTGGTCGAGGAGTGTCCGTCCCCGGTGGTCGATGCGGATCTGAGGAAGCGTCTCGGTGAGGCAGCTCTCGCCATCGTCCGGGGCTCCGGTTATCAATCGGTGGGGACGGTGGAGTTTCTCGTCGATCAAGACGGGAGTTTCTTCTTCCTCGAGATGAACACCCGGCTCCAGGTCGAGCATCCGGTGACCGAGGAGGTCTATGGTGTCGATCTGGTCCGCGAGATGATCCAACTCGCACTGGGAACCGAGCTCTCGTGGAGCCAGGAAGATCTGGTGCCCCGCGGCCACGCCATCGAATGTCGGATCTATGCAGAGGATCCGCTCAGGAACTTCGCTCCCTCACCGGGGAGAATATCCCTTTTGGTGCGCCCCAACGGACCCGGGATCAGGGTTGATTCGGGGGTTTTTCAGGGCAGCGTCGTTCCCCTGGATTACGACCCCATGGTCGCCAAGCTGGTCGTTCACGCCCCCGACCGCGAGGCTGCGGTGGCTCGGTTGCGGCGGGCGCTCCAGGAGTATCAGGTGCGTGGAATCGCGACGACCCTGACCCTCTTCCGAGCGCTGGTCGAGATGGACGAATTTGTCGAGGCTGATTTTCATACCGGTTTCCTCGACGAGATCCTCGCCTCGCAGAGACTCGCGGAGGTCCACGGGGAGCAGGATCCGGAAGCCGAAGAGGCGGCGGTGGTGGCGGCGGTCTGCCTTGCGACGATGGAGGCCGGAACCGTATCGGGCGATCTGTTCAGCCACGGTGACGGAAGCCACTGGTGGCAAGAAGGAGCCCGAACCCTGCACGGGAGGTATCCGCGATGAAATGGGTCGTTCGCCAGGGTGACGCGACTCGCGAGGTTGAAGTCGAACGGGTTCCCGAAGGGTTCGAGGTGGTGATGGGATCCGAACGCCGCCGCGTCGATTTGATTCGGCTCGATGAGGCCATGGCCTCGTTACGCTATGTCGACGGCGGTCAGAGCTACTCCGTGAGCTATCAACGGGGGAAGGGTCGAGAGTGGAGGCTGGCGGTCGGTGAACGCGACTTCGACCTCGAGGTGCTGACACCGGTGGAGGCCATCGAGGCCAGTGTCGCGGCCGAGGCAGTTGGCCCAAGCCGGCTTGACGCGCCGATCCCCGGCAAGGTCGTCAAGGTGCACGTGAGCGTGGGCGACGAGGTGGAAGCGGGGCAACCGCTGGTGATCCTCGAGGCCATGAAAATGGAGAACGAACTCACCGCAACCCAGGCCGGCAAGGTTACCTCCGTCCATGTCGAGCCTGGTCAGATCATCGACGCCGGCGGCCTGTTGGTCGAACTCGAGTAGGTCGCCAACTCGTACGAGGTTGGCCTCGTGGCTCTGAGTTCTGGCTTGGAGTTGGAGCCGCGCGGCCTCAAGCCCTCATTTCCTCACCGTCACCCTTGTCGTCGTGAACGACGCGTTGCGGGTGATGGGATCGAGGATGCCCACCGCGACATTGTGGGAGCCCTCCTCCATCAGGAGGTTGGCGGTGATGGTGTAGCGCTTGAGTTGGGCGTCGTCGTAGTCAGCCGCCTTGACCCTGATTTCGTGGTTCTGACGGACAACATCCGAACGATCCCCATCGGTGTTTCGCGCAGCGAGAAACATGGTCAGGTTGCCGACGTATTCATCGCCCGCTGGTAACAGGGCAATCCTGCGCAACGGAAATGACAGCTTGAAGGGCACCATCCAGCGAGTCTCACTGGCCGGGCCCTGGTTGCCGATCTCCACCATGATCTGCATGGGGTTGTCATCGAGGGGGAACATGAGCCCGGTGACCACTTTGTCCTGGACGCGGCTCTCGAGGCTCTTTTCGACAAATCGTTGTCGGTAACGAACTCGATAGTCGGAATGTCTGGGAAGCCCGACTTTGATCCGGTGGACCTTGTCGAGACCGGTCTGGTTGAGGTTGTAGCCCAAGGAATAGTAAGTGAAGAAGTCCTGGCCCACCTTCTCGAGTCCCTTGGCGAAGTCGTTGGTGTTGATGATCGCGGCCCCCCCGGTGCTGTCCGCCATGAACCGCAGTGGGTCGAGATAATTCTGCATACCAATGCTCGCCGACATGGTGTCCGTGTTGCTGCCCAGATCGGCCGAGGTTAACGTCGGGTTCTCGAGCCCACCGACCCCGAAGGTGTAGAAGCTGATGTCCTGGGCGTTGGCGTTGGAGACGAGTGAGGTGAAGTGGCGGTTCATGTTGTAGCGGGCGGACTCTGTGATGGCCGATGATTCGTGGTAGGCGTTGGCATACGCGTAGAAGAGGTCCAGCCCGGCGATCATGGGAAGACCGTTGGAGACATAGACCACCATCTTCTTGCCCGGAAGGCCCGAGAGCATCGTGACGGTGTCCCTGAGCGCGCCGAGGGTGAACTGCAGCGAGTTGGCCTCTTCTTCGGCAAATCCGATCACCATGCCGTGGGTTCGGCTCATGGAGCTGACATCGTTCCCAGAGTTCCTTTGAGATTCGGCGAGCTGCCGAAGGATGTCCTTGCGCGCGTTGTCGAGTTCATTTCGACCGCCGGTGTACATCTTGACCTCGCGCAGGGCGTCATAGATCTCTCGCGGATCATCTGTGAACGGCTGCAGTACCTCGTAGCTTTTCTGATACGAGATGATCATCATCTGCACCGGGGGGTGGAGGTTTTCCCGGATGAACGTCCGCAGCTGAGTGATGAGTCGATTGCGTTCGATTGCGCGAGAGTTCTCGTTGTCAAAATAGAGTACGACATAGACCGGTCGGAAGCTGTCCTTGGAGAGTTTCTCGGCGCCTGGTACCGGGGTTGGTGTCCCCTGACCGGTCGGCGCCTGGTTGCTCCTGTAATAGCTGCGGTAGATCTCATCGGTGAAAAGGCCGAAGTTCGTGATCGCCTTTGCCGTTCCGTCCTGGGTCAGAACGAAATCGTCGGCATCGAGATCGGTCACGACGTGGCCCTGCTTGTCGGTGACATAGACATTGACGTTGACGACCGTGACGTCGATCTCTCCGGTAAAGGGAAGACCACCAATGGCATTCTGAGTCTCCTGAGGGACCCCATCCATCGGCACCGGTTCGTTCAGGTCGCCGTCTTGGGCAGAAACTGCCAGCGCGCCTAGGCACATCAACGCGATTGTTGTGATCCATTTACTTTTCACGATCCACCTCCGCGAAGAGTTTAACCCGTAACCCGCTTCCGGTAACGATGGAACCCGGACATTGAAGCCGGGTTTCCGCGACCGAAACAGCCATGTCGAAACCCTGTATCATGACCAGGCTGTGAGCTTTGAAAAGGCCTCTGATGAACAATTGGTGCGTCTCGCCCTCGATGGGGAGGAGGATGCATTCACCGTCCTCGTTCGCCGATATCAACGGCGTCTGACGGCGTTCCTCTCTCAGCTCGTCGGGGATGTCGAGCTCGCACGGGAACTCAGCCAGGAGGCGTTTATCCGTGCCTGGTCGGCGCTCGAGCGGTTCGATCCGAAGTACCGCTTTTCAACCTGGCTCTTTCGCATCGGCCACAACCTCGGTATCGATCACCTGCGACGACGTCGACTCAAGACGGTGGCCCTGTACCGCACCGACCGCGAAGGTGACGAGATCGAGCTCGTGGTGGAGGACCAGACCAAGGATCCCCTCGGCCACTTCGAGAACGCCGAGCTGGCGGGCTCTCTCAAAGAGACGATCGACGGGCTGCGACCGGAGTACCGAGAGCTCGTCATGCTGCGGCACTTCGCTTGTCTGAGCTACCAGGAGATCGCCGATTTTAAAGAAATGCCGTTGGGAACGGTCAAGAACAAACTTTTTCGTGCACACGCCGTATTACGAAAAGCACTGGCGGCCTTCTTGTGAGGTTGGCGGTGCCATGAGAGGAGGCCACGGTGGCTACCAACTGTGAGGCAATTCAAGAGCTTCTCACCGAATACCTCGGTGAGACCGAGCGGCTTTCCGAGGAGGAACGCCGGCACGTCGAGCTTTGCCCGCAGTGCTGCGAGGTTGCAGCGGGCGAGAATGCTCTCGGTCTGATTTTCGCGGGTGTTCTACCGCCCGCCGATCCGGCCATGGAGGGCCGGGTTCGCGCCGCCATGCAAACCGCGCGACGTCGGCGTCGGCTACTAGCCCTCCTTCCGGTTGCGGCTTCCCTGCTCTTCGCCCTGCTCGGTGTGGTGATGCTGGGTGGCCTGCCGGGAGGCAGCCTTCTTGCTCTATTGCCGGTGTGGTCGTCGCAGGGTTGGGTATCTCTCGCCGCTTCGGTGGGGGACTGGAATACGGTGTTCACCACCGCCGCAGGAGCGACGACCGCGCTGCTGAGTCCGGGGGTTCTCGCGACCGCGATCGTGGTCAGCCTTTTGGGGTTCGCAGTGGTTGCGTTCGTGGCCCGCCGTTGGCGGCAGGTCTCGCCATGGCACGACATCGGTTAGTCGCTGCCGTCGCCTTTGTGGTTGCCGTCGCGGCAGGCTCGGTGACCGAAGCCGTACCTCCGCGAACAACCGTCTTCAACGACATTCTGGTTAACGAGAAGGTCGATGGCGATGTCGTGGCGTTCGAGGCGAACGTCCATCTCGGACCCATGGCCGATGTTTCCGGTGATGTCGTGGTCGTCAACGGCGATCTTCGCCTCGATGAAAACGCTCGAGTCGGCCGGCACGTCATGGCGATTTTCGGCGATGTCGAGGCGGCGCCCGGGGCGGTTGTTCAGGGTCGAACCCTGGCGTTTTCCTCGCTGTCCAACGTGGCCCTTCGGCCCGGAGGGAAGGCGCCTCTGCAGGTCAACGTCGCGGTCCGCCTGGTGACCTCGGGCGGATGGCTTCTGGTGACCACCGCGCTTGCGTTCGGGATGTCGACCCGACTTCGCTACGGAGTCTGGATTCTGCCGCAGCTTGGATTCCGGGTCTTTTTGCTCGGCGTGGCCGTGGGAGTCACCTTCTTCGCTGCGGTGGTTGCGGTGCTCGGCTTCGGGCCGTCCGTGGGGGTTCCATTGTCGGCAGGAATGACGGTGGTCTTTTTCGGCTTCCGGGCGGTGGGTCTCACCGTGGTAGGTGGATTTCTCGGCGGACTGGTGTTGCGTCGCTGGTTCCGCCGGCCGTTACCGCTGACCCTCGAAGTCTTTGTCGGGGTCTTCGCCATGTTGGCTGTGCGTTTCCTGCCGTTTCTCGGCGGCCTGCTCTGGAGCGTGTGCTCCATCGTCGCCCTGGGAATGGGCATTGTCGCCCTTGCCACTACCGTGTCGGATCGGGAAACCGCGGCGGATCTGACCTGATCGATTGTCCGTGAGGTCCCTTTCGTACTGCAAAGTTACAAGTCGCGCCCCAAGGTGAAAACGACCGCCTGACCGCGGCGCCTCGTCGCCCTCGTCACGAAAACCGGTGAGATGTCCGGGCCGGCTAGCCACTCAACCGTCCGGATGCTATACTTCCGCCCCCTGTGGGGAGAGGTGTGTGTGAAGATCGACCTTTCCAGGATTGAAACCGAGCCCGTGAGCTTTGCCGAGACCATGAGTTTCGACGAAGACCGGCTCGACCCGACTCGGGTCATCGGACCAATAGAGGTCCGGTTGGAAGGGAAGGTGCGTCCGTTAGGCGACCACTTTCTCGTCGATGGCCGAACCAGCGCCGGCGGTCAGCTCGGCTGTGGTCGATGCCTCGAGCCGGTGAAGTGGCAGATGGAGTCGACCTTCGATCTGGAAGTCGCGCTGGCCGAGAAAGCGCCTCTCGATTCCGAGCTCAACCTCGACAAGGCCGACCTCGATATCGTCTTTCTCGAGACGCTGGTTCTCGATCTCGAGGATTTGGCGATCGAACAGGTCCTGCTCGAGATGCCGATACGAGTGTTATGTTCCGAAAAATGCGCCGGGTTATGTCCGCAGTGCGGCGCCAACCGCAACGAAGAAGACGCCTGCCGATGCGAAACGGAAGTCGATCCGAGATGGGCGGCTCTGAAGGATCTGGCGGGTCACGACCCGGCCGACTGAATCAAGTGAAACGAAACGGAGAGTTCTGATGGCGAACCCAAAGCATAAGATTTCGAGAACGCGTCGCGACAAACGACGCTCCCACCATGGGCTGGTATCACCAGGCTGGAGCCTGTGCACATCGTGCTTTGAACCCAAGCCGCCGCACCAGGTTTGTCCCCACTGCGGAAGTTACAAGGGTCGAGAGGTCATCGAGGTGGAAGACCTCGATTGACGGATCGTGAAAGGACCGACGCGCATCCGCACGGGTGAATGATGTCCACCCGAGCCATCGCTCTCGATGCTATGGGTGGCGACGGCGTGCCCCAGGTCCGTATCCAGGGGGCGTTGGATGCGGTAGCGGACTACGGTCTGCCTGTCTATCTCGTCGGTCCCATCAAACGTCTTCGTCGAGAACTCGGGCGCTTTCGTTCGGTTCCCAGCGGACTCGAGTTGGTGGACGCCACCGATGTCGTCGAGATGCAGGATTCTCCGATGTCGGTCCTCCGAGGCAAACGAAACTCGTCGCTCTCGGTGTGCGCGGAACTCGTTCGCAGCGGCCGTGCATCGGCTATGGTCACCGCAGGAAACACCGGGGCCGCATGGGTCGCGGCGAAATCCGCCCTCGGGATGATTGGCGGTGTGGAGCGACCGGCTCTCGCCGCAATCCTACCCAAGATCGATGGCCACACCTTGGTTCTCGATGTGGGCGCCAATGTCGAGGCCAAGCCCCACCAGTTGGTGCAGTTCGCGGTGATGGGATCCTATTACGCGTCGGCGGTGCTCGGTGTCGAGAACCCCCGAGTCGGGCTGATGTCGGTCGGCGAGGAAGAGACCAAGGGCGGTCCGCGGGTCCGTCGCCAGTACATGGTGCTCAAGCAGGCCGGGATCAATTTCATCGGCAACGTCGAAGGCCGGGACGTCTTCACCGGTGCGGTAGATGTGGTGGTCTGTGACGGATTCACCGGCAACGTCGTTCTCAAGGTGGCCGAAGGACTCGGCGAGATGGTCGTCGGGATGCTCAAAGAGGAGGCGCGCCAATCGCCGCTCTATGGCGCCGGTCTGGTACTGGCGAAAGGCGCCTTCCGCAACGTCAAACGCAAGGTCGACTACGCCGAACATGGTGGCGCGCCTTTGCTCGGCGTCAATGGTGCATGCCTCATCGGCCATGGCCGATCGACGGCGAAGGCCATTCGAAATGCGATTCGGTTTGCCGATTCCTACGCCTCGAGCGATGTAATCGCGCAGATCGGTGAAAAGATCATCGAGGTCTTGCCGGAACAACACCAAGGTCTGGGCGGCTGAGATGCACGATCACTTCGCGAAGACCGCGAAGATTGTCGGTCTCGGTTCCTTCCTTCCGGAGCGGATTCTCACCAATAGCGAGCTCGAAGCGATGGTGGAGACCAGCGACGAATGGATCAGGAGCAGAACCGGCATCAGGGAACGGCGGGTCGTCGCCGAGGGCGAAGCTCTGGTCGACCTCGTTGCCCGTGCCGGCCGCGCGGCCCTCGAGGATGCGGGAGTCGAACCCGATGAAGTCGATCTGCTGATCCTCGCGACGGCGACGGTCGAGCAGCCGATCCCCGCCAGCGCGGCCATCGTTCAACCAATGCTGGGTTTGGTCAATGCGGCCTGCTTCGATCTTTCGGCCGCGTGTTCGGGCTTCACATATGCTCTCAATGTCAGTCGGCAGTTTATCGCCACCGGAGAGGCCGAGACCATTCTTGTGGTCGGCGCTGAATGCCTGACTCGGTACATCGATTGGACGGATCGCGCGACCTGCGTGCTCTTCGGCGATGGCGCTGGAGCCGTGGTGCTCAAACCCGGGCAACCCGGGGAGGGCATCCTCCACATCAGATGGCGAACCGACGGGAATTACTCGGATATCATCTCCATGCCCGGCGGCGGCAGCCGGTTCCCTCCCAACAGCACGGAGTCCATCGAACGGCGGCTTCCCTTTATCAAGATGCGTGGCAACGAGACCTTCAAGATCGCCGTTCGATCGTTGACCGAGATCAGTCGTGAAGTCATGGATGCGGCCGGGATCGGCGTTGAGGATCTCGACCTGTTCATTCCTCACCAAGCGAACATGCGGATCATCCAGGCGGTGGGGCATCGTCTCGGGTTGTCGGACGAGCAGGTTTTTACCAATGTCGAACGAGTCGGCAACACCTCGGCAGCCTCGATTCCCCTCGCCATGGATGACGCCCGCAAGCAGGGGCGGCTCAAAAAGGGCAGCCTACTGCTCACCTCGGCCTTCGGCGGTGGTCTCACCTGGGCCTCTTCGCTGATCCGCATGTAGAGCGAATTCCGATACGCATCAAAGGAGTCGTGATGGCGCGCATTGCAGCACTTTTTCCGGGACAGGGAAGTCAGACAGTGGGAATGGGACACGATCTCGCCGAACGATGGCCCGCCGCGGCGACCGTCTTCACTGAGATCGACCATGGCCTTGAGTTCGATCTTTCGGCGTTGTGTTGGAACGGACCGGAAGAAGAACTTCGTCTGACCACAAATACCCAGCCGGCACTGCTTGCCCATTCGGTGGCAGCGTGGCGAGTGCTTGCAGAACATGGGTTCCGAGCCGAGGCTACGGCCGGCCACAGTCTCGGCGAGTACTCAGCGGTTGTGGCTGCCGGTGGTCTGGATGTGGTGAGTGCGGCCCGGACCGTTCGCGAGCGTGGCCGCCTCATGCAACAGGCGGTTCCGGTCGGTGAGGGAGCCATGGCGGCGATTCTCGGTCTCGACGACGAGGTGGTCTCAGCGGTCTGTGACGAAATCGCCGGCGAAACGGGGCTTGCGGTTGTTCCGGCGAACTTCAACTCTCCCGGTCAGGTGGTCATCGCCGGTGCCGCGGCGGCGGTGGCTCGAGCCATTGATGTACTCAAGGAACGTGGAGCTCGACGTGCGCTGCCGTTGCCGGTATCTGCGCCCTTCCACTCGCCACTGATGGCGCCGGCGCGTGAAGGTCTGGCGCCCACCCTGCTCGGTCTTGGTTTTTCCAAGCTCGTCATCCCGGTCTACCGCAACATCGACGCCACCCCGGTGAGTGCGCCCGAAGAGGTCTGTGATGGTCTCATCAAACAGGTTGATTCCCCGGTTCTGTGGACCCAGACCATTGAGCGGATGCTCACGGATGGATTCGACACCTTTGTCGAGATCGGCGCCGGCAAGGTTCTCTGCGGTTTGGTCAAACGCATCGACCGCTCGGCGACCTGTTATCCGGCCGGAACCGTCGA
>CBESWV010000079.1:0-14896 GCA_965533305.1 uncultured bacterium | reverse complement strand
AGGGGACCGTGCACGTCAACATGGCGTTGATCGTGAAGTTCATGGCCAACTTCCTCTTCAACCCGAAGGAGTACGACGAGGTTCCTCCGCAGACCGAGGGGCGTCACGACGCCTTTCTCTTCAACCAGGGACCGACCAAGGGTCTGGGCTCAATCCAGTTCCACGATCCCATGCTGGCCTACGGATTCGTCCAACTTTCCAATGTGGAGATCTTCAAGCGGCAGATCGAGGACCTTAAGGCATTCCTGGTGGTCTGCCCGCCCGATCCGGCGCAGGCACGGGATATGGACTTCATGCTTGCGGTGGGTGAGCTCTTCACCCTTGTGGCCTACGGTCAGCTCATTCTCGAACAGGCGGGCATTCAGGCGGTCGACGAGGAGTTGGTGGATCAGATATTTGACTTCATGGTTCGGGATTTTTCCCGTCACGCTCTCGGTCTGTACTCCACGAGTGCGACCACAGCCGAGCAAGCCGAGCACTGTCTGAAGATGATCCGTCGTCCCGATGGAGATGCCAAGCGTTTTGAATCGGTGTGGCGGAACTACGTGATGACCAACGTCGATGCCTACTCCATGACGCCGTAATTCAGAAGCGGAAGTTCAGAAGCGGTGCCATGAGAAAGTTAAGAACGTTTCTCCTGGAACCGATGTTTGTCTCAAATCGCGAAACCTCTTTGGGCGCACTGCGTAGGTCGATGGGCGGCCGAAGACTCAGCCGCTCGAGGTACCGGGGAGGTCCACGAATGCAACCTGTCGTCTCTGCTCTCGTCACCATCGTCTTGCTCGTCTCTGCGGCCGCAGCCCCTGCGAGCGCTTCGGACACCGTCTACTACGCCATGGGCGAGCGCCATGAGCTGACGTCTGAGATTCTCGGACGGCAGATCACGCTGCTGGTACGCGAGCCGGAACTAGACAACGCGGAACGACCGGTGCCGGTTCTCTACGTCGTGGGCTCGGACTGGCGCGGTCGCTTCGCCCACCTGGTCTCCACCGTCGAACTCTTGGAATCAGCGGATCACATCCCGCAGATGCTTGTTGTCGGGGTGGACCTGCCGGAAGGCAACGGGGTGTTGATCCCGGGCCGGGATAGTGGTGACGGCGCCGGGACCGACGAGTGGATCGAGCTTCTCACCGACGAGCTGTTTCCCTATGTCGAAGAACGATGGAACGCGGCACCCTACCGAGTGGTTTTCGGAGCGTCGAACAGCGGGCTCTTTGTCCTGTGGGCGTTATTCGATCGATCCGACGCCATCAACGCCGTTGTGGCGTCGAGCCCGATGATCGGCTGGTGTCCGGAGCTGTTCAACGAGAAATTCGGGGCATGGATCAAAGCCGACGCCCCCGGAGAGCGCGTCCTGACCGTGATCTGGACCGATGACGACTACAGCCGTGTCACCGAACATGTGCCGGCTTTCGCGGAGCGCCTGGGAGATGAAGGCCCGGACTGGTTGCGGTGGTCTGTAGACGAGGTTTCGGCACTCGGCCACGTTCCGCCCGGAGGCCTGGCACTCGGTCTGCGCCAGGTGTTCTCGGACTGGGCTGTTCCCCGCGAAGTCGGGAGTGTGAAGGAGGTCGTCTCCCATTTCGAGCGATTGGAGAGTCGATTCGGCTTTTCGGTGCCGGTGCCGCCTGGGACATTGGCCGATCTCGGATTTCAAGCGTGGAGAGACCAGCGGTTCGCCGATGCACAAGAGGCTTTCGCGGCGATTTCAATTCACGCGCCGGAGGACCCTCTGGGGCCCGCAGGTCTGGCACTGGTCGCGCATTCCGAGGGCAGAATCGAGGAGGCTCGGGCTCTCGCCCTGCAGGCGACCGAGCTCGACCCCGAGAGTGATATCGCGCAGCGCGTCCTTCGACGCGTCAGCGTTGATCCCGACACCGACGAGTGACCTCCGTAGCTGCCCATAGGTGGCGAGGTCCGGGTCCCGCAGTTTTGAAGAGTGCGGCCCACCATTCTAACGATTCTGTCATTGGCAGGGTGGTGAGCGGTTGATCAGGCGGCGGATTTGAAGCCAGGAACGCAAATCGTTGGAACGCTGGGCCTGGCACCTTCAATGTGTCGGGTGTCAAGAAGGGGTGAGGCGAGGAGGTTCTCTATTCTGACCCCGTCGATCAATCTTCCTTGTCAACATCATCGGGATTCACCTTCAGGCATAGCTTGGCGATCCTGCGGGAATAGACATTGATGCGCCGGTAACTCTCGATGATTTCGGTCTCTATATGGAAAGCTTCCAGACGGCCCGGTTCATTGGCTACAAGTCGCTTCGCGAGGTGGGCGGTTGCCTCTTGTGCCAGGTCATTGACGATTTGCTTGCTTTCGATCGCCTCCACTGCATCATCCCTGTCACTTGTTGCCAGGCTGGTGAGTGCTTTGTCAAATGCTTCGAAGACCGTTTCATCGAGAGGCTTGAGTTTTGCTGAGGTCGATGGACTGATCGTCGTCCCATTGCGGAGTCGTTTTCTTGCGACAGCGAGCAGGTCTTTTTCGATCACGTCGCCGACATTCTCGAGGTAGTTGGCGATACCAACGAAATCACTGAGTTGCTGAGGTTGCTTTTGCACCAGGTTCCCCTGTGAAAGCTTGCCGAGATAGCGGATGCTCTCCCGGTAGAGCGTGTCGACATCGTCATCGGCCCGTTCCAGACGAGCTACTTCGTCTTCGGTGCCGCTCGCTGTCACGTGCAGTGAGTGCGCCAGCATGTCGCGCACAAGGCCGCCCAGCCTGACCAGTTCACGGCGTACCTGGTCGAGGGCCATCGCGGGCTGTTCAAGGTAGATATCGTCCAGGTACAGCGGCTGGATACCAACAGGTTTCGGCCGCTCCGGAACAATCCGCGTGACAAGGCGGCTGAGCGGTCCGGTGAACCCGATGAACAGGAGCAGATTGGCTACGTTGAATATGGTGTGTGCATTGGCTATCTGGCGCGCGGTATCAGCCGCGTTGCCCGCCATTCCCTGGATGGCTTGGGAAACCGGTGAGATCGAGCGGACCAGATCGGCGAACTGCGGGATAAAAAACACCCACAACAACACACCGGTGACATTGAAGATGACATGCGCCCACGCTGCCTGCATCGCCTCGCGTGGCCGGCCTACCGCCGAAATAAACGCGGTGATGCAGGTACCGATATTTGAGCCGAAGATCAGGCCGATGCCGGTGTCGAGAGAAATGATTCCCTGACTGGCCAGCACGATGACGATGCCGGTCGTCGCGGATGAGCTCTGCACAATGGCGGTGAAGGCGGCTCCGATCGCGACCGAAAGCAGCGGGTTTTCAATGCCCTGCATCATGTTGATGAAGGGCGGCCACTCGCGGAGCGGGTTTGTGCCGATGCTCATCAGTTCCATGCCGAAGAAAATCAGCCCGAGTCCCATCAGCGCAGCACCCCACTGCCGCAGGTACTCCCGCCGCGCGAGTATTTCGGTAAAGAAACCAGCCGCGATCATCAGCAGGCCATACTGATAGACCTTGAATGCGATGATCTGTGCCGTGATGGTGGTGCCGACGTTGGCGCCCAGGATCACGCCGATCGACTGACTGAGATTCAGCAGGCCTGCCGAGACGAAGCCGACGACCAGCACTGTGGTCACGGAAGACGACTGGATGACCGCTGTGATAATCGCGCCGGCGAGCGCCGCCGTGAAGCGGTTGGCCGTCAGTCGTGCGAGCAGATTCTTCATGCCGGTACCGGCAACTGTTTTCAGCGACTCAGTCATCTGCCGCATGCCGAACAGAAACAGTGCGAGTCCGCCACCGAGCTGCGTTACCAATACGCCGATATCGAGTGTGGTGGCCGAGTCTACGGTCGGCATGATTGCTGCAACGAAGAAATTTGCATCGTGGCTAACTTATCACCAGCTGCGTGTTTGAGGTTTGAAGACGTTAGATCGTTGGGCTGGCAGCCATCGAACAAGAAAGTTAAGAGAGTCTCTCTTGGTACCGGTGGCCACCGATTGGGCCTGTGCGTTGGTAGGATGTGATCAGTGGCTCCCACTGCAGATTATTGGCTGATCGAAGAGAAACCGGGGCTCTGATGATCGAAGCGTATTTCATTCTCTATGTTGAGGATCAGATCCGAAGCACCCAGTTCTACGAGGCGGCCCTCGGTGTGAGGGCGACACTCCAGGTGCCCGGCATCACCGAGTTCGCACTCACGGAAGGCACGACCCTGGCCGTCATGCCGGAGAGTGGAATCAAGAAGCTCCTTGGGGAAGCGCTACCCGACCCGGCGCAATCTCGGGGTACCCCCAGAGCCGAGGTGTATCTGGTGGTGGATGATCCGGCCGCCTATCACGCGCGAGCACTCGCCGCCGGCGCACTCGAACTCCGTCCTTTGTCTCGCGTCGATTGGGGACATGAAGCCGCATACTCGCTCGACCCCGATTCCCACGTACTGGCGTTTGCCCGGGTTGCCGATGAGAATCGAAATCGAGCTTGAAGTGGGGCGCGCCGGATTCATCACTACAGAGAACCGCGAGGTCATTCACGAGAGCAGGAGGAATGGATGAGCGGCAGAACCCCCGTGTTCCTGGTGATCTCAGTGATCCTGCTCCTCTCGTCATGCTCGATGATCGACAACCACACCGGCGAGGGTGATAACCGAATCGTTCGCGAGACCGGGATCCCCGCCTCAGCCGAGGTGTTGGAGGTCTGGGACACCGGCGTGAGATACAACAACAACCCAGTGGTCGGTTTCCGCCTTTTGGTGACCCTCGCCGATGGCACAACGTACGAAGCAGAAACCAAAAACGTCGTCTCGGTGGTGCACATCCCGCAGGTCCAACCCGGCGCCGTTCTTCCCGTCAAGATCGATCCGGAAGACCGCAATCGGGTTGCCCTCGACATTTACCAAGAAAGAAAGTGATCCACTCAAACCTCGTGCTGCCGAGCAACACCCATCGGCGCGCTCCTCGGCGAGATCAGATCGAGAGAACAACACGCGATGGAACATCAAGAAGCGAGCATCTGCCGAGACTGCGTTCTTCGGACCGATCGGCTCATCGCAGGGGAGTGGCACCCATCTGTCCTCACTCATCTGTGCCGCTCCTAAAACCGACTCAACCGCGGCCGGCGCTCCTGCCGAAGGGGATCCCGAGTCGTCTCATCTTCGAACGCAGCGTGTTCGGGTTCACCCCGAGCATTTCGCCGGCGCCGCCGGGGCCGTGGATTTTTCCTCCTGCGAGTTCAAGCACTCGGCGAAGGTGGTCGGCGACCACGGTGTCGAGTTTGAGCTCGGCGGTTGTTGGAACCGGCGGGTTTTCGCCGGATGATGGCGTGCCGCCGGGTCCGAGACCGTCGAATCGAAGCGGCGTGCCCTGATGCAGGATCATGGCGCGTTCGATGACGTTCTCGAGCTCTCGGACATTGCCGGGCCAGTGGTAGGTGGTGAGAGCGTCGATCGCTCCGGCCGCAAGCTGCGGGGTCTCGCCGAGCTTGAGTTCGCCGGCCTTGCGCTCGAGGAAGTGGCGCACCAACGCCGGGATGTCGGCAACGCGCTGGCGAAGCGGTGGGATGGCGATCGGAAAGACGTTGAGCCGGAACCAGAGGTCTTCGCGGAACCTTCCGTCGCGCACCATGGCGGGAAGATCCTTGTTGGTTGCGGTGACGATCCGGATGTCCACCGGGATCCGCTCGGTCCCGCCGACTCGTTCGATCTCCCGGTGCTGGAGTACACGCAGCATTCGCACCTGGGCGTCAAGGGGCATCTCACCGATTTCGTCGAGCAGGATCGTGCCGCCGCTCGACCGTTCGAACCGTCCGCGTTTGCGGGCCAGTGCACCGGTGAAGGCCCCCTTCTCGTGGCCGAAGAGTTCGCTGTCCATGAGCGAGTTGGGGATTGCGCCGCAGTTCACCGGGATGAATGGACCGTCGCGACGTGATGAGCCCAGATGGATGGCGTTGGCGATGACGTCCTTGCCGACCCCGGTCTCGCCGGTGAGCAGCACCGGGCTGTCGGTGGGCGCCACCTGCCGGACGTGGTGCATCACCTCGCGGAGCCCGAAGTCGGCGCCGATGATTTCGTCGCCGGAGAGCCGGAGCAGTTCGCGATTGAGGTAGCGGTTGTCGTCGGCGAGGCGGTCACGAAGCCGCTGCACCTCGGCGTGCTGCAGGGTGTTCGACATGGCGACGAAGAAAGGCTCCTTGAGCGTCGCGTAGAGTCTTACATGGTGTTCCTCGAAGCGGTCGTCGCCCTCGGCGAGAAGTGCGAGGGAGCCGCCGATCTGGTTCTCAATCACGAGCGGGAGGCTCATCACCGAAGACCACGGCTCGGCGAGCGTGGAAAGCAGATTGCGGGTGACCGGCTCCTCCTTCGGTCGGTTGATCACGAAAACCTCGGGCATCCTCCCTGCGAGATAATCCTCGCCCCAGGTAGCCATGGCCCGCCTGGCCTCCTCGTTGTAGGGAACCAGCCGGTCCATCCGCTCGCAACCGAGGGTGTCGGCCCGCGCGACGACTCGCATCGCCCCGAGTTCCGGCTCGTTCTTCTGGAGGTACAGCGTTTCGGCCGGCATATGCCGAGCGAGGTACTGGATACAGTCGCCGAGGCCCTCTTCGATCTCGAGATGGCGACACAGCCGCAGGGTGACCTCGCGAAAGAACTCGTTGGCATCGACCATGAAAGCCTCCGTCTATGATTATGATCTTTCGTAATTCTACGATATTTAACGAAGGAGCGAGCGAGATTTCTGTTAAATATGGTAATTAGTTCCTCTGGAATTTGAGTAAGCCCATGAAAAAAAGCCACATAGCGACTTGGCAGGAGTCTTGCTAATTGTGCGGGCAGGCCGTTCGGGCCAGAAACTGGAGTTGCCGGTATGACCTCATCCGCAAAGACCCCAATCAACCTTGTGCGCCGCATGCAACAACTCCACGCTTCGGATATCAGGGAGATTCTCAAAGTCACCGCTCGGCCCGAGGTGATTTCTTTTGCGGGAGGTCTTCCGGCGCCGGATCCAAGGACTGAGCCATGTTGATCACCGGGCTGTATCCCTCGTCGGCGCCCCCCGCGCTCCGCGCTCCGATCCGGGCGGTGTGTTTCGACTGGGGCGGAACCCTCATGGTCGACGACGGGCCGACCGGCGTCCCGATGAGCCGATGGCCCGAGGTCGTGGCGGTTCCGGGCGCTCGGGAATGCCTTGCCGCACTTCACGGTCGCGTTCCGCTGTGCATTGCGACCAATGCGGCACAGTCTGACCGGGGGATGATCGAGTCGGCCCTCGCCCGGGTCGATCTGATGCCGTTCATCAGCCGGGTCTTTTGCTTCCGAGAACTCGGTTTCGGCAAGGACAGGCCGGAGTTCTGGCATGCGGTCGCCGAGGGGTTGGACGTGACTCCCGCCGAGATCGTGATGATCGGTGACTCGATCGAGCAGGATGTGCGTTCGCCGCGGCGGGAAGGGCTTCAGACGGTGTGGTTCGACACGCGCGTCGACGACCCCGAGGGAAATTCTGCGCGCCCCGCAGTCACCGGCCTTGGAGAGTTTGCCGAGATGCTCGACGAACTCATCGAAGATTTTCCGTCGATCGACCGATTCGAAAGAGAGGAGAAAACATGAAACGCGTTCTCGTTGCCGGCGCGACCGGGTATCTCGGCCGACATGTCGTTCGCGAGTTGAAGGATCGTGGGTTGTTTGTCCGCGCTCTCGCGCGCTCGCGGGGCAAGCTCGGTGGTCTCGCGGACTTAGTGGACGATGTCGTTGAAGCCGAGGTGACCCGTCCTGAGACGCTGGGCGAAGTTTGTAAGGACATTGACGTCGTCTTTTCGTCGGTGGGGATCACCCGTCAGAAGGATGGGCTCAGCTTTCGCGATGTCGACTTTCTGGGCAATCTCAAACTTCTCCGGGCGGCCCTTGATGCCCGGGTACGGAAATTCGTCTACGTCTCCGTATTCAACGGGTCCGAGCTTCGCCACCTCGATATCGTCGATGCCCACGAGGCCTTTGTCGACGTGCTCGAGGCGTCGGGAATCGAATCTGAGGTCATCCGGCCCACCGGCTACTTCTCCGACATGGGTGAGATCCTCGAAATGGCCAGACGCGGCCGGGTTTGGCTTGTCGGGACGGGAGAGAACCGGTGCAACCCCATCGACGGCGCGGACCTTGCCGTCGTTTGCGCCGATGCCATCGAAGGCTACGCCGGGGAACTGGATGTCGGAGGACCTGAGACCCTGACTTGGCGCGACGCGGCTGAGCTCGCTTTTGCGGCACTCGATCGGCCGCAGAAGATCTCCCGAATCCCGGCCGGAATCATGTGGTGGGCGGTCCGAATGACCCGGATTTTCAGCCGCCACCAAGCCGAGTTGCTCGCATTCTTCACAACCATGGCAACCCGGGATGTCGTGGCGCCGGCCGTCGGGACCCGAACGATCGGCGCGCACTACTCGGCGCGGGCGGGGGAGCGTCCATGACAAGGCTGGAGATCATCCACCTCAGGTCGTCGGGAAAGCCGATCGAATCGCTCGCCGAGAAGATCCGTGAGTCCATCGACACCGGCGGTCATCGCGCAGACGCCGTCACGCTCTATCGGCGATCCGGGTTGGACACAGATGTGGCGGTTCACATCCGTTACGCAGAACCTCGGGTCGGCAACGGACCCAGCGATCTCGCTCTGCACCTCGCCTCCGCCCTTCGTGTCTTCGGGATCGTCGAGCACACCTTGTGGAATGAAGTGGAAAGGGTGCCAGGAAAAACTTTCTAGACTTTCTTGTGATGAAGAGTGCCAAGCCCAACGTTCAAACGACTCCGTCACTGTCAGGGTGGTGAGCGGTTGATCAAGCGGTGAATTTGAAGCCAGGAACGCGGATCGTTGGAACGTTGGGCTTGGAAACCCATCCACATCCACCACAAGAGGCCGATTGATTGCGCTTTGCATTCTCGGGACTCAGTGCTCGGCGACCAATCTGGTCAAGGCAAGGAGGGCACCCTTGTCGCACTTCAGATTATGAGAAGACGCTTCCCCGGACTCTCACGAAAAGGTGTTCCCTTTGTGCACCACGTGGGAGGCTGCGATCTCCAGTTCGTCGAGTTGACCGGTGCCCAGGTCCTGCACCAGATGGTCCCCATACAGCACAAGGCTGACTTGGCCATCGATGCTCAGGGGTATGGCCACGGACTTGCTCTCGGACGGACCTCCGAGAAATTCCAGAATCCTGGAGTCCTCATCGGTTACCGGCAATCTGGCGAAGATTGAGTGCCGTTGTTCGACGGCACGAGCCAGGACGCTCGGGTCCTCTCGCGGAACTTCGAGGTCCGAGGAATGACCGGAGAGGCCGGTCCCGCCCTTCCCGAGCCCGACACGGCCAATCACTCGGAACAACTCCGGGTATACAGCAAAGATCAAACAGCGCCCGCATGGGCCTCTGCAGAGTTCGAGTAGCTCGTAGACGATCTCTCCGCGAATAGTCGGTGAGGTCGCCTGATCGAGAAGGACGTCGAGGGACTCCGGCTGGTCGGCCAGCCCTTCCTCATCGGCTTGGCTCTCATCGACCCGCCGGGCTGCATCGAGAAGAATGTGGGTCGGTTCGAACCCAGCCATACCGAGGAAGTCGGCTGCCTCGATCTCGACTTCGCCGCGGTCGACCAGATCCATGGTCTCGAAATCGAAGGTCCCCTGGTTCCAACGAAAGAACTCGGAGATCACGGTTGAGAATTGTCCTCTGATGAGGTCTTCGAGCACCGGCTGTTCGAGGATTCCCATCTCCACCAGAAGGGTTCCCAGTCGGGTCTTCTCGGTGCTCGCGGCCTGCAGTATCAACGCGTCCGTGAGCTCGGTCTCGGTGATGAGCTCCCTCGCCAGCAGCAGGCTCCCCAGGCTTTCGCGCACCGACGGCGAGGCTGTGTAGATGATCTTGCCGGCGCGAAAGGCGATCAGACCCTCTTCGGTGTCCTTTTGCAGACGCAGCGCTCCGCTCTTGCTCAACAGCCCGATGATCTGGATCAACTCGCCGGGGGTGAATTCCTCCAACTTCCCGTGCATCGCTGCTCCCTTCGTGCCTGTAGCGCTGTGGCGTTCAATTGGTCTCGACAGTACCGACCACCGAGTCCCGCCGTCAGCAGATTCCTTCCACCCGGATCGGCGCTGAGAACCACGAGGCCCCACTATTCGCCATGAGACACACCACATCTGTGGTCCTTCTCACAATGGTCCACGATGTCATCTGAGGTCATTGTATCAACAAACACATCCCTATCATCGAAGTGCGAAAGGGCGGCGACGATGGAAATCCAGGGAACATATATTCTGATCGTAGCGCCGATTGTGCTACCCACTATCTGGTTGTCGACCGGCAACCCATTAACTGCCCAGCCGTACATCTCGTCTGAAGGAAGCGAAATGAATTCCACGTTGCGGGTCGCCGGTGTCGCTGTGCTCGTCTTAGCTTTCCTAGTGGCCGGGGCAGCGGGAGGGGAAGATGTTTTCCCGATCCTGAGAGGGCCGTATCTCGGTCAGGAACCACCCGGCATGACACCGGAGGTTTTCGCTCCGGGGATCATCTCCAGGGATGAGTATGAGATGAACTCGGTTTTTTCGCCGGACGGCAGTGAGTTCTTCTACGTCATATCCACGTCTACCCCCGAGGAGAAGAAGCAGGGTCACTACTACTACGTGATCATGACGAGCAGGATCGTGGACGGAGTCTGGTCAGCGCCCGCCAGACTCAAGGTCATCGGTGAATCCTCGGCAACCGATATCGCTCTGGCGCCTGACGGACGGCTCTACTTCTGCTCGGACGCGCAGTCGCCGTGGAACGAACCCACGGCCCTGGATCTTTGGTATGTGGAACGATCTGCGGAGGGCTGGTCCGATCCCGTCAACGTCGGGCCCGGGATCAACACGGCGAAGAGCGAGACCCAGCCGACGTTCACGACCCAGGGGAAGATGTACTACCCCTCGGTGCGGGAGGATACGAGAGGCGGCGTGGATATCTACCACGCGACTCGCAACGAAGACGGCTATTCGAACCCCGTCAACGTCGGGGCCCCGGTCAACACGGAGTTCAACGAGGGGAACTCTTTCGTGGCTCCGGATGAAAGCTATCTGCTCTTCGCTCGCTGGGGCATGCCCGAGTCCATCGACGGTGGAAAGGCGCTCTACATCAGTTTCAGGAAGGATGACGGAGGCTGGACCGAGCCGATCAACACCGGGCCGAGCGCTGGGCTGCGGGGCAGTCTCGCCGCATTGTCGCCCGATGGTCGCTATCTCTTTTTCTCGAGCGGGGGCGACATCTACTGGGTTGACTCGAGTGTCATCGACGTCCTCAGAGACCAGGCGTTCGCCAAAGCGGCGTCGGCCACCAGGTGAGCGGGCCGGCCACTCATTCCGAAGGGTGCCACGCATCACAATGTGACGTTAGGTCGGATCGCCGAGGCAAAAAGTCATAAGGTGATACGTGAGCCTCTTGCAAAATTTGAGACTTGAAGCACGACGGCGCCTTCTTCAATAGTCACCCTGAGCGAGGGAGTCCGACGACCGAGTCGAAGGGTCTCCACAAGTCAGGCAATAACGAACCTTACGAGGTTCGCTTTGGTTTTCCGGAGGAGACCCGCAACTCGCTACGCTCGCTCAGAATGACAAGCTATAGGGTTTTTGCAAGAGGCTGACGTGGCACTCTTCGTGTGAACGAGAACTTCGGTTTGACTCTGATCGGCTTGCCTCCGATCTCGAGCACGGGGTAGGCGAGGAAGTTGATCGGCCCTGCGTCCGGACCTGGTTCGAGGACGAGATCGCGGCCGCGGCTCAGCTCGATGCGGTTTGCCGGGTGGTGGCCGAAGTAGTAGGTCGCCAGGTTCGAGTACTTGTCGCCCTCGCTGATATCGACGGGCCACCATTTGCCTTCCGCATAGAATTCCGCCCAGCAGTGATAGCCGCTGATCCCGCCTTCGTTCCGTGCCGAAGGAATCGATGCACCGACGGCGAAGCGCGCAGGAATACCGACGGCCCTCGAAAGGGCGATGAAGTAGGAGTGAAAATCCGTACAGTTGCCCGTCCGCGAGTCACACGCGTACACGGCATCCCCTTGGCCCCAGCCGTCTCCGACTTTTTTGTAGGACATTCGGTCGATGACGTGGTCGTAGAGTGCACGGGCGCGAACCAGATCGCCGGTCTTTCCCGCGACGACCTCGTTCCCGATTCTGCGGAAATCTTCGTTGATCGGTACCATCCGCTCCGCATCGAGGTGGTCTCCGGGGTCCGGCGACTGCCCCGGATAAGCGGCCTTCTCGATCCGCAGCACCTCGAAGCGCATCTCGACCACCTTCGAACTGTCCTCCGGGCCGAGCTCCAGGTACAGGACGTTGTTGCCGTGTTCCCGCTCGACAAGAATGCTCTGCGTCCCCGGAGCATCGATGGCCTTGATCGTAACGGTCTGGAACTCGTCTGTAGCGGGCAGGGGCAGCCACATGCGGGCGGTATCGGTGATCTCGGGCAATGTTGCCCGATAGACGAACTCGAATTCGTCACGATCCTCGATCACTCCGAGCAGGTGGTGCGCAGCGTTCTCCACCGGAACACGGTGCCAGGTGCGGTCCTCCTGTTGCTCCCAGGCATACAGAGGCTGACCGTTGATCTTATGGACCGACGTTTTGGTGACCTGCATCGAGTCTGCGTCGCCTTCCAGGAAGAAGTCGACGTCATACACCTCGCCGTCGGTGCCCGCGAGGTCCACGCAGGCGAACTGGCGGCGCGGGCCCAGACTCGCAAGATACTCGATGTGTACGCGGACCAGCTTGAGCTGAAGCTCCCTGTCGTTGAAGGAAAGCCTGAAGTAGCCTTCGCCCAGGTGGCTTTGCTCTTCGATGTGCTTCTCGATGCCGGCCTGTATATCGGCGGTCACTACACGCGCCTGAGGTGCGGGCATGACCTCCGTCCTGTGCTCTCCGCAACTCGCACAGGCAAAGCAGAACACGACCACCGCCGGCACCACGCGCCGCATGCCCACAGCTAGCTGCGTCCGGGGCCGCACTGCCGCCCTCGGGAGACCTGGAATCAAGCGGTAGCTCCCTATCCCGGGTGTTCGCTCGGGTGCTCTGGCGTCGGTTTATCCGTTTCTGTTTCGTCTGCCTTCGGGTGTTCGCTCGGGTGTTCTGCTGGGTGTTCAGATGCTGCATCTTCCCCAGTTGGCATTTCGCCCTCGGCCTCCGTAGCGTCGGCAGCCGCGGCGGCTGGTTGCTCGGCCGGGGGCTCGGCCTCGACCTGTTCTCGATTGCACCCCGTCGTGGCGATGAACAGGGAAAGCGCAACGGCTATGACCGCGAGCACTAACAGGTTTCTTCTCATGATAACTCCCTTGAGTTGATTAGTTTCGTGTCGAGGCACCATGCCTCACTTCCGGTATCCGACTCTTCCGGCCCACAGTGGGCCTTCATCGTGTCTGATGTGTTGCGTAGCATTGTACCCGCACCTGACCTGTGGGCCTCCATCTTCGGTCGGTATAGGATGTCGGTGGGCCGAGAGAGGTATGGGAACCGTGCCAATGGGGGATGCTTGATGGACCACTCGAAATCACTGTTGTGTGTCGTGTTTCTGATTGCGTTGGCTGTTTTCACTCCATATCTTCAAGCTCAGGACATCTACCTGTTCGACCTGGAGCGACGCGGTGATGATTACACGCTGACGAACGGGAAGAACCTGACCGAGCGAGAGGGCTACGACAATCAGCCGTTCTTCACGGCGGACAGCACCACCATTCTGTTTGCCTCACAGAGGAATGGTGACAACGATGTCTTCGAGTACGTCATCGAGACTGATGAGATCCGACAGCTGACCCACACACCGGACACTCCGGAGTATTCTCCGATGCCGAACCGGGAGAACACCCATTTCACCGTCGTCAGGGAGAACACTGTTCCCGATCAGACCGTCTGGCGCGTTCGGCGGGATTCGGGTGAGTCGAAATGGGCCCTTCACTCCCGAGAGCCCATCGGTTACTACATGTTCAATCAACGAGGCGAAGCACTCCTGTGGATCCGCTATGCCTACGTCGTCCAGTTGGTGCGGCCGGAGAAGGGCGAGTCGATCTTCATCTCGGGGCATGCTGCGCCGTCGACGCCGAAACTGGTGCCCGGCACCGACACCTTCAGTTTTGTCCACCGTCAGGTGAACGGCGAGACCTGGATCAAAAGGCTCGACCCTGCGACGCTCTCGGTGACTCCGGTTGCGCCCCTTGTGGAACCCCGGATTTACTACGGATGGACGATGGAAGGAACGCTGCTCACCGCTCGCGGTTCAACCCTGCTGCATTGGGTCCCCGATGTCTCGACCGAGTGGGAAGAGGTCGCCGATCTCTCGCCGTTTGGACTTCGCGACATCACCCGTCTGATGGTCAGCCCCGACGATTCGATGATCGCGATCGTCGCCGCGGATGCAGGCTCCGCCAACGCGAATTAGAGGAACGGTGCTTCGAATCTCATTGTGACCTTGCGACGGATCGCCTCGACCTAAAGTCACAAAGTGATACGTGAGCCTCTTGCAAAATTCGAGATTCGGACACTGAGGTCTTCCGACTCTCCTCACCATCAGGCCGGCGAGACACCGGCCCTACAATGGATCTCAGCCCTTTGAGGTGCTGGCGTCTCGCCGGCACAGAGACCACGAACCATCGGGAAACAGTGTTTTTGCAAGAGGCTTACGTGGCACCTATTCTGTTTCGGGCGCGAGTGGCTCGTGCGGATAGTGCTCATTGCGTTTCTGGAACGTGAGGATATTTCCCTTCAGGATAACGCCCTTGTCGATCACCACTGCGCGTCGAACCGTCTCGTTTTCGAGCCAGCCTTCGTGCCCAGCCAACACCGTCGGGATGTGGACAACCAGCGCAGCAGAGATCGACCGGGACGCGCTTTCCCAGAGATAGCTGGGTGTGTGATCCACTGCGTAGTAGTCCACCGTTCCGACTTTGAACA
>CBESWV010000078.1:0-15027 GCA_965533305.1 uncultured bacterium | reverse complement strand
TCTTAGTGGTTGCGACAATGCGATGGTGCGATGTCATTCATAATTCATAACTCATAATTCATAATTCTTAGCTCCGCTCCCCGTTTTCCACAAAGACCATCTCGACATCGTCAGGCAACGGCCTGAAGAGATCGAAATCGGTGTGGAACTGGGCGAGGAACTCCACCGACAAGAGCCGATAGGCCACCCACACCGGAAGCAGCAGGACCGTTCCCAGATAGGGCATCGCCGCCAGACAACAGGTCATCATGCAGAAGATGCTGAAAAAGATGGCGAAGATCGTCGCCAGCATGATCACAAAGAGCGAATAGACCACGAAATGCAGCGGCCGGGTCTTCAACCACGGCATGAATGCGCGCCAGGCATCGAGGACCGGAATTTCATAGCGGTACATGATGGGAATCACGAACGCCTCGGTCATGAGCGCGACAAAGAATGCCGCGACGCCGAAGAGCACCAGCCCCAGGCTGCCGATGACACCAGCCGCCACCGAGAGCCCCTCGAGAGCATCGTGCAGGGAGAAGCCGGCGGCCGGTGCGAAGAAGACCACCGCGACGAGCACGACGCCGACCACGCAGGCGGCGGCAAAGCACAGGCGCCACAGGAAGAGCGAGTTCCCGAGAGCTTCGTGGCGCTTCCAGGGTTCAACGATTTCAGCCTGATTGCTGACCAGATTGCCGAGAAAGATGAACTTGAACCGCGAGGTGATCCAGAGCAGGAGGACGGCGAAGGCGATACCGATCATGACAGCCATGACCGCCAACATCAGCCAGAACACATTGGCGGAAAGGCCATCCCACGCGTGATCGAATCCGGACCATATCTCGCGCCCGGCGTCGTTTCCGTCCAACCGCCCCGCGGCGGCTGATCCGGTGTCCGTGGTCAGTCCCGCAACCCAAGCGGCAAAAGCCAGCAACAGCCACTTTGCCAGATCGAACGGCTGCCAGAGAATCACCCGGGTTCGTTCCCAGGCGCGTGACAACGGTTCGAAGTACCCTATTCTCATCGATCCTCCCTCGGGGCGTTCCGTCGATTGTAGACCGTTCACGGCTCCCCGGTTGGGAACACCGGCCTCGCAGGCCGGCTTCCACCCCATCAAACGGCAAATGACCTGAAATGGTTCTCGCCCCGATGCTCGGTGCAGAGACTCTCGAGGATCGAGGGTGGCGAAGGAGGAGGAGTTTCAGAGGGTTAGAAGGTTAGAAAGTGAGGAGGTTAGGAGTAATAAATGAAAAATGAATAATGAGAAAGTCAGCGCTCCCTTTGGTCGCTGTGAGGAGGTGAGCGCTCCTTACCTTCCTAACTTCCTCACCTACTCACTTTCTAACTTCGTCAACCGCGAGCGCTCGCGCGAGCACCTCGACGGGGTGGAGGGCGTCAACCCCGGCGAGGGACTGAATCTGGTGCCGGCAGCTGGTCCCGGCGGCGGCCACCAGCGTACCGGGGGCAAGGTCGCGAACGGCTCGAATGAGTGGCTCGGCCACCGCCTGCGAGAGCCCTCGGTTGGTCTCGAGCATCCCGAAGGCCCCCGCCATCCCACAGCAACCGGTCTCCAACGGCACCACAACCACCCCCGGAACCCGGCCCAGAAGCGCCGCGACGGCGTCCGGCCGCGCCAGGGCCTTTGTGTGGCAGTGTCCGTGGACCGCAACCCTCATCTCCTGCCGGAGCCAGGGGAGTTCCTCCTCGGCCGCTCCATCCACGAGATCGAGAAGAAGATCTTCGACCAGAACACAGCGACTCGCGACCTCATCGGCGCCGCGCAGGCCGAGTTGCCGATACTCATCGATGAAGACCGAATAACACGATGGTTCTAAAAAAACGATGGGTTCGGACCCGCCGGCGAGGAGATTCAGATTGTGTTCGCCGAGGCGCCGGAGTTCGCCGAGAAGACCGCGGCTCGCCGCGGGTCGTCCGCAGCATCGGCGACCCTCCACGAGACCGATTTCGAATCCGACCGCTTCGAGCACCTCGACCGCGGCCCGGCCGACCCGGGCTTCGTGGTACCGGGTCCAGGTGTCATCCCAGAGCAGGACCCGGCCGCGCGATCCCGGCGCCGGTCCCGACCGACGCTGGAACCACCGGTCGAAACGGTGCCGGGTGAAGCGTGGCAGCGGCGCATCGGCCGCAACCCCGAGGGTTCGTTTCATGACCGCGCGGATGGGGCCGAAACCGAGCGCCGGATTGGCGATCCACCAAATCGCCGTGCCCACTCGCCCGAGAAGATCGGACGATGCCACGAGGCGGTCGAAGAGAGGGACCCCATCGATCTCGTGGCGAGTCGCGTAGAGCTCGGCCTTGAGCGCCGCCAGATCGACGTTGGACGGACACTCGGTGCGGCAGGCCTTGCACGACAGACAGCTCGCCAGGACCTGCGACAGCTCCTGCGAGCCCAGGGAGTCGGCGCCGAAACGGCCCTCGAGAGCCGCGCGGATGGTGTTGGCCCGGCCGCGGGTTGAGTGGGCCTCGTCCCCGGTGGCGACAAAGGTCGGACACATAGTCGGCGCTTCCTTTAGACAGCCGCCGCAGCCGTTGCACTGCTCGAGGTTGGCGACAAACGACTGGTCTCGATCGACAAAACCGAGCTCACCCACCAGTTCGGGAGCGATGATCGAACCGACTCCGAGGCGGAGGTCGCGGTCGATGACGAATCGGCCCGAATCGACGATCTTTCCGGGGTTCATGAGCCCCTTTGGGTCGAAGAAGCTCTTGAGATTTCGTGCGGCGTCGGTCAGCTTCGGTCCGAGGTGTTCCTCGAGGAACTCGGTGCGGGCTATCCCGACGCCATGCTCGGCGGCGAGCGATCCGCCGAACTGACGGCACAGGGCCGAGACTTCGTCGGCGATGAGCCGCAGGCGCTCGATGTCCTCCGCCCGGTGGAGATCGAGCACCGGTCGGACGTGGAGCTCACCCGATGCGGCGTGACCGTAGTACGAGGCCACGAGATCGAGAGGCCGAAGAATGGCCTCGAGCCCGGCAACATACGCCGGTAGGCGATCGGATCGGACGCAGACATCCTCGATGCAGGCGGTCGCCTTTGCCGGTCCCGCACGGCCCGTCAACAGTGAGAGACCGGCCTTTCGCAGCGCCCAGACGAGCTGCTGTCGTTCGCGATCAGGCAGCATGAGCCGGCGGTCACCGAGACCGGACCCATCGAGGGCGGCGAGCCGCGCGTCCACCTCACCGAAGAACTCCACCAGGAGCAGCGATTCGCATGGACGATCATCGAGCCCGAGAAGATCGCGCGCGGCGCCGAACGCTCGCTGACCAACGGTCTGGTCGAGGAGGATCCGGTCGATGTGCTCCACCGCCGCCGGTTCGAGTTCGGCCACCTCCACCGCCGCCTGCATGGCGTCCGCTATCGATGAGAAGAAAACGACCCCGAGGCCGCGTTCTTGGGGCCGCGGGACCACCGAGAGCACCGCACCGGTCACAGCGGCGAGCGTGCCCTCCGACCCGGTCACCAACCGGCTGAGATCGGCCGGCGATCGCAGCGCGTCGTCAAAGCCGTAGCCCGGCCACCGCTTGACGAGGCCCGACGGCATCCGCAGGTTGATCTCGTCGGCATTTTCGGCCAGCAGTACCTCGGTGCGACGGCGGATTTCGGCAAGACCATCGTGGTCACGACCCACCCAGGTCACGGTCCCATCGGCGAGGGCGATCTCGAGTGCGACCACGTGATCGACGGTAGTTCCATAGACCGGTGCGTGGGCGCCCGAGGAGTTGTTGCCGATCATCCCACCGATGGTGGCGCGGGATGAGGTCGCCACATCGGGTCCGAACCACAGACCGTGCTCAGCGAGGGCGGCGTTGAGCCCATCGAGAACCACCCCCGGTCCGACCCTGACGGTCCGCCGCTCCAGGTCGAGATCCGAAATGGTCTTGTTGCCTTTCGCCAGATCGACGATGAGACCCGAACCCACCGCGCCCCCGGCAAGCCCGGTGCCGGCGCCGCGGGGTGTGATCTCGATCCCGGCGTCAGCCGCCGCGGCGAGCAGTCGTCCGGTTTCCTCTCCGCTCGTGGGAAACGCGACCGCCTGGGGCTCGATCTTGTAGATCGACGCATCGGTGGAGTAGAGCACGCGGGTCAGGACATCGGTTCGAAGCTCACACCCCGTGGCCTCGAGCGCACGTCGCTGGCCGGAAATGAGGTCTGAAGACATGGGGAGATTGTAGCGTCGCTGCGACGTCAGTATTACGAAACTCACTTGCGTAATACGGCGAGTGCGCGATATTCTGAGAAGCGTGCACGATGGAGGGTCGTGAATGGAGATCACCGGTTTCAGTCTGAGCGTCCTCGCCGCCGCCGGCGGCGTCGCGTTCCTCCATACCCTCCTCGGCCCTGACCACTACCTCCCGTTCATCGTTCTCTCCCGCGCCCGTTCCTGGTCCATGGCCCGAACTCTTTCGGTGACAGCAATTTGCGGCATCGGTCATGTGGCTTCATCCATCCTCCTCGGGGGTTTGGGAGTGGCCTTCGGCGTGGCCGTGGCCAAAATCGAAGGTGTCGAAGGTGGTCGCGGCGGTCTCGCGGCCTGGGCACTGGTCGCCTTCGGGTTGGCCTATGCCGTCTGGGGCCTCCGGCAGGCTCTGCGCAAGAAACGCGGAATCGAAACCCACACCCACCACGGTGACGTTCATCTCCACTCGCACGGCGACGCCTCCCACGATCACGCGCACGGGATGGGCTCGAATCTCACCTTCTGGACCTTGTTCCTGATCTTCGTCCTCGGTCCGTGCGAACCGTTGATCCCACTCTTCGTGCTGCCGGCGAGTCGTGGTGACTGGGCTCTGGCCGCAGCTACGGCGGTCGTCTTCACCATCGTCACGCTCGCGACCATGTTGAGCCTGACCGCCGCCGCTCTCGCCGGTGCTGACCGGCTCCGTCTCGGTCGTCTCGAACGATGGTCGCACGCGTTGGCGGGAACCGTGGTCGCGGCCTCCGGTCTGGCGATCCTGTTCCTCGGGCTCTGACCCCCACCCGATCCGTGGTCAGTTTTTCCAAACGCATTCCCCAGAGCCTCGCCTCGAACCGTCTCGCAGAAGCGAGATTACGCGCAGGTGAGATCCCCTGGGATCTCACCGTCAGCAACCCCACCGTCTGCGATTTCCCCTATCCCGACGATCTCCTCTCCCAACTATCGAGTCCGAACGGCCTTCGCTATTCCCCGGATCCCTTGGGGCCGAACCAGGGGCGCCGAGCGATTTCCCAGGCCTACATGCACAGGCGTGTCCTTGTCGACCCGAGCAATATCATCCTGACCGCCTCGACCTCCGAGGCCTACAGCCTGCTCTTCAAGCTTCTCTGCGATCCCGGAGACACGGTTCTCATCCCGACTCCGTCCTACCCCCTTTTCGATCAACTCAGCCGGCTCGACGGCCTCGCGACTCATCCCCTACCTCTCGACCCCGACGACGACTGGCGCCCCGTTCTCACCGCAACCGACAACGCTCCCGAGAACACCCGTGCGGTGATCGTGGTTCACCCAAACAATCCAACGGGCTCCTATGTCCATCCCGAAAGCGCCGAAGCCCTCGCACTGAGATGTCGTGAACGCGGCTGGGCGTTAATCGCCGATGAGGTCTTCCTGCCGTTTCCCCTCGATGGCGGACCCGGAGCTCGCAACACCTTTGTAACCCGAAAGGACGTCCTGACCTTCACCCTCGGCGGTCTGTCCAAGAGCGCCGGTCTGCCGCAGCTCAAGCTCGCCTGGATCGTGGTCAGCGGGCCCGACGAGCTGGCCGACGAGGCTCTCGATCGTCTCTCCTACATCGCCGACGCCTATCTCTCGGTGAGCACTCCTGTGGCTCTGGCCTCTGGGCAGATCCTGGCGGCATCGGAGAAAGTGCGGGACGCCATCGCGGCTCGGTGCCGCAGCAACCTCGGAATTCTCCGGGAAATGGCAATCTCACAACCCGCCGTTACCGTGCCGCCGGTTGGGGGCGGCTGGAGCGCACTCGTCCGACTCCCTGCGGTGCTCGATGACGAGGAGATCGCCATCAGATTGCTGACCGAGCGAGGAGTCGCGGTCCAGCCCGGTTTTCTCTTTGATCTGCCGAGCGACGGCACCCTGGTGCTCAGCCTGTTGACACCCGAACCGATCTTCAGAAAGGGCCTCGAGGAGATTTTCAGCGCCGTCCGAAGCTGGCTCTGAACCCAGCATCCGTCAAATGGGACACGGATTTCACGGATGATCACAGATTTTTCATTGAGTTGAGTTCGGATACCGGATAGAGATTCGACCTCGTGCAGCGTGGCGACCTGCCTCTGGGACCACGTCTCTTTGATCTCGGAACGGATGGAAGCGGTCCTCCCGACAATTGCGATGGCAAATCGGCGGTGTGTATCCGTTCCGAAATCAAGGGAGAACCCAACAGGTATCCAAAAAAGACCATACGAAGTCTATGGTCGATGAAGGAGGCGATCCCACCTTAGAGAAAAATCCGTGTATATCCGTGTGCATCCGTGTCCCATTTCGTTGGGATGGTGTGATGGTTGCACCGAGGATCTGATCTCCGATGGTGCGGTGACCGACTGGGAACGGGTTTCCTAACGCAATGGAAGGAGAGGCGCGAGCAGCCGGCGTACCTCTTCGCCCGACATCCGCCTGCGATCCATCAGCGCTCCGGCAAGCGCCTCGCCCGCGGACCAATTGATCCGCAGGAGACTCTCGGTGTGGTCACGGACGATCTCGACTTCGGTCACGTGCTGACCGCAGAGCACCGCCAATACGATGCGCTACCGGCTCCAATCGATCGTCACTTGAGCTTCCACCTCATGGACCGATCCTGCATCCAGCGCACCCCGAGAGCGTCCCGCAGTCCCGAAAACGCCCGGTCGAGGGTTCCGTACTTGCTCGATCCAGTCAGCCGGGAGGCGTGCCGCACGGGCACCTGGCGAACCGAGTACCCCTCCATCCGCAACAGCGTCGGCAGAAAGCGGTGCATCCCGGTGAAGAGCTTCACCGAACGAATCGCTTCGGCCCGGAAGACCTTGATGGGACATCCGGTGTCGACGATATCCTCGCGGGTGAGTTTGTTGCGGACTCCGTTGGCAAACCAGGAGCTGAACTTGCGCCAGCCGGTGTCCTTTCGATCGGCTCTGATCCCGACGACCGCATCCAGATTCTCTTCCTGCAGGATGTGAAGCAACTGCGGCAGATCCTCCGGGAAGGTCTGGAGATCGGCGTCAAGCAGACCGATGATGCGCCCTCGAGCGTGACGGAACCCCGCGTCCAGACCGGCCGTCTGGCCGCGATTGGCCTCGAAGTGGAGGATCCGGATCCGGTTTTCGGCTGCCGAGAGTTCGTCCATCTTCTCGCCGGATCCATCGGTCGAGCCATCATCGACGAGCACCAGCTCCCAGTCGACACCCGAACTGTCGAGCGCCCCGCGGACCCTCTCCACCAGGGGTTCGAGGCACCCGATCTCGTTGTAGACAGGGACCACGACCGAGAACTCGCATGTAGTGGATTCACTCATAAGGGAAGGGTATCAGAAGGGGGGATGTTCCGAAATATTCCAGGCTCGCCAACCGTGGTGCGGAGGTTGGGAGTGAGTAGATCAGCCTCATGCAAAAACCGTCTTTCCGGATGACTTGTGGTCATTGTGCCGGCGAGACGCCGACACTACAAAGGGCTGAGACCTATTGTAGGGTCGGCGTCTCGCCGGCCTGATGGTGACGAGGGTCGAAAGACCTCAGCATCCGCTATTTAATGATTGCAGAGGCCCACGTCGGACCCGAAAGGAAAGCCGTGAGACGCCTCACTCCTAACCTCTTCACTCCTCACACGCTACACCAGATCCGCATCCGCCATGGTCAGATAGATACGCCCGTCGAGGTTGGTGACATCGAGATCGGGATCGAAGGCTCGCGCCACCATGACCAGTTGGCCGGGCACCTCGCTTCGCACGAATCCCCGCCCCTCGATCAGCTTCTGCCCGACGGCGTCGCCGTTGAGCCAGAGTTCTTCATGCTCGGCTCCGGTCTGGGCGGCCAGGTTGATGGACAGATGATTGACCAGTTCCAGCGAACCGGGATGGCGGTGGTCCCAGAGCAGATCGACCCAGCGGCACCGGCCCTCATCGGTCCGAAAGACGACAAAGGCCACCGGAGCCCGACCGAGTCGCGGGAAGATCAGGAAGCGGTGATAGTGAACGCTGGGATGACCCGCGAACCGGTGGAGCGCTCGATCAGCGTCGCGAATGGCGGCCACCGGATACGAGTGTCGAACCCGGCGCCACAGATCGTCCAGCCTCGGCTCCCAGTCGGCCGCGAGTTCGGCGCGATAGAAGTGGCGCCGGCGACTGGAAGAGGCCTCCCCGGAAGGGCGTGAAAGATAGACAATGGGCTGGGGCTCAACGGCGTCGTAGCCAAGCTGGAGCACCCCGAGCCGAAGCGGTCGTGGACTCGGGAATCCGTAGAAAAACGCCGCTCGGCCGGACCTTCCGAAGGTCTCGAAGAAAGCCTCGACGGTCCGCACCCATACGCCTTTTCTGGTGAATCCACGGCGCGCCGCCCGGGTCGAGAATACATCGACAATCTGGGCCGCCATCCACTCGCGTCCGTCGATGGAGAACCGCACCGGAACACCGGCGTAGTGGGCGAGGAGATCGGATTCGATCTCGGCGAGCATGATGAGCCGACCCTCCTCCTGGGGAGGGAACTTCCACGCCCACTCGTCGATGCTCCGCTCGAGTGAGAAGGCCTGGTTGAAACCATCATTGACGGCTCTTTCGTCCCCCGGACAAAAGGGTCTGATCATCAGTTCGGCACCGTTCAGCTGGTCTGCCACGTCCATCTCCCCTGCAGTCGCCAACCTGAGTTGACGCGCCTCGCCACCACAGCGTACCAGCGATCGACACCCGCGATTTCTTCGATCGCCGATGGAATCTTCGAGGTCCCGAGGCCTCCGATCGATGGCTGCATACTGTTTACGTGCGAGGCCAGCCAAATGTCGGTCTCGATGACGGGGATTTCCGCCGGGTGAGCAATCTCGGCGAAATCGAGACCGGTCGGCTCGGTCTTCGGTGCGAGGCGACGGAGCAGGGCGCGATACGGCCTCGGATAGTTGCGCTCGAAGAACCGGATCCGCGACCGCTGCTCGATGGCCACGCTCTCGCTGTTCCTTCGCGTCGAATGTCCCCAGCGGTGGACCACCCGTGATTTCGGGGCGACAACCAATTCAGCGCCGGCTCGACGCGCCCGCCACAACCACTCGGTCTCCTCGTAGTAGAGGAAATACTCCTCATCCAATGGTCCGAGCCTCGAAGCAGTCTCCCGACCCAGCGCCAGCAACGGACCCCTGAGCGATGGCACACGACAGGGTTTTTCGGCCGCCCACACCGCCCAACTCCGTTCGACGACGCGCTCGAGGGCGCGGAGGGAGGGCCAACGTCGGTTGAGTGTTCGCACCAGTTCGGCACGTGGGCTCGGGTCATCGGGGATCGGAAGGAAGGTCCCGCCGTCAGGATCCCACAGAAGCTGGGGGCCGGCCACCGTCGCACCACCGGAGGCGGCTTCGACCAACGCTTGGACACTTCCGCTGAGAAACTCGATATCCGGGTTGGCGAGGAAGAACATGTCACCCGTCGCCACCCGCACGCCGGTGTTGAGGCCGGCCGCATAACCTCTGTTGGGTTGGCGAATGACCGTATCCGGCTCACTCGCTTCGACCGCAGTTGCTTCGAGATCGTCCTCGGACTGCTCGACCACAACAACCTCGGGCACGACCCCGGCGGCCATCGCCTGGCGGCGAAAGCTCCGGACGCAGTCCGGCAGGACCTTTGAGGAGTGGTGGCAAACGGCGATCAACGAGATCTTCATTCCCTCGTCTTCCACCTTCCCGATGCAACCCACTGTGCAGCTTGGTCCAAAATCACCGCCACCTTCTCCTCCGAGAAATCCCGCGCCCGTTCGAGACCGAGCCGGCGGAAGGCCCGCCACTCGTTGTCATCGAGGAGAATCCGTTGGGCCGCAACGGCAAGGGCGTCGGCATCCTTGACCGGCACCATCTCCACCGCCCCTTCGGCGAAACTCTCGTGCGACGGAATCTTCGAGGCGACCACCGGAAGACCACAGGCCATGGCCTCCAGGACGGCAAGTCCGAATCCCTCTGACGGCCACGAAGGCGCAAGCAGCAGATCGCAGCCACCCAGCAGGAAGGCCACATCAGACGGTTTGATGTGGTGGTGAAACTCATCGGGCTGCACCAGCTTGCGCTCCGACTCTGTGAGGGGCCACTGGGAGAGCCGAACGAGAGCAAGATCGACACCCCGGGTGCGCAGGAGTCCCACCGCTTCCAGGGCGATGTCGACACCCTTCATATAGAACTCGAACGGGTGAGCAACCAGGACTCGCGGTTCGCGTCCGGGGGCCTCCCGGTGCTGCGGCATCCAGAAGGGTTCCAGTGCAGGGGGAACGATATTGACGGGCCGATGAAACCGCTCCCTATTGAGATCGGCGAGGTGGGGTGAGACAGCCCAGGTCGGCACGATCCGCGAGTAGGCTTCGATAATTCGGGGATGCTCATCGCGATTGTGCTCGAGGGCGGCCTCGAAACCCTGACAGAAATGGACCGCCTGACCCGACGGCTGGGCCACCGCCGCTTCGAGGGTGGTCCAGAAGGTCGCCACGTGGAGATCGGCGTCCGGCACATGCGTCGGGGAAAAGTCGGGGACCCTGTAAAAACCTTCGCCGGTGGGATACCACTCGGGCCGAGGTCCGCGGCTGACGACCCTCACCCGGTGCCCGACCCGGCGCAGGAGATCGGCATGATGAAAAACGACCTTGACGCCGCCGAAGAGAGCCGTGTCTTCCAGGAAATAGTTAATCCGCAGACCCGAGCCTTCGCTCACAGATGCTCCCAGTGGTACTCGACATCGATCAACGACGGCGTCCACTCAGGGGATTCGAAGCGCACGGCCTCGGTGACGATCACCTGATCGTGGGTGTAGAGCCCGCTCTCGTCAAGGAGGAAGGCGTAGATGTGGAAGGTCCCCGAAGCGAGGGGAAGCGACGGAACCCGGAGCCTTGTGTGATACCGGGTTTCGCCCGTGATCGGGTCGGCGCCGTCACGCTTGGTCGACGCCGCCAGCACGCACCTCCCGTCGAGGGTGTCGAGCGCTATCCCGAGGTGAAAGGGCTCGTCGGGATTGGAGCTGGTGAACTCGACATCAATCGCGAGTTCCGTTCCCGAGTCGATCGTCACGGGTAGATCGGACGTGCGGCCACCCGGCATCACCGATGTGATTCGTCCCACCTGCTTGCCCTGGGTCGCGGCCTCGCGTCCGGGCTCGGCCTCCTTGTGGCTCGATCCGACGCGGCGAATATCCCTCAATTGCAGGTGCGCCTCGTAGGCCTCAACCACCTCCTGGGCCGAGCCGTCACGCTCGATTCGTCCCTTGGCGATCCAGAGCGCGCGATCGCAGAACATGGTCACGTAGTACATGGCGTGGGAACAGAAGACGATGGTCGTCCCCCGACCCTTGATCTCGAGAATCTTGTCGACGCACTTCTTCTGAAAATAGCCATCGCCGACCGCGAGCGCCTCGTCCACCACCAGGACATCGGGGTTCACATGGGTGGCGACCGCAAAGGCGAGCCGCATGGCCATCCCGGTGGAGTAGCTCTTGACCGGATGCTCGATGAAAGCACCGATTTCGGCAAAGGCGAAGATATCGTCGAGACGGCTTTCCATCTCCTCTCGAGTCAGACCCATCAGAGCGCCGTAGAGAACCGCATTGTCGCGACCGGAGAACTCCGGGTGGAAGGCGGCGCCGAGTTCGAGGATGGCGGCGACCGTGCCGTTCACCTCGATGGTCCCCACCGTCGGGCTGGTGGTGCCCGCGATGATCTTCATCAGCGTCGACTTTCCCGCGCCGTTCTCGCCGATGATTCCGACGGCGGTTCCCGGGACCACCTCGATGTTGATGCGGTCCAGCGCCTGAACGTCGAGGTGGCGGCTCCGACGTCCGAAGACACGTTTGATCCGTTCAGTCGGCGACGCATAGATCCGGTACCACTTGTGCACGTCGCGAACGATGACGGCAGGTTTCCCTGAGCTCAAAGGCATGATGGAGCGAAAGATACCACAACCGTGGCGCATCCGATCAGCCGCCGAGTCCGGCTGTAAACACCCTGTAACGGCTGGTGTTGAACGATCTCTCTCGCCCTATAATGCTCGGGATCAATCAGGGGGACGCAGCCTTGGCTCCTCCACCAAGGAGAGAACGATGAAACAACGCTCGATCATACCGCTGTTGGTTGCCGGCCTCATTGCGGTGCCGAGTCTGGGATCGGCCGAAACCCTCGCCGCGGAGACCGTTGTCGAGCGCGCGATCTCGGCGGCAGAAACCAAGTCGACACTCAAGCAACACGATATGCTTCAGTTGGCGATCCATGACGAAGAAACCGCCTCGGACGGCAGCAACAAGACCAAGGACCTGACTGCGGTCCTTCACGGTGGTCGCCTGGAGAATATCCGCTTCGAACTCGGCGGGAACATCTCTCTCGCGCTCAACAACGACACCGGCTGGGCGATGATCCAGGGTCAGGTCGACACCCGGCCCCAGACGCCGCGCATGGCGGCGGGGAACATCCGACAGACGATCTTCCCGTTGATGCTGCCCTTTTCCCTGAGAATGGACGGCGTCATGCTCGGCTTGGTCACCAAGGGGAGTTTCGACGGCACGCCTGCCTGGGTGATTGAGGTCAACTTCAAACCGGATTTCTTCACCGCCCCCAGTATGCTGACGACGTGGAGAGTCTTTGTCAGCCGCGCGGACAACCTCGTTCTCGGGGCGGAGTTCCTGCCGCCTGATGAATTCCGCGCGGTGACCGATGAGGGCATCCGCTATCGTTTTTTGAAACGGCAGGATGTTGACGGGCTCAACCTCCCGGCTCAGGTCCTGCTTGACGGTATCGATCTGACCGGTGTCGAGAACGGCCATGTCCGGGTCACGAAGATCACCGCCCAAACCGTCGGTCCGTTGGATCTCGGGGTCTTCATCAACCCCAATGACAGCGCCAGGCTCGATGCGGGAGATGTCTTCTAGGTCATCGATCCAAACTGACATCTGCAACCGGCGCTGCAACCATGCAGCGCCGGTTTTTTTGTCCCGCATCCCATCACGTCATTGACCTGGCGCTGTAGCGCTCACGTCTCGTGGGCGTTTGACCATTCATCAGCGCCACCATCGCCGACGGGACGTCGGCGCTACAAAGGACCATGCGATCTTGTAGCGCCCACGTCCCGTGGGCGATTGGCCGTTCATCCGCGCCACCATCGCCGACGGGACGTCGGCGCTACAAAGGACCATGCGATCTTGTAGCGCCCACGTCTCGTGGGCGATTGGCCGTTCATCAGCGCCACCATCGCCGACGGGACGTCGGCGCTACAAAGGACCATGCGATCTTGTAGCGCCCACGTCCCGTGGGCGATTGGCCGTTCATCCGCGCCACCATCGCCGACGGGACGTCGGCGCTACAAAGGGCCCTGCGTTCTTGTAGCACCCGCGTCTCTTGGGCGTTTGACCGTCGAACTTCGCTCATAGCAGCGAATAAAAAGGGCGACCCCGTCGGGCCGCCCTTGATGTTCTCGCGGGTTGAACCCGCACTGTTGATGCTAGTTGGCCGGTGCTCCCCTGAGAATCACGGCGGGAACGAGGATGGGATCCTGGGTCCCGTTGTCGATCACCGAGGCGTAGGCCGCCACCGGCCCGCCGGAAAGGACCTCGATCCTCACCGAACCGTTCATGTCCTCGTTGCCCAGGAAGGCGATATCGAAGACGTTGCCCTGCACCAAGACATTCGGACCTATCTGAAGACCGAGAAGCCCACCTGCCCGTAGTCCATCGACATCGTAGATGTGAATGTTGATGGTCGCGGTGTTGTCCTCGCTGGTGTTGAGCACGCCGACGTTGGTGCGGAATCCAGTATTGTTGTCCGAGGAGTTCGAGACACCGGCAATATAGCCGGATCCACCGAAATGGATCAGATCCGACTCTCCGAAGAGCTTGAGGTTCTGTCCAAAGGTTCCGCCATGGGCATCGACGTTGTAGGTCTTGCCCACCACCTGCGGCAACGGCGATCCATCGATGCTCTTCACGACCAGATGGCCCTTTGACTCGACCCCGGGTGGAAGCATGGAGCCCCCAAGCAGATCTGCAAAGTAGCCCGCGTTGGCCGACGCCAGATAGAGTGTAAACCCGGGAATCCCGATGGGCGTGCTGTCCGGCGAGGAGATATAGGTGACATCGGTTGCCATCTGCTCCATGGTGTTATTGAAGAACGTCACGTCAGAGCGCCAATCCGAGTCGTTGGCCCCCGCGAGACGCGCCACACCGGGCAACCAGAATGTCGTCCCCGTCTGATCAACCGACTCGACATGCACGGGATCACCGGTGGCGTTGTCGACCACCGAGGCGCTGACCGCGATGTCATTGCCGTTGGTGAAGACATAGAGCGAGTAGATGTCGAGATCGGTGAAGATCCCGGCTTGTTCGGCGATCCTCACGATCTGGGTGGTGCTGTTGGGCAGAATTCCAACCTCCACCGGATCGCCGATGATCTCGCCGCCGTCGTTGAGCACGCTGATGGTCACGCCACCCGCCCATTGGTTGGAGAAGTTGGCGAGGCTCAGGTTTGTCCGCGAATAGAGGTTTTCGGAAAGCCCGGTGAGCAGCAGGAAGTCCAGATCGTTCTCCAACACCGGCACCGCACGAACAAACTGGCCAAACGTCCCATCGGGGGTGTCGTTGAAGGTCCGGGACATGATGATCGGAGTGACTTCGGTCCCCTCGCCATAGGTGAATCTGAGCGAGCCCTTGTTGTTGTCGCCCTGAAGACCGGGGATCTGTTGAACGATGTCATCGAAGACCTCGGTGCCGAGCGGCTCGATAATGAATCTTCGGTTGTGGATGACACCCTGGTTCGGGTTGTTGTTCGTGTCCTCGGGAAGGTACTCGAGAAGCACCATCACCTGTTCGGTCCCCGGGTTGAAGATCCGCAGATCGGTCTTCCACAGG
>CBESWV010000077.1:0-15076 GCA_965533305.1 uncultured bacterium | reverse complement strand
GGTAGAGCGAGATGACCAGCAGCGCGAGCCCGGCCAGCAGCTGGTTGGTCGAACCGAAGAGCTGCCAGAGGGCGAGGCCGGCCGACTTGCCGTCGATCTTGTAAAAGGCAAAGAATGAGATGGCGCCCACCGCCAGACTCGAGGTCAGATAGCGGTTGCCGAGCGCCCGGATCCGCAAGGTGGCGCCGATCTCCTCAATGTTGTAGCGCAGCAGCCGGGTCGCTGAGTCCAGGGTCGTGAGGGCGAAGCTCACGACCACAACCGCGATCAGATTGCGGGCCATGGCCTCGGGGATGCCGAGGGTCGCGACGAAGCGGGTGCAACCTTCAATGAAAGCGCTCATGGAGTTACCGAGGCCTTGGATCGAACCCCAGTCGTGGTAGTGGGTTTTCCATGCCCCGACCGAGACAAAACCGGCGGTGCAGGCGATCACCGAGGCGAGCCCGAGCAAGGATTCCCCGACCATGGCGCCATAGCCGATGGGCCGGGCATCGGTTTCGCGGTCGAGCTGTTTGGCGGTGGTGCCGGAGGAGACCAGCGAGTGGAAGCCCGACGCCGCGCCACAGGCGATGACGATGAAGACAAAGGGATAGAGGGGAGGCGCCCCCTCGGGGTGGGTGTCGATGATCGGCGAGGCGAACTCCGGCCTCAGGACGAAGAACCCGATGTAGGTGAGGCCGAGTCCGAGGTAGAGCAGCAACGAGTTGAGGAAGTCCCGCGGTTGGAGCAGGGACCACACGGGCAGCACCGATGCCAACCAGGCGTAGGCGAGGAGGATCCACGTCCAACCGCCCACCGAGGCCCACTTCACCGGCATCATCGGCGACGCGATGACCACCACCAGGGTGACGACGAAGGCGATGGAGATGAGCGTCCAGAGGCTGTAGCCCTTGCGTCGCACCAACCAACCGATCGTCAGCGCGAGCAGGAGAATCAATGCGGACGGGACGACCGCCTCGGGGTAGTAGGTCGTTTCCGGCGTCGAACCGGCCGAGAAGAGGAGGGCGACGACATAAGCGAAGACTCCCATGGCGAGGGCGATGGCGAAGAAGATGATGGCGTGCATCAACGACTTGGCTCTCTTGCCCATGAGGCTCTCCGCGATGGCGCCTATGGACATCCCTCGCGCACGGGTCGAAACCACCAGCGCGCCGAAGTCGTGAACGCAGCCGATAAAAATCGATCCGAAGACCACCCAGAGCATGGCGGGTAACCAACCCCAGATCACCGCGATGGCCGGACCGAGCATGGGCGACAGCCCGGTGATGGAGGCATAGTGGTGACCGAAGAGCACCATCTTGTGGGTCGGGACATAGTCGATCCCATCTTCCATGGTGTGGGCCGGGGTGGGGTGGTCGGCCCGGAGGGCGAAGATCTTTGTCGCGAGGAACCGCGAATAGAAGACATAGCCGACGATGTAGACGGCGAAGCAGGCAAGAACGGCTAGGACTGGCGGCATGGCACCCCCGTTTTCCGGTCGATTGATGATAGCCCGGAAAGAGTGAGCAGAAAGCCGTCAGCGGACTGTGTCTGTGGCCGTCCCCCCTCCCATTGCGCTACCGGTGCATGCGCCTGCGAATCCACCGCACGGCGCCGCCGCGACTCCGGACCTCGCCACGGACCTGCGCCTTGAGCAGGGCATTGACGATTTCACCCAGCTTGGGGCCGGGTTCGATGCCGGTGATTTCGGAGATCTCCAACCCGGAAAGAAGCGGTTGCGGGTCGGTGAACGCCACTGGATCGCGCGCCCACTGCCGCCACCATCGGCGCCAGCCGGATCGGTCCGGCTCGCACGCGGAGGCGAGGGCGATGAGGGCGGGAAAGGCCGAGCCGGCGCGCCAGGCGAGCTCGCGGCGGTCTGCGGCGGGAGCATCGACTCTCTCTCGCGCCTCATCGAGCAGTCGGGCAGCGCGCAGTCCGTTCTCGCGAACCGGCTTCGGCCAGGCGTATGGGGCGAGATCGCGTTCGGCGGGGAGACCCCAGGCGCGGAAGAGGAGGGCCAGCCGCCCCGTGTCCCCTCCATTCCCGGATCGTCCCCTTGCGGGCGTCCCGCCGGCGTTGTGGCGGGCGTTCAGGGCATCCGCGGCATCGAGGTTTGCGAGCAGCCACGATACGTCAACTCGGCTGGACCCCGGGGCCGCCGGAACAAACAGCCCGAGTTTGAGACATTCGGAGAGCCCGCGAGATGCCGCCGGGCCTCGGAGCATGATCAGTAGCTCCTGACCGACTCGCTCGCGGGGCGCCTCGGTCAGAAATGACGCGAGACCGCGGATCCAGGATCGCGTCCGTTCATCGAGATCGAAGTCGGTGAGTTGAGCAAGAAACCGTGGCGCGCGGAGGAGCCGGACGGGATCGGATTCGAGGTTGGCCCGGGAGATTGCTCGCAGCCGGTTTCGGTTGAGATCTTCCATTCCGCTGACGAGATCGACGAGCGGGCCATCGGGGAGTTTCCAGCTGAGGGCGTTGCAGCCGAAGTCCCGCCGGCGGATGTCCTCATCGGCGGTCAGTTCGCCGAGGGGCCAGAGTTCGATCTTGATAGCGGGAGTCTCGATGCGCCAAATTCGATGCGGCGCCGATCCGAGGAGATGAGCGCGGACACCGAGGGCGCCAGCGAGCCTTCGCGCCGGTTCTCCGGCTTGCTCGGCGGTGGATTCGATGGTGAGATCGAGATCGTTGCTCGGTCGGCCCAAAAGTTTGTCTCGGACATAGCCGCCGGTGACATAGCATCGCGATGGACGGCCGAGTTGCTCCCACACCCGACGCAGGAGGGGGTCGTCGTGGAGGATTGAGGGGCTTTGCGGTTTCATCGTTGTTCTGATTATCCATGAACCGGTTGCGGAGGGAAGGGGCTCCGCCCCTCCCTGTGATAGAGTCTCGCTCCCCGCCGAGAGGCGGAACGTCCCGCTGCCCGGCAGCATCGGAGGAATGATGGCCAAGGAACGACTTCAGAAGCTGATTGCCCGCTCGGGTCTGTGTTCCCGCCGCGAGGCGGATCGAATGGTGAGCGAAGGTTTGGTGGTGGTCAACGGCAAGGTCGCCGCTCTCGGCGACAAGGCCGATCCCGCTACCGATCACATCAAGGTTGAAGGAAAGCGGCTCAAACCCGCGGAGCCCAACCGCTATGTGCTCCTCTACAAGCCCCGCGCGGTGATGACGACCTGCGATGACCCCGAAGAGCGGACAACCGTCATCGACCTGGTCCGGCCCATCGTCAAGGAGCGGGTCTTCCCGGTCGGTCGACTCGACTTCCAGTCGGAGGGTCTGCTGCTGCTCACCAATGACGGCGACCTGGCCGCCAAGGTGACCCAACCTCGTTACGGAGTCGTGCGGGAGTACATGGTCAAGATCCGGGGCGATTTCGATGAAGCCCAGATCCGCCAGCTTCGTGCGGGCGCGAGCATTGACGGCCACCACGTCAAACCCCTCTCGGCCGAGCGTGCTCGAAAGAGTGCGGGCGGGACGTCGACCTGGTGGCGAGTCGAGGTGACCGAAGGACGAACTCACGAGGTGCGTCAGCTCTTCTACCGCGCGGGACGCCTTGTCCAACGGCTCCGTCGCTCGGCCATCGGACCATTGAGGGACAGCAGCCTCCGGTCAGGCGATTTCCGGATGCTCACCGACGACGAGGTCAAGGAGCTGCGCCGCGCCGCAGGACGGAAGCCCAAACCCGCCCCGCCGAAGCGGGTTCGGAAGAAAGCGCCCGCGTCATCAAAGAAAACTCCACCGCGGACCGGACGAGCCTCGGAGAGGCGTCCTCGGAAACGTTGATAACCTACTGAAATATAATTCCTTAGCAATTCGCCGCGGGCGAATCGCCATGGTACAATCACGCGCCCACAGGAGGTCGTGTGGAGAGCACCAACCAGCCCATCGAACAGTTGATCGCCAACCGGCTCGCAAAGCTCGACGAGCTTCGTGAACTTGGCCTTGAACCCTATCCCACCCGGTATCGTGTGGAAGAGTCCATTCGAGACGCCAAACGTCGCTTTGCCGACACCACCTCCGAAGCGCTTGAGGAGGGAAGACCCGAGGTTCGGCTTGCCGGACGGCTGAGGGCGGTCCGCGGTCACGGCAAGGTCTCCTTTGTCGATCTCTCCGACGGGGCGGAGCAGTTTCAGCTCTATCTGCGCCGCGATGATCTCGACGAGATCTCGTGGAAGGCGTTCAAACTCCTCGACCTGGGTGATTTCCTTGGTGTCGAGGGGAGGGTCTTCAGGACCCGGAGCGACGAACTCAGTGTTGCGGTCACCAAGCTGACGGTGCTCGCCAAGTCGGTTCGACCGCTGCCGGAGAAGTACCACGGTCTGGCGGATCGTGAGGCGCGGGCGAGGCAGCGGTATCTCGACCTGCTGTCCAATCCGGAGTCGCGAGAGGTTTTCGAGACCCGGAGCCGGATCGTATCGGGTGTTCGCCGCTTCCTCGACAACGCGGATTTCATCGAGGTTGAGACCCCGATGATGCAGCCGATCCCCGGGGGTGCGTCCGCGCGACCCTTTGTGACCCACCACAACACCCTGGATCTCGATCTCTATCTCCGGGTCGCTCCGGAGCTCTTCCTCAAGCGATTGATCATCGGCGGCATGGAGCGGGTCTACGAGCTCAACCGGAACTTCCGCAACGAGGGGATTTCGACCCGCCACAACCCCGAGTTCACGATGCTCGAGTTCTACTGGGCCTACGCCGACTACGAACTGCTCATGGACTTCACCGAAGAACTGGTGACCACCGTTGCCCAGGACGCGGTGGGGAGTCTGCAGCTGCCGTGGGGCGACGAGACCATTGACTTCTCGCGGCCGTGGCGGCGTCTCACCATGCGTGACGCCATTTTAGAGTACTCGGATCTCACGCCGGAGGATCTCGCCGGCCGTGAACGGATGGAGGCGGCCGCCCGGAAGGTTGGCGTCGAGCGCATCGAAGAGCGATCGGACGGCAAGCTCTTCGAGGAGCTCTACGAAATGACCGCCGAGTCGAAGATGATCAACCCGACCTTCATCATGGATTATCCGAGAGAAATCTCCCCGTTGACCAAGTCGAAGCCCGACAACCCGGATGTCGTTGAGCGGTTCGAACTCTTCATCGGCGGGCTCGAAGTGGCGAACGCGTACACCGAACTCAACGATCCAGCCGAACAACTGCGGCGTCTCGAGGCGCAGGTTGCCGCCACCGGAGGATTGCTCGACGAGGATTTCGTGCTCGCCATGGAGCACGGAATGCCGCCCACCGGCGGCGAGGGCATCGGCATCGACCGTCTGGTGATGCTGCTGACCAACCGGCAGTCGATCCGCGACGTGATCCTCTTCCCGCAGTTGCGATTGCGCGATTCCTAGGGATCGATGAGTCTTGGCGCCGAACTTCATGTGGCGAGCCGCTACCTCGTCGGGAATCGACGATGGACCCCCGTTGTGACCGTGACCTTGATTTCGGTCTTTGGTCTTGGGCTCGGGGTCTTTGCCCTGGTGGTGACGCTGGCGCTCCTCGATGGTTTCCAATCGGGTATCCGTTCCCAGATCGTTGCCCACGCGGCCCATGCTGAGGTCTGGCCGGAAACCGGCCGGCGCATCGCCGACCCGGAAAACCTGGCCTCGCTCTTGCAAGGCGAACTCGGCAATGTGGAGATCGTCCAGGTCGTGAGGGGCACGTGCCTCGTCAGCTCGGACACCGATGCCGTTCCGGCATCGGTGATCGGCCGCTCTGACACCGAGAGCGTGATGGCGGATCGCCTCATCTCCCGCCGTTTGGGAGTCGGACCCGGTGATCGCCTCGAGGTGATCTCGGCCCGCCAACGGCTGACACCCATGGGGCCCCTGCCGGTGAGAATCCGTGCCGAGGTCGAACGGGTGACGTCTGCTGAACCGGGCAGCGAGTCGGGCGAGGTGATCCTTCCCATCGCGACGGCCCAGCGATTGTTGTGGGGCGAACCGGTCGTCGAGGTCCTCGAGCTTCGGGATCCCGGAGACCCGTGGTCTCTGGGTCAGCGCACCCGCGAAATCCTCGACAATCATGGGTTGTCACTTCGGGTGGCGGGGCTTGAGCAGCTCCACCGGCCTCTCCTCACCGCCCTCGCCCTGGAGAAGATCATGATCTTTGTCGCGGTCGGGCTCATGTTGGTGGTGGCGGCCCTGAATCTGCTCTGCAACGTGGCCATGGTGGCCGCCGAAAAACGCAAAGATCTCGCGGTGATGGCGGGTCTCGGTTTTACGCCGCGATCGCTTCGCCGGCTCTTCCTCGTTCTGGGAATCGCCATCGGCCTTGTCGGTTCGGTGACCGGCGCCGCACTGGGAAGCGCGCTCTCGATCGTCCTCGACCGGACCGGCGCTCTCGAACTCCCGAGTGGTGTTTTCATGGTTACGGCAGTGCCGTTCAGCGTCGATGCCATGACCGTCGGTCTCGTCGTGACCGTCGCCCTCGGGTTGGCGGTGCTCGCCACCTGGCTGCCGGCGAGAATGGTCGCCCGACGCGAACCATCGGAGGGCCTGCGCTATGAGTGAAGGCGGCCTGATGGTCCAGGCGACGGGGCTCACCAAGGGGTTTGGATCGGATCTGACCCGCCTGGAGGTCATTCGGGATCTCGACCTCGTCGTGGAAACCGGCGAAATGGTTGCGGTGGTCGGGCCCTCGGGCGTGGGCAAGAGCACTCTGCTCCACCTGATCGGCTTGCTTGATCGACCGGAAAAGGGCCGCATCGTCCTCGACGGGGTTCTCACCGATGGGCTTGATGGCGCCGCTCGGGCCGAGATGAGGAACCGTGTCATCGGCTTTGTCTTCCAGCACCACCACCTGCTCGACGAGCTCGATGCTCTCGACAATGTGGCACTGCCACTGCGGATCTCCGGAGAGGGCAGCCGTGGTTCCCGCGAACGAGCAGCCGAGCTTCTCGATTCGGTGGGTCTGGCAGAGCGCAAGTCTCACTTTCCGGATCAGCTCTCCGGAGGCGAGCAACAAAGGGTATCGGTCGCTCGCGCGCTGGTCATGGGACCAAAACTCCTGCTCGCGGACGAACCGACGGGCAACCTCGATCGTGACAACGCCGAGCGCCTGTTCGAGCTGGTGACCGAGCTTCATTTGAAGGTGGGTCTGACATCAATTATAGTGACCCATAACGAGGAGATGGCCCGCAGGTGCGACCGAGTTTCCACCTTGCACAGCGGTCCGAATTATCAGTAAATGTTCGAACGATTTAACGAAAACGTCCGTCGTGCGCTCTTTTTTGCCCGCTATGAGGCATCTCGTGCGGCGAGTCACCAGATTGCGACCGAACATGTGTTGTTCGGGATGCTGCGCGAAGCCGACGAGACCCTGGTGGATCTCTGCGAGTCGGTTGGGATCGATGTGCGCGAACTCCGCGATGAACTTCTCGGGGATACCCTCGCCCTGGAACCGGTCAGCACAAGTCCCGATCTCCCCCTCGCGGAGGAGACAAAAAAAGTGCTCGCATATTCGGTTCACGAGGCCGAAAGCATGGGCCATGGTCGGGTTGGTACCGAGCACCTGATTCTTGGACTCTTGAGAATCGAGGTATCCAACGCCGCCAAGTATTTGACGGCCAGAGGGTTCGAACTCTATCAGCTGCGGGATGAAGTGATTCGCCGGGGTCACGAACTCGAGGCCGAGGCGTCGGCGAGCGCCATGCCGCACATCGTCGAGTACTCGCGGGATCTCAATCAGATCGCCATCGACGGCGGCTTCGATCCCCTCATCGGACGCGACACCGAAGTCGAGAGAGTGATCCAGATTCTCAGCCGGCGGACCAAGAACAACCCGCTGCTCCTCGGCGAATCCGGAGTCGGGAAGACCGCCATCGTGGAAGGTCTGGCGACGAGGATCGTCGAGGGTTCGGTGCCCCTGTCGCTCGCGAACCGCCGAATCCTCGCCCTTGATCTCTCGCTGCTGGTCGCGGGAACGAAGTATCGGGGCCAGTTCGAAGAGCGGCTCAAGGGCCTGCTCAAGGAGATCCAGGATCACGCGGAGATCATCATCTTCATCGACGAGATCCACTCGCTCATCGGCACCGGATCGGCTGAAGGTTCCCTCGATGCCGCGAACATCATCAAACCGGCGCTTTCACGGGGCGAGATCACCTGCGTCGGGGCGACCACGGTGCGGGAGTACCGCAAGTACGTCGAAAAGGACCGGGCGCTTTCGCGGCGGTTCCAGGCGGTGACCGTGAGAGAACCTTCCGATGAGGAGACGATCAAGATCCTGCGCGGCGTCCAGAGTCGCTACGAGGAGTTCCACGGCGTCCACTACACCGATGGTGCGGTCCACGCGGCAGTGATCCACTCGGGGCGCTACATCACCGACCGCGCCTTCCCGGACAAGGCCATCGATGTGCTCGACGAGGCCGGCGCCAGAGTCAAACTGCGAAAGGTTTCGTCATCGTCATCCCTGAGGAAGGTGCAACGCGAGATCCGCGATGCGGTCCGGGGCATGAAGGATGCGATTTCGGACAAGAGCTTCGAGAGCGCCGTCGAGCTTCGTGAGGAGGAACTCCGTCTGCGCGAGGAGCTCGAAGTGCTCGAGAATCACGCCGCGAATTCTCCGGAAGAGGTCACCGTCAACCGCGACGACATCGAAGAAGTTGTGGCGTCGTGGACGGGGATTCCGGTGACCTCGATCAAGGAGGATGAAGCGGATCGGTTGCGGCGCATGGAGGAGTTACTCCGCCAGCGGGTGGTCGGTCAGGACGACTCCATCGAGGCGCTTTCCCGGGCGATCCGCCGTAGTCGACTCGGTGTGACCAGTCCTCATCGGCCCATCGGGTCGTTTATTTTTCTCGGCCCGTCCGGTGTCGGCAAGACCGAGGTCGCGAGACAGCTCGCCGCCTTTTTGTTCCAGGACGCACGCCATCTCCTCAGATTCGACATGTCGGAGTACATGGAAAAGCACACTGTTTCAAGGCTCATCGGTTCGCCTCCGGGCTATGTCGGTTTCGAGGAGGGCGGACAGCTTTCGGAACAGGTACGGCGAAATCCGTACTCGGTCATCCTCCTCGATGAGATCGAAAAAGCCCACCCCGACATCTACAACCTGCTTCTGCAGGTCCTTGAGGACGGGCGACTCACTGACAACTTCGGGAATGTCATCGACTTCACCAATACGCTGATCATCATGACCTCGAATCTCGGCAGTCGGGATTTCATCGCGGAAGACGGCGTCGGTTTTGGTGACGGCGAGCGGGAACTCGGGTCGACGCGGCTGCGCGAGATCGTTGATCGGCAGCTGCAGCGACACTTCCCACCGGAATTCGTCAATCGCCTTGACGAAATCATCGTGTTCGAACCGCTCAACGAAGAGAGCATGCTTCGGGTGGCCGAGTTGCTGCTCGACGAGACGGTCGAGAATCTCTCTCGACGTCTAGTGATGCTCGAATACGAACCCGATGTGGCGAAGTGGTTGTTTGAGCAGTGCGGATTGGATCCCCAGGCCGGCGCTCGACCGCTGCGCCGGCTCATCAAGCTCTGGGTTGAGGATGCGGTCGCGGATGTGCTCATCGACAACCGAACCACCGAAAAGTTGCTGATTCAGGTCCGCATGGGCGATGATCGACCCGAAGCCTCGGTGATCGATCTCGAGGCCCAACCCCAGGAGGTCTCATGAGGGCGACCGTGGTCGTGTTCATCATCCTGCTGGTCTTTGGGCTCGCGCTCCCCGCCAGCGGCCAGGACAATGAGGTTTATATCGCCGAAGTCATCATCGAAGGTGGGGTGACCGTCACCCTCGATACGGTGAGCTACTACCTCGGTCTCGAGGCGGGCGACCCGCTCGATACCGAGGTCATCGCCGAGGGATTCCATCGTCTTTGGGATTCCGGACTCTTCGAAACGGTGCGTATCGAAGCCGATACATTGGATGACGGTGAGGTCGTGCTCTACGTCGTCGTCTCAGAGCGCCCGTTTGTCAGTACGGTGGTCTTCGAGGGTAACAAGAAGGTCAGTACCTCGGATATGAAGGACAAGCTCGACGAAAAGGGCGTCGATGTTCCGCGCAACGTCCCCCTCAAGCTGTCGGCTCTTTCGCGAATTCAAACGGCGATCAAGGAGATCTACGACGAGGAGGGTTTCAGATCGGCGCGGGTGGTCTATGAGATTGAGGACGAGGGCCGAAACCGACGCAAGGTGGTCTTCCTCATCGACGAGGGCGGGAAGATCAAGATCGATGAAATCGATTTTGTCGGTAACGAGGTCTTTTCCGATAGCAAGCTCCGTGGGGCCCTCAAAGAGGTCAAGGCGGTCAATCTCTATCGCAAATGGGGCAAGAAGATCATCTACACCCGTGAAAACTGGGAAGCGGACCGCGACAATCTGCGGGACTTCTACATGAACAACGGCTACCTCGATGTCAAGATCGGGGAACCGGTTCTCGAGTTGATCGCAAAGAATCCCGATGCTGAGACCCTTGACGGGAAGAAGTACCGCATGAACGTCACCATCCCCGTCGAAGAGGGACAGGCCTACACCGTCGAGTCCCTTGCTCTCGAGGGCGTGGAGATCTTCAACGCGGATGCCCTGAAACAGCTCTTCGAGGTCAAGGTCGGCCGAACCTACAGCAAGAAGGAGTTTGACTCGGCGAAGGAGAAGGTCTCGGAGCTTTATCAGAACTCGGGTTATATCTACGCCTACGCGAACGAACGATTCGAAAGGGTCGAAGGCAAGGACCATGCCGTGGATGTTGTGGTCGATGTTTTCGAGGGCGATCGTTTCCACCTCGGGCGGATCGAGTTCGTCGGCAACCCGAACACCAGAGACAAGGTTCTGCGGCGTGAGTTCCGGATCGTCGAGGGCAGCTGGATGAACATGGGAGCTCTCAAAAGCTCGGTCTTCAAGGTCAACGCCCTCGGATTTTGGAAGCTCGAGGAGGATCCCCTCGAGTTCGATTTCGACGAAGAGAACAAAAAGGTCAACGTCAACGTCAAGGGCACGGAGGTCGGGCGCAACGATATCCAGTTCGGCGCCGGATACTCCGAGCTCGACGGGGTCTTTGCCCAGGCCCAGTTCAACACTCGAAATTTCATGGGTCGCGGCAACACTCTTGGAGTGTCGCTCCAGATCGGTCGTCGGTCCGATTTCTACACCCTGAGTTACACCGAACCCTACTTTCTTGATCGCCGGATTCTTCTCGGTGGGTCGATCTTCAAGACCAACCAGGAAGTCGCCGACTACTTCCGAGAAACGACGGGGTTCACCCTGTCTTTGGGAACGGGACTTCGGGCCTATACTTCGTTGACCGCGGTCTATTCGTTTGAGGCCGTCCGTTCGAGGTATGCGGTGTCGGTTTTCGGGGCCCCGGGAGGCACGACCGGGGGTCACGTCCCACCGATCGGGGTGCCACCGGTGGAGCCGGTTCCCATCGAACCGAACTATGAAGAGTTTGACGGTCGCACCTCGTCGATCACCCCGGCGTTTACCATCGACAACCGGAATGATCCCTTCGATACCAGCAAGGGGAAACGGTTCAGCGCTCGTCTGAGGATGGCCGGCGGTCCGCTCGGCGGCGACTTTGACTACATCAAACCGGAGATTGCGTTCACCAAGTGGCTTCCATACGACCGGAAACAGAAGTTCATCTTCGCGTTCAACGTTCAAACCGGGATGTTCTTTCCGTACAACGATTCGGAGATTCCGATCTACGAACGCTATCGATTGGGTGGTGATCGAACCCTGCGCGGCATCCCGTACTACACGGTCCTGCCGAGGAGGGCGAACGGCACATATTTCCTCAGCCCCACCGGGGTCCGAGAGGGCGGCGACCGCTACTGGCAGATCAATCTGGAACAACAGTTCGCCGTCGGCGGTCCGGTCAAACTGGTCTACTTCATCGATATGGGAAATACCTACCACGAGAATCAGGGGTGGGATTTCTCGTTGTGGCGGCGGACCACAGGGATCGAACTGCGGGTTCTTCTGCCCATTTTCCAAGCACCGATTCGATTTATTTATGGGTATAATCTCGATCCGTGGCCGGAGGAGGACAAGAGTGACTTCCAGTTCTCCATCGGAACGACATTCTGACCGAGGTCCAACTAGGCTGAATAGGCCGATTAGGGGGTTTTCAATGAAACGTTCGAGTCTTCTCATGGGATGCGTGGTGATCATCTTGTCTCTGGCCCTGCCCGCGGCAGCGCAGGAGCTCACCATCGCGGTGATCGATGTCCAAAGGGTCGTTACCGAGTCGGATCCGGGTAAACAGGCGCTGCAGAAGCTCAAGGAGCTGCAGGATGCCAAGGTCGACGAGGGGCGCGTGCTGCAGCAGACCCTTGCGGGACTGCAGGAGCAGATGGCGAAGCAGCGCTTCACGCTTTCCGAAGAACGTCTGGCCGAGATGAACAAGCAGTTGGAAGATGGACAGATCGCACTGCAGCGTTTTCAGGACGACGCCGAGCGCGAGCTCGATGAGGCCCGTCGCCGTGAGCTCGGTGGTCTCGAGGGACGGATCATCCCGGTGATCAACCAGGTCGGAACCGAGCGCGGCTTCACTGTCATCTTCAACAAGTTCCAGTCCGGGCTGGTCTATGCGGATGACTCGGTGGATATCACGGACGAGGTCATTCGGCGCTTCAACACCACCCAGTGACGTTGAGCCTACGACTCTCCCTGGCCGAGCTCGCCGACCGTCTCGGTGCGGAGCTGGTCGGTGATGGTGAACGGGTGGTGGAGGGGATTCGACCTCTCGACCTGGCCAAAGCCGAGCATCTCTCGTTCCTGCACAATCCCAAGTACGTCGCCCAGGCGGCGGAGTCTCGTGCCGGTGCGATTCTCGTCCACAGCGCGGATGAGCTGCCCGGACGCGACCTGCTGGTCTGCGCCCAACCCTATCTTGCCGTTGCGCGGGCGCTGGAGATCTTCCACCCGCGGCGGCCGGCAGAGCCCGGTGTTCATCCGAGCGCGGTGGTGGCCGACGATCTCCAACTCGGTCACGGTGCGAGCATCGGACCCCTGGTTGTGGTCGGTCGGGGGGGCAGCGTCGGCGAGGGTACCGTGATCGCCGCGGGTTGCGTGGTGGGCGATGGTGCCAGGATCGGAAGCGGTGTGTATCTGCATCCGCGGGTTGTGGTCGAGGACGGTTGCATCATCGGCGACCGGTGCATCCTCCAATCGGGAGTGGTTGTCGGTTCCGACGGCTATGGCTTCGCGACGGTGGATGGGATCCATCACAAGGTACCCCAGGTCGGCATCGTCGTCCTCGAGGATGACGTCGAGATCCAGGCCAACACCACCATCGATCGGGCGACCATGGGCGAGACCCGCATCGGGCGCGGCACAAAGGTCGACAACCTGGTCCAGCTCGCGCACAACGTCCAGGTCGGTGAACACTGTTTGATCGTCTCGCAGGTGGGGATTTCGGGATCTACGAAGGTCGGCAACCACTCGGTCTTTGCCGGTCAGACGGGGGCCGCCGGTCATCTCGAACTCGGCGATCAGACCATCCTCACCGCGCGATCGGCGGCCATGAAGTCCTTTCCCGAAGGTGGAGTACTAGCCGGCTTCCCCGCTCGACCACAGCGGGAGTGGCTGAAGACCCAGGCTGCCCTTGGCCGCTTGGTCGAACTGCGGAAAAAGGTCGTTGAAATCGAAAAACGGCTGCGCGAACTCGAACCGACGGTCCCAGAGGAGCCAGAATCGTGAAGAACATCCAGGACATTCTCGAAGTGATGCCCCACCGGTACCCGATTCTACTCATCGACCGAGTCCTGGAGATGAGTGAAAAGACGATCCGGGCGATCAAGAATGTGACCTTCAACGAGCCCCATTTCGCGGGACACTTTCCAGGTCATCCGGTGATGCCGGGAGTGTTGCTGGTCGAAGCCATGGCGCAGGCCGGGGGTTTCCTCCTCTTGAGTCAGATCGAGGATCGCGAGAACAAACTGATCTACTTCACCGGTATCGACAACTGTCGATTCCGTCGTCCGGTGGTGCCAGGCGACCAGGTCATCTTCGACATTGAGGTCATTTCGATCAAGAGGACGTTTGCCAAGATCCATGGGCGGGCGACGGTCGATGGTCAGTTGGCGTGCGAGGCGGACATGATGTCCGCTCTGATGGAGCAGTGATGGCGACCGAGATTCACCCAACCGCAATCGTCGATTCCCGGGCCGAGCTCGCGGACGGCGTCGTGGTCGAACCCTTTGCAATCATCGACGGCGAGGTCACGATCGGCAGGGACTGCCGAATCGGTCCCTACAGCCGGATCACCGGTTGGACGACCATCGGCGCGGGCAACCGGTTCGAGAGCCACTGCTCGGTTGGTGCGCAACCACAGGATCTCAAGTATGCGGGCGAGAAGACCTTTCTGGAGATCGGCGACGGCAACACCTTCCGCGAGTTTGTGACGATCCATCGAGGAACTCCGGGGGGTGGCGGTCTGACCACTATCGGTGACGACGGTCTGTTCATGGCCTATGTCCACATCGCTCACGATTGCCACGTGGGCTCGAAGACGATCTTCGCCAATGCCGCCACCTTGGCCGGCCACGTCGATGTTCACGACCATGCGACCATCGGTGCCTTCAGTGCGATCCACCAGTTCACGCGGGTCGGGCGGTACGCCTTTCTCGGTGGCTTCACCGCCGCCGCCAAGGATTGCCTGCCGTACATGAACACCACCGGGAACCGACCTCCCAAGTGCTACGGACCCAACACCATTGGTCTCGAGCGCAAGGGGTTCTCCGACGAGAGCCGACAGGCTCTGAAGCGACTCTGGCGTTTACTGAGGAGTTCCAAGATCACGACCACCGAAGCTCTGGCTCAGGCCAAGGCCGAACTCGCGGGACAGCCCGAGGTCGATATCGTGCTCGACTTCATCGAGAACTCGGGTCGGGGTGTGATTCTGAGCTGAATCGTGAGTCGTGAATCATGCGGCCGCTCTCGCGGCCGCGGACTTATGCGACGGTCCGGTCGAGGAACTCACGTGACAAGTTCTCCGGTGCCACCCGTTGCATTGATCGGCATCGACGAATGACCTTCGCCGGAACGTATACAGCCGAACAATACAACAAATGGCACCACGCCAGGCGACCCGGAAGGCCGGAGTGGAAAGAACCGGGGATCGAGACCGATACAGCGACCGTAGCCGTGACCGT